>CAJMNV010000223.1 GCA_905214825.1 uncultured bacterium | reverse complement strand
AAATTTCAAAATCAGAAAGGAAGAATGAAAATGGAAAAAAATCCCATTGTAACCATACAAATGAAAGACGGAGGCATTATCAAAGCAGAATTATATCCTGAAATTGCCCCCAATACTGTAAACAACTTTATTTCTTTGATACAAAACAAATTTTATGATGGAGTGATTTTCCATCGTGTCATTCGTGGATTTATGATACAAGGCGGTTGCCCCGATGGTACTGGCACAGGTGGTCCTGGTTATGGTATCCGTGGCGAATTTGCTTATAATGGTTTTCAAAATGATTTGAAACACGAACCTGGTGTGCTTTCTATGGCACGTGCTATGCACCCCAATAGTGCAGGTTCTCAATTTTTTATCATGCATGAAAATTCCCCACATTTGGATGGACAATATGCCGCATTTGGTAAAGTCATTGAAGGTATGGACATTGTAAACCGCATTGCACAAACAAAAACCAGCCGTGGTGATAGACCAGTGGAAGACCAAGTGATGGAATGTGTGACTGTGGACACATTTGGTGAAACATATCCCGAACCTGAAAAAATGTAATATACGCACAAAAAACCGATGTTGCTTTTGTTTGCAATGTCGGTTTTTTATTGATATAACAATCAAAATTTAATAACGCAACAAAAATTTTCAAAAAAAATAAATTTTTTTCAAAAAACACTTGCCAAATATATTTTTTTGTAGTATTATGTTCAAGTAACTTACTTATGCGGATGTGGCGGAATCGGCAGACGCACCAGACTCAAAATCTGGCGGTAGTGATACCGTGTGGGTTCAAGTCCCACCATCCGCATCAAAAGAACCTTGTTTTGACAAGGTTCTTTTTCTTTTCATTTGACAAATAAATTTTTATATTTTATGTAATATGCTTATATTATGGTTGTGGTGGAATTGGCAGACGCCCCAAATACAAAAAAAGAACCTGTGTAATCAGGTTCTTTTTTCTTTTACACATTTTTGAAAAAACAAAATGGGGGGTCTGTTGGTTTATA
>CAJMNV010000222.1 GCA_905214825.1 uncultured bacterium | reverse complement strand
TAAATATTTATATTTTAAGATAAAACTAAGTAGTTTTCAATTATATAAAAAATACATTTTTAACAAATTTAGATTGTTCTTTGTATAACGCATATAGTTTGTTTTATTGTTTAAAATTATTATAAAAAGTTAATGAAAAACAACAAAAATGATATAAAATAAATAAAAAATGATAAAGTATTATATAAAGATTGACAGAAAGAGTGTGAGAGGATAGTCTGTATAAAACAACATGTTGAACAAGTTGAAAAGGAAGAAGGGATTAACATTAGAATTTGTACAGAAGCAGACAGAAACATGTTAAATGAATTTCTGAACGAAAAGCCGATTTTTCATACATTTTTGCTGTCAGATATTGAACAATATGGTTTTGATAAACCATTTCAAACGGTATATGTGCAAGAACAGACAGGTAAATGTCAAGGCGTTTTTATGAAATATTTTCAAAATTTGATTTTGGCAGGCATAGAAAATGTATTGGATTACCAAAAAATTGCAACATTGGTCAGTGATGAAATTACTACAATTATGGGGAACGCAGAAATCGTGCGTTGTGTTGTAAAGCAGTTGTCAAAAAAAGCAATGTGATATATAACAACTTATATATTCATCAAACACAAAAACAACAGGCAGTGCCATTTACAATACAATATGCAACGTTAGAAGATGTTGACCGTATTTATACATTTTTGATGTCATTTCCAGAAATCAAAAATTTGTACGCACAAAAAGATATGCTCATCAATCGTTTGGAACAGAAAGAAGGTATTCATGTGTTCATAGAAAAAGATGGTAAAATCATTGCACATGGCAATAGTGCAGCAGCGGCGGAAAATACTTGTATGATGGGCAGTATTTGTGTGGCAAAGGCATATCATAGGAGAGGATATGCAAAAGCGATATTGCAAACACTTTGCAATCACATACACAAACAAAATAAAAGATATATTGGGTTATACCATTGGTTCTGTTGGTGATTCCACTGCATACAATTTTGTTATATCATTCTGGCTGATTACCATGAAAAAATGTAAAGCAAAATAGCAAAAGGAGGAAAAATATGGAAAAACAAAAATCCGCAGTGGTGATGCTGTCTGATTTTGGCATAGACTCTGGTTTGGTTCCATGTACGCATAGTAGGTGCAAAATGGTACACAAACAGGTGAAAACATCTGACA
>CAJMNV010000221.1 GCA_905214825.1 uncultured bacterium | reverse complement strand
TTCCCACAAAATTCTGCTCATTCAAACAATTCTTGATTTGATATCATTTTTTCAAATTCTTGTTTTGTACGAAAAAAATAATGCACACCTTCTTGTTCATATTCTCTTGGGCTTCTTGTGGTAGCAGAAATCGAAAGATAAAAATTTTCTTTTGCTTTCAACTGTTCCACAATCGTGCCTTTCCCCGAACCAGAAGGGCCCGATATAATCAATAATAAACCCTGTTTTTTCATACTTCATACTCCTTTTTGTTCTGTTGACAATCTGCCACTCACTGTTTCCGGCATATTTGCAGAAAGCACCAAATGCCCATTGTCCATCACAATCACACATCTTGTTTTTCTACCATATGTAGCATCAATCAACTTCCCTTTTTCTTTTGCATCTTGCACCATACGTTTGATGGGTGCAGACTCCAAACTCACAATGGCGATGACACGGTTTGCAGAAACCATATTACCATATCCAATATTTAAAAACTGTATTCGTTCCATATCATCACTCCAAATTTTGGATTTGTTCTCTAATTTTTTCAATTTCGCTTTTGAGTTCTATGGTCGCCTTGACAATCCGAATATCATTTGCTTTTGATGCAATGGTATTTGACTCTCGATTCATTTCTTGCACTAAAAAGTCCAATTTTCTGCCTACCTGTCCGCCTTGTTCCATCATTTCGTTTAATTGTTTCAAATGGCTGTCCAATCTGGTCAATTCTTCATCAATACAGCCTTTATCTGCGAATATTGCCACTTCCATTGCCAAACGTTGTGGGTCAACCTCCACTTTATCCAACAATTCTTTCAAACGATTTTGCAATTTTTCTTGATATTCCACAACAACCGTTGGTGCATACACTTTAACATCATCTACCAAGTTCTGTATACGATTTGCTTTTTGCAAAATATCCTGTTTGAGGTTTTCGCCTTCTCTTTGTCGCATGGCAATAAAATTTTCCAATGCTTGCTCCAATGCAGGCAAAAGCCCTGCCCACATCACTTCTTCTTCTTTTTGTGCTTTTTCCACCACAATCACATCTGGAAATCTTGCGGTCAAAGATACAATATCTTCATTTTTTTGTTGCAACAAATTTTCCAAGATATGAATTTTTTCTGCATATGCTTTTGCCAAACTTTCATTCAATTTAATTTCCACATCATCAGCGGAAAATGTTTCAAAGCTCACATA
>CAJMNV010000220.1 GCA_905214825.1 uncultured bacterium | reverse complement strand
ACTAATCTATATAGAGTGCTAATTTCTGATACTATCGTAGCATTTTTTAGAGAATATTCAAACTCTATTTTTCATCAGCTTTGATAGTATTTCCAATTATTCAAAAAAAATAGAAGAAAATCAAAACAAAAATCTATTTTTTCTTTTGATTTCTTCTGTTTTCTCTTATTTTCTTTTATTTTTAAAAATCTAATGAAATGATTATGCTTTTTTACGTTCTGCCGCATCTAGTGCAGATGCTGCGGACAATGCTGCAATCAATCCTTCTCCCACCGCTTTGGCAATCTGATATGGTGCCCCTGTGCAATCTCCTGCTGCATACACAAAAGGCAAATTGGTTGCCATATTGCGATTTACCACAATATTTTTGCCGTCTGTTTCCAAACCATACAACAAACTATCTGGCGGCATAGAATTTTTTGCAAAGAAAACACCATCACAAGCAACTGTTTCGCTATCCAGTTCCAAACCTATCACTTTTCCGTTTTCAGACAATACCATTTTTGGTTTTCCTTGTAACACTTTGATGTTGTCTTTCAACTGCATCACAGGTTGATATAATGGCAAATACAGCACACTATCACAAATATCTGCCAAAAAATTTGCTTCTGCTTCACCCTCATCATTTTCTGCCACAACCACAACTTTTTTGCCACGATACAGCATACCGTCGCAAGTTGCACAATAACTTACACCTTTTCCCAAATTTTCAGCCTCTCCTGCAATGCCTTTGCTTTTGCTCAAACCAGTTGCCAATATCACGGCTTTTGCCTCTATAAATTGGTTATCTGCATTTATCATATAATACTCGCCCATAGACAGCATTTGTGTAATACGACATTCCTGAAAATGCACACCACTTTTCACAGCATGTGCATAAAATTGATTGAGCAAGTCCTCTCCTGTCATATCTGGCAAACCCAAATAATTATCAACTTTTTCTGCTGCATATAACAACGAACTATCCAAACTTCTGCCAAATACGGTGACGGTTTTATTTCTCTGGCGACAATTCACTGCTGCGGATAATGCCGCAGGACCACCACCAATGATTGCTACATCTATCATATTCTTTCGCCTCCTTTATTAAAAACAGGGTAACATACCGTCACCCTGTTTGCAAGTCATTTATCATTTATTTTTGTTCTGCTTTTTCTGCAATAATTCTTTTTTGTATTTCTGCAGGTGCTTCTTCATAACGCTCAAAGTAATGTCTGTAATCGCCTCTACTTTGTGTCATAGAACGCAAATCTGTTGCATATTTGTGCATTTCTGATGCAGGCACTTCTGCC
>CAJMNV010000219.1 GCA_905214825.1 uncultured bacterium | reverse complement strand
AAGAAAAAGATAAAATGGTATTTTAACATAACAAAACCGTTGTTTTCATAACATATCAAAAACAACGGTTTTGTTGTATGACTTTATTTTACAAATGAAAATGAGCAACCTGCCGATGGCTGCTCATTTTCACAAAGAGAAGGTATTTCTTATTGGGATTGCGTTAATCGCAATGTGAAAATATTGGGGAGTTTTCACTTTTTTATTATATCACGTGGGACAATAAATGTCTAGCAGAAAATTTGTTTTTTTCAAAAAACTTTTTTTATGTCGAAAAATATTTTTTATCAATCAAGAAAACCACCAAGTATAAATTTGATTTTATTTCTTGTAAAAACCATATAATTTGGTTTTCATCTGTGCCAATACTTTCTTTTCAATTCTGGATACTTGTACTTGTGAAATATGTAATTGTTTGGCAATTTCTGTTTGTGTTTTATCTCCAAAATAATGCAAATATATAATTTGTCTTTCTTTTGCAGAAAGTGTATTTAACATTTCTTGTAACAACAATCTGTCTACAATGGTTTCTTCTTCACAAACCCCCAATGTGTCAGATAATGTGATGTTGTTTCCATTTTCATTTGTATACAAAACTTCTGAAAGGCTTTCCACCTCTTTTGTGGACTCCAATGCAGGTATCAATTCCTCTATTGTCATATGCAATGCTTCTGCCAATTCTTGTATTGTGATTTCTCGTCCTTTTTCTTTTGTCATTTGTTCTTTGCATTGATTTGCTTTTATGGCAATTTCTTTTAATGGACGACTAACTTTCAACATACCATCATCACGAAAAAACCGCCGAATTTCACCCAATATCATTGGAACAGCATATGTAGAAAATTTTACATCATAAGAAAAATCAAATTTTTCAATACACTTTAATAATCCAATCGCTCCAATTTGATAAATATCTTCCAAATCATGCCCCTTATTGGAAAATCTACGAACAATACTCCAAATCAATCCGGAATTTTCTTCCAACAAAACAGATTTTGCTTGTTGATTTCCTTGCTGTGCTTGCAAAATCAACGCTTTTGTTCTGTCCATATTTGCCACCTCATTCCGTGGTCAACTTTTTTCTCATATATACACGTGTTCCTGTTTGCACATTGCTTTCTACACGCATTTCGTCCATAAATGTTTCCATAATGGTGAAGCCCATACCAGAGCGTTCTTGTTCTGGCTTTGATGTATAGAGTGGTTCCATTGCTTTTGATATATCACCGATACCAATCCCTTTATCTGCAACTTCAATATATAAATTTTCATCATCATACGCACAATACAACTCCACAGTTCCACCTTTGCCCTCATAACCATGTATGATTGCATT
>CAJMNV010000218.1 GCA_905214825.1 uncultured bacterium | reverse complement strand
TGAGTTGTGTGAATTGATTGCAGAATCTGATTTAAAAGACATTGGCATGCATACAGAATTGATGAGTGATGGATATTTGAAACTGTATCAAGCAGGAAAAATCACAAATAAAAAGAAATTATTAAACAAAGGCAAAGGTGTATTTTCCATTTGTAATGGTTCTGAGCAACTTTATCAATTCCTTGATCATAATATTGATATACTCTCAGCACCTATGAGATATGTCAATAATCCAGAAACCATTCGACAATTAGACCATTTTGTATCCATCAATGGTTGTATTGCAATGGACTTGTATGGGCAAGTATGTTCAGAAACATCTGGAACAAGACAAATCAGCGGAACAGGTGGACAACTTGACTTTGTAACAGGGGCATATATGGCAGAGCATGGACAGGCTTTTTTGGCGATGTCATCTACATATCAAGATAAAAATGGAGAAGTACATTCTCGTATTTTACCCAAATTTACAAATGGTGATGTGATTACAACACCAAGAACACAAGCCCCTAGTATGGTAACAGAATATGGTGTGGCACAGCTTTCTGGGCTTCCCACATGGCAAAGGGCAGAAGCGGTGATTTCCATTGCACATCCAGATTTTAGAGAGGCACTCATTCAAGCGGCAGAGGAACAGAAGATTTGGAGAAGATCCAATAAACGGTAGGAGGCAAAAATATGGAAGAAAGAAAAAATCGTTGGGTTCTTCTTTTTGTTGGAACGTTTATGCTTTTGTTTTTGGGCTTGATTTATGCTTGGTCCATTTTTCGTGCCCCCTTCAACAAGATTTATGAAGATTGGACGGTACAAAATCTTTCTATGACATTTACAATTTCTATGATTTTTTTCTGCCTGAGTGCATTTGTAGCAGGAAATCTTTCTAAAAAGATAAGTGCAGAAAAAATTTTATGGATTGCCGCAGTGCTGTTGTTTATCGGTTTTTTTGGTGTATCTTTTCTAAACCCAGAAAACGCAAGAACAAGTCTGTATTTATTGTATCTTTTATATGGCGTTTTTGGTGGCAGTGGTGTCGGAATGGGATATAATTGTATTATCAGTACAGTTAATAAAAGTTTTCCGGACAAAGCGGGTGTTGCTTCTGGGACAATGTTGTTGGGTTTCGGACTGGGCGGTATTGTGCTTGGTGGTATTGTAAATGGTGTGATTGAAAAAATCGGGCTATTTTCCACATTTCGTATATTGGGTATCATCATTGCAGTGGTTTTGCTGATTGGTTCTTTTTTCATAAAGCAACCAATTATAGTACCACAAAATACAGAAATCAAAAAAACAGCAAATGGTGTGCAGTATACTGCAAATGAAATGATAAGACAAAAAACATTTTGGATTT
>CAJMNV010000217.1 GCA_905214825.1 uncultured bacterium | reverse complement strand
ATTTATATCAGCTTTTTCCAATTTTTGCAATCAAAACCGTATTATGTTTCAAAAAAAGAGCATTTTTCGGATACCATTTCCAAAAACGCCCTTTTCCCAAAATCTTTATTTTTGTTTACATTGACACTCTTCTTCTTTTAATCGTTTCATTGTTTCAATGTGTTTTCTGCAATGTTCTTCATATTCTTCTTCCTCAGCTTCTTCTGTGCTGATTGCCCAATGGATTAAAAATGTCAAACCTGCACGCAACAATATCATACACCCCACCAAAAGCACTTCTGAAAATTCCCGTACAATCACTGTACGCAAAATTTCGCCCCCTAGCTTAAATTCCAAAGCCATCGCCATTGCACGGCACAATTTCAATCTTGTATGTGGGTCTTTTTTGATATAACGATATATTGCCAATAAAGAGGCAATCACTACCACCATAACACCAGTAAATTCTAAAAACAATATTGCATATTCAACCAATTCTTTCATCAAATGATGTAATGTTTCTAACATATCCTCACGTCCAAACTATTTTTGCTTTTCGTATTATTCTATCAGAAACACGCTGTGTTGTAAATAATATTTCATACAAAAACAGTATGATTGGAAATACTTTGAAAAATGCACCATTATTCTGTAATCGGCAACACACGACGGATTTTATAATACCAATTTGACAATTTTCTGTCTGGAACATCATTTTGGTAAAAACAACTATAACATGGTATCACATACATTGCAGCATCGCCGCCGCATATAGAACAACCACTATCACCGCCTTTTCCCATACCTTTTTGTTCCAGCAGTTCCACTTGATAAGAATCATACGCAATATATGCCGCTTGATTGCTAATGGTCTGCAAATATTGTATTTCATCATGTTGTTCATTTTCTGCTGGTGTGCCTATGTCATACATTTCTTTTAAAATTGCATCAGACAGTTGATTACCCCATTTGAAAAAAATACGTTCTCCACCACTGCAAATATATTCCCATTCATCTTCTGTTGGCAAACGGAATGGTGTTTCAGAAAGTGACTGTTTCACCTCTTCCCAAGTCATATCCCGCTCCAAAAATTCGCTGTCCACTTCCACAAGCATTGTGGGAATATCCACCACTCTCACAGGTGATGTCACTTCTGCTACATGCTTTTTAAAATCCTCGATATAGTCATCTACATTTTCATATTTTTCTAGCTCTTCTTGTATACAAGAAATATCATCTTTTGCATCTACTTCCAATTCTTTTACTTTTTCCCAATTTTTATTTGCCTTTGCTTTTTCAATTTCTTCTGTATAGTATTCTTCCAAATCTTTTAATTCTTGTTGATAATATTGAGACATTTCTTTATATTCTTT
>CAJMNV010000216.1 GCA_905214825.1 uncultured bacterium | reverse complement strand
CAAGTTAACTGCAAAAATTCATTCAAAAAAATTTGTAGGCGGATTTCCAACCCAGACATTTTCTGGGTCGAAAATTTATGAAAAATAAAGCTCTATGAATCAGTAAAGTAAAACGCAATACCGAAATCATGCTCTATTTCTGTATAACAAGAGAACGTTTTTGCTCTATCATATTGGCAAATAAGCGGATTACAGGTTTTACAGATGCGGGTACATACATTTCTGCCAAACTGTCGTCAATCCTTTCAATGGATTTTACAGCCAGTGCATCTTTCAGAATACCACTTGTAGTTGTGATACCAATGCACTTTGTTACGCAATTTTGGCAAAGAGAAAGAAACAAATCTGGGTATTTATAAAAAATCTACATGAATTTTGCCGCATCGGTGAGAGAACCACCATCGGTACTGATAATTCAGTCAGTCCCAAATTCTCTTAAAGATTCTGTACTGTTTTACAGTTGTATAAGAAGGATTATGTTCCATACTTTGTAAAACCATGCTTTCTATTTTCCACGCAATATTTCCAAAGTCAGTTCAATTTCATATTGGTAATTGGAACAGCTTAAATTGTAAAAAACAATGCATTAACGAACCAAACGGATTGTATTAAGCAAAAAACAATTCTAGTCTGGAAGTTTTTATTTCTTTCATAAAATTTGTTTTTTTTATGACAAAATATCATATAATTCAAAAAGATGATGGATTTCATATAACGGCAGAATATTTGTGTTGTTGGGCAGATGTTCTGCATTCATCAAACAGGTGTCTATGCCATACAAATTGCCGCCCAAAATATCAGAAGATAATGAGTCTCCAATGATGAGTACATCTTTTGGAGAGAGGTGTGGCAATGCATGAAAACAATAATCAAAATAAGATTTGTTTGGTTTTTGATAGCCGATTTCTTCAGAAACAAATACTTTTTGGAAATAAGGTGCAAGCCCTGTGGCGTGCAAGCGTTTATATTGTGTGCTTTGCAAACCGTTTGTGACAACATACAGTTCATATTTTTTGTATAATGTTTGCACCAATTCCAAAGCACCATCTATCATATCAAAACCATTTTCCAATGTTTTGCGATAAGCAGCTTCAAGTTCCAAACCGTTCAAACAAAGCCCAAAATGGGAAACCAATTTTGGAAAGCGTTTTTGGAATATAGTATCTTTTGCAATTTCGCCTTTTTCATAAGCAGACCATAATTTTTCGTTTTCTTGTAAATAATAAGAAAGCATTTCATCTGTGAATGGAATATGATGTGCAGCAAATATTGTATGGAGTCCCTTTTTTTCTGATGCAGAAAAATCCAATAATGTGCGGTCTAAGTCAAAAAATAATGCTTTGTATTGCTTTTTCATTATGTCATACCTCCGTCTAA
>CAJMNV010000215.1 GCA_905214825.1 uncultured bacterium | reverse complement strand
CCAAAAACATTTGTTGTGAAAGACCAAGATAAACAGTATCTTGAAGGTACTGGAAACCAACAAACAGTGGTGATATATAACGATCCGTTAGGTATGAGCCAAATTATCAAAACCGATGCTGTGACAGGACAGCCGGTACAGGGAGCTGTATATGTGATTGCGGCACTCAACCAAGGAACAGGAAAATATGGACAAACTGTGATGGCAGCCGGTGTCAATGCGGCAAATGCCACAATCAATGGTTTGCACACAATCATTGGAGAATATACCACAAATGAAAATGGTATCATCAACATCAGCAGTTTGCCGGAAGGCTGGTATACCGTACAGGAAAAAACAGCTCCGGCGGGTTATGAACGTGACGCCACGATTTATAACTTCCAAATCACAGGCAATGGTGTACCTACCATTTTGCAATTAACCAATCAGCCGATTTTAGGCAAAATCGCATTGACGAAGTTGTCACAAGATTACAACAACCATACCGGATGGGACAGTGGCACACCACTTGCAGGTGCAGTTTACAACATCGTGGATAAAACAGGAATGGTTGTAGACCGACTCACCACAGGGGCAGATGGTACAGCCATTTCCAATCCAATGAAAATCGGCACTTATACATTGCAGGAAGTGAAAGCACCAAATTGGTATGGTATCAATCCAACACCATTGAAAGTAACCCTGCAAAAACAAGGACAGGTTGTATCTGTGGTTGCGAAAGATCCATCTATTCGTTTGGGCGTTGGCATTAAGAAAACATCAGATACCCGTACCTGCTCTTTGGGAGATACCATCCATTACTATATCACAGGTGTTGGAAACGAAAGCAATGTTGCATTGGATAAATTCACTGTACATGACAAGTTGCCGGATACAAAGGCTGCACAGGTGAAATACTTTGATACAGGGTTATGGAGCAAAAAATACAATTTTAAAGTTGCATATACCACGAATATGCATACCGCATATACCTATTTGCCCGGGGTTTATACTTCAGACAAACATCATCATATAGATTTGTATGCAAAGAATATGGGATTGCGAAACGGAGAATATGTGACACAGGTGAAACTGGAATTCCAAGACGCTGTTGCACCCGGATTTAAGTTGATGGAAGCAATGTCTATGCAAATGACGGTGGGACGCAACTTACCAAACCAGTATCAATTTACCAATTATGCAGATGTAACCGGCAGATGGCATGACCAAGTGGTAACGGCAAACAGTCACTGGACGATTAAAATCCATATACCATATGTGCCAAGATTGCCAAAAACAGGACATTGAAATGATGTAGCAGACAAACACAATACACAAGCAAAATAAGCAAGTGCAACGTGTTCTTATAGATTGCAGCTATCTTTCTTTGGAAAGGTAGTTGCATGGTTTTACAGAAAGGATGAAAAAAGTGAAGAAGGGGAAAGAATTTTTTGTCAGGGCATGGGC
>CAJMNV010000214.1 GCA_905214825.1 uncultured bacterium | reverse complement strand
TCAAGAAAAACATTATACAATGGTTTATATTACCATGTTGGATGAAAGATAATTTGAAGCAAATGTAAAATTATTTTGTGGGAATAGTTGTATTTGTCATATTTCTGTTCCAGAAAAGGCAGTGTTGGATATTTCTTGTAACAATGGTTTGGGGGAAGGCAAGTTGTTGTTTGAGAAAAAAACAGATAATACCATACAAACTGTAGTATTAGAATATAACAAAACAGATGTTACGATGGAAGCTGGTGAATATGATGTTTTTTTGGTGGGGAAATGGTTTAGTCGTAAATTTGATTTGCAATCTGAAAATATCATTTTTGAAATAAAAACATAACATATGCTAGGTTGTGAATTCTTATTTACTTTTGTATGGTATTCACAGTTAGAATATGAAAAACACAGATATTTTGCGAAGAAATATTTGTGTTTTATAATACCAAATACAGAATATTATTATGAGGGATATACAGATTTTGTTGGTACATTTACAAGTAAAAATTAAAGAGGTAGTTCATATAATTTTATTGTTGCTGTATTGCGTCTGTATTATTTTTTGATATAATAAAATATATAGTTATAAACATGTGAATTTTATTTTATGCTTATGCCAATCAAATGCAAAATGCTCTTTTATCCATATAAAGAAAGAATTTTGAAAACTACAATTTCAAAAAATGCAGAATACATAACAAGGAGTACAAAAATATGTTCATAAATTATAGACACAATATCATGGATATTCATTCTATATCTGCTTTTGTAAGCGTACGAGGGGGATATAACCAAGGCAATAGAGATGTGTATTTTTTACGTATCATTGGCGGAAATGATACATTGAAAAATGACATACAAAATATGGATAAAATCCTTGACACAGCTATGCATAACCAACAACTGTTATATAAAAGAGTGCACGATTTGCCTCTGGACATCCATGAAGCAGATAAACAATATTATTTAAATTGTTATGAAAAATGGCTGGAAACAAACGGTACTTCTATGCAAATTCATACGGAAAACGACAACCAAGCGTTTCAAAAAGCATTGGGGTCTGCATTAAAAACAGTGGAAATGGCATATGATAAATTCAAATCTGGCAATACTGCATCTATAAAACGCAACTTTATTATGAAGTTGATGATATGGACGGATTTTGTTATGGCAAATAACCCTGTCAAATGGCATGAACGTTCTTCTATCAAAGTGATTGCAGATAATGTTATGAAAGTGCAAGAATACTTATTTTATTATATGTTGACATTGCTTGGTGCAGATGTGATGTTGTTACAAACGAAACAAGATATTGCACTGCCAAGCTGGCTGGAAGCATATTCTAAAAAAATGGTATTGGGTGAATATGTAACATGGGATATTCCTGCATATGTACATACCACTATCACACAAACTGACAAAAGTCATATTACAACTGCGGATATAACAGAGGCTG
>CAJMNV010000213.1 GCA_905214825.1 uncultured bacterium | reverse complement strand
CTGGAAATGCTTTCCTCACATCCTTTCAACCGCCTTAGCATGGGAATACAGACTTACTTCTATAAATACAAACTGACTTCCTTTATACGCATATATCAACGTATATTCTGACACACCATTTCTTTTGATAGACCATTGCATTTGTTCTTCAAAATCCAATGGTAAATTTTTTACGATTTGTCTGATTTTTTCTAAATCCAATATCATCGCCTCCTAAAATACATCTGTTTTATACATTTTCTTTAACTTTTTAATATCTAGTTTTATATGGTGAAAAACATTAGAAAAAATCACGCAAACATACACATCTGCGTGATTTTATAAAATTACTTACAATACTTTTGCCAAAAATGTTTGCAAACGTTCGCTCTGTGGATTTTCAAAAATCTCTTTTGGTGTACCCTCTTCCACTTGTTTACCATCTGCCATAAACATCACACGTGTTGCAACTTCTTTCGCAAATCCCATTTCATGTGTTACAACTACCATTGTCATATTTTCCTGTGCCAGTTGCTTCATAACTTCCAGCACTTCCCCAACCATTTCAGGGTCTAATGCAGAAGTAGGTTCATCAAACAACATCACTTCTGGCTGCATGCACAATGCACGCACAATGGCAATTCTTTGTTTTTGCCCACCAGAAAGCTGAGAAGGATAAGCATCTGCCCTATCTTCCAACCCAACCCTTGCCAACAAACGCAAAGCCAACTCTTTTGCTTCTGCCTCACTTTTTCCTTGCAATTTCATGGGTGCAATAATCAAATTTTTCAATATTGTCATGTGTGGAAACAAATTAAAATGTTGGAACACCATACCCATTCTTTGGCGATGGATATTGATATTCACTTTTTTATCTGTAATATCCACACCATCAAAATAAATATGTCCACCTGTTGGCACTTCCAGCAAATTCAAACAACGCAAAAATGTGGATTTACCAGAGCCAGAAGGCCCAATCACAACAACCACTTCACCTTTTTGAATTTCTGTTTGAATGCCATCTAATGCTTTTATTTTACCACCACGGTAATGTTTTTCCAAATTTTGTACACGAATTAACGCATTATCGCTCACTGTTTCTCAATCTCCTTTCCAGTTTGTTTACTAGGAAGGTAAAGAACATTACCATCACCAAATAAATCAACGCCACTGCAAACAAAGGCATATACGCACTATATGTAATCCCTCTGATAATATCGCCTGCTCTTGTCAAATCTATCAAAGCAATATAACCAGAAACAGATGTTTCTTTCAGCAACACAATAAATTCATTTGCCAATGCAGGCAATACATTTTTGAACGCTTGTGGTATCACCACATATCGCATTGTTTGCATATAATTAAAACCCAAACTACGCCCCGCTTCAAACTGTCCATTGTCCACACCCATAATACCGCTTCGTATAATTTCAGCAACATATGCCCCAGAGTTGATACCAAATGCAATCGTACCAATCAAAATTTTGCTGTCTACAGCTATCAATATAACAAA
>CAJMNV010000212.1 GCA_905214825.1 uncultured bacterium | reverse complement strand
CAGTTGCAAATGATGGCATGATGATGCGTCCATATATCATAGACCATGTGCAATACCCAAACGGTAAAATTGGAAAAACAACTGTGCCAGAAAAATTGATACAAATTTGTACACAAAAAGAAACAGAATTGTTGCAAGATATGTTAATTGGTGTTGTGGAGCGTGGCACAGGGCAAGCGGCAAATGTAAATGGTGTGACGGTTGCAGGCAAAACAGGAACAGCAGAAAATGCCACAGGAGATGACCATTCATGGTTTGTGGGGTATGCACCAGCCGAAAATCCTCGTGTTGCGATTGCGGTTGTGATTGAGGATATTGGTGAGATAAAAGCAGCACCCATTGCTGGAAAGGTGTTGCAAGTGGCATTGGAAAAAACAGCAGAATAGAGGCGATTGATATGAAATTGCAGTTGGATTTGTCAAAAAAATATGCTATCGCTTTGGAAGGCGGCGGTGCAAAGGGGGCTTATGAAATTGGTGTCTGGCAGGCTTTCGATGAAGTGGGTTTGCAATATGAAGCTGTTTCTGGGGCTTCTGTGGGGGCTTTGAATGGTGCATTGATGGCAATGCGAGATTTGAAAAAAGCAGTGCATCTTTGGGAGAATATCACATTTTCACAAGTGATTGATGTGGACGATGAAAAAATGAAGGCTTTTTTTGATAAAGATATGGCTTTGGGCGATATTCCTGCTTTTTTGAAAGATATGGCAGAAGTGATGAAAAATAAAGGCTTTGATAGTACACCTTTACAAAATCTGTTGGAGCAAACGGTGGACGCAGAAAAAATTAAACAATCTGATGTGGATTTGTATTTGGTGACATATTCTTTGAGCGATAAAAAGGCGTTGGATTTGGACGCAAAGACATTGGAAGATAAAAATTTGTATGATATGTTGTTGGCAAGTGCTTATTTTCCAGCATTTCGAAAACAACCATTGGGTGGGAAATATTATGCCGATGGTGGGATACACAATGTCATTCCTGTGGATAGTTTGTTGGATAGAGGGTATAAAGATATTATTGCAATACGTATATTTGGTTTTGGTTGGGAACGGAAAGTCAAAATTCCTGATGATGTAAATATTACGGTTGTGGCACCTATAGAAAAATTGGCAAATATGTTGCAGTTTGATAAAGAACAAAGTAAAAAAGATATGCGATTGGGATATTATGATGGGTTGCGTGTGCTATATGGCTTGCAAGGCAAGCGATATTATATCGATAGCCAATGGAATGAGGCTGAGTGTTATGCGGCATTGGTGACTTTGGTGCAACGTATGGAGGCGAAAAAAGGCAAAGAGATGTCTTTGAAAAAAATCAATGAACAACGTTTGCCGCATTTGGCAAAAAAGAAAAAAGCAAAACAATCTTATCAAGAATTACTTTGGGCTTTGTTGGAGGATATGGCACAAGAAGCACAGATTTGTCCATATTGCGTAAGAACAGAAAAAGAGCTTTTGGAACAAATTGGAGAAAAAAGAAATATATGATAAATAAG
>CAJMNV010000211.1 GCA_905214825.1 uncultured bacterium | reverse complement strand
TCGGTTTTGATAATTTGGCTCATACCTAACGGACCGTTATATCTCACCACTGTTTGTTGGTTTCCACTACCTTCCACATACTGTTTCTCCTGGCCTTTCACAACAAATGTTTTTGGTCTTGCCAAATTGTAGCCTTTTGGGGCTTTTGTTTCTTTGGCAATATAAGTACCTTCTGTTAAGTGTGGTAAATGTATCAGACCTGTTTTGTCTGTTGTAAACGTCCCAATTTCCGTACCTTCTATGGTGGTAATTAAGAATTCACAACCTTCAATCGGTTTTTCCGTTGCACTGTCTAATTTCTGAATGACAATATTACCCAATTTGCTGTTTTCAAATGTCACTCTGGTTGCTTTTCCTGCTTTTCCCTCTACTCTTTTGCTCACACTGTTGACTGCATACCCTTCTGGGGCCTTTGTTTCAGACACGCCATATGTCCCACTTTCCACGCCGGAAACCACCACATAGCCATTTGCATCAGTTATATAATCGCCCACATGTTCCCCGTTTGGTTTTTTCACTGTAAACTTTGCACCTTGTAAGGGTTTTTGTGTGGTTTTGTCCACTTTGACAATCTCCAATCCCACGATTTTGGTGTTGGTAAAAGTAACGGAAGTTTGTTCCCCATCTTTGACGACAATATCCTGTTTGTGGCTGTCTATTTGATAACCCGTAGGGGCTTTTGTTTCTATGATTTCATAGGTACCTGCTTTCAGTACCACGTTAATCACATCATTGTTGTCTGTGGTGTATGTACCAACCAATACACCTGCCGGTGTTCCGCCGGATACCGATGTACTGGAAGATGCTCCTGTATGCCAGATTTGGAACTGAGCCCCTTGTAACGGCTGTTTTGTTTGGCTGTCAATTTTGATAATCTGTACCCCTAACTGTTTCTGGTTATAAAAATCCACGGTATAGGTTTTGGTATCATCAATTTCAATGGTCTGTGACGGCTTATCACTGAATGCATAACCTTTTGGGGCTTTTGTTTCCGTGATGATATAAGTACCGTTTTCTAATTCCGGTAATGTGATTGTCCCACTTTCATCAGTCGTATATAAACCGTTTCCGGTACCCACCATTGTGCCATCTGCATGTTTGACTTCAAATGTAGCACCTGCCAACAGTTCTTTTGTATCTGCATCAAACTTGCGTATCAAAAGACCGCCTTTTTTGTAGTTCTCAAATGTAACCGTATATACTTTGTCACCTTTTTCAATTTGCACGGTTTTTGGCTGTTTCGATAGTATATAACCATCCGGGGCTTTCGTTTCTGTCACCACATAAGAACCGGGGGCTAAGTTTGGTACCAATATATTTCCGTTTATATCTGTTGTGTATGTTGGGTCGCCTACCAATGCACCATCTGCGGTTGTTACCGTAAATACAGCACCTTCCAATGGCTGTTTGGTTTCCCCATCTACTTTCTGTATAGAGATATTGCCATATGGATAATTGCGGAACACAACTTCTACAACACTTGTTCCATCTGGTTTCAAATTGACCGTCTGCATATCAGTTTCTGCAATGATATAGTGATTGGGTGCCTTTGTTTCTCGTACTGCATAGGCTCCTGCTT
>CAJMNV010000210.1 GCA_905214825.1 uncultured bacterium | reverse complement strand
GCTGTAATATTTCACTTAATTTTTTGCTTGTCATTTTTGGTGGAACATCGTTTGTGTGTATTTGATACAACAGTGTGGAATATATCAGAATTTTTGGTTTTTTATATTTCATTTTTGTGTTCACTTCCTTGTAATACTTCTACAGTATCATCACCATCAAATATTGTTTTATTGTATGTCAATATCAAAAAGAAGTCAATTCGGAATATAAAAATACAATTTATTTTATGTTCCAATCTTTATGAAATCTTCAAAATTTGTTGGTATCCTATGCTGTGAAAGGGGTGTGATGGTATGAATATGATTTTTACAAAAAATTGTTGATTGTAATCATTGTGTGGTTGATATCATCGGAGGGAAAAATGATGAATAGAAAAAATCGTATGAGGTGTGTGGGATTATTATCTTTAGTATGTTTTATGATGGTTGGGTGTGTGCCTTTACAAAATAAAATAGAGACATATTCCAATAACAAAGTTGTGTGTTATTTGAACACAGAAAATGTAACACAGTTTGATTACCAATCGAAAAATTATACAATATTACATGACACAGTATCCAATAGTGATTTGGGCGATTGGGTTGGCTATATTCGCCAAATGGCTGCTGTAAATGAAAGTGGACAAATTTTGTTTCAAAAGAATATGATAGAAGTTTCTGTGCAGACATTGGCAGACATCACACAGAAAGCACCCGATGCTGCGTATATTGTACCATTTCTCAATGTGTATGCAGCACCAAATGACAATTCTTATTTGATTGTAGATGTGAACGGTGCATATCACAAAGCAGTTCCTACAAAGCACATTACAGAAGCAGATGCCATTTTTGACTATAAAGCAGCAGCAAAAAACAGCAGCAATGCATTTGTCATCAATCCTGAGAACGCTACACAGCTCATCTGTGATGGTATCACATATCAGATGACAGAAGAAACGATTGTAACAGAGAAATTGGGTGATTTTTTGGCAGTGCTTGCACAAAATGTCACTTTTGATGCAGATACCAAAAAGCCGCTATCAAAAAATGAATTAAATCATATGGATTGGTTAGGGGAAAATCATCAAAAACGTGAAAACTGGTTTTATACAGATGTGTATGAGGTGCAAGGATTTGCTGTATCTGAGATGGTAGCGGTAGAGGTAAACAATCAGTACTATTTGGCAAAAGCACAATGATATTTTTTGATTTGCAGTGATGTGATATAATAGATTTTCAATTTTGTGGAAAGAAGGTGGTATTGTGGCAACAATTCTTGCGGTAGATGATGAAATTGCAATTTTGGAATTGATTAAAAATGGATTGCAGAAAGATGGACATCATGTTTCTGTTTATACGGTTGCAACTGAAGTTCCTTTGGACAGTTTGACACATTATGATTTAATTCTATTAGATATTATGATGTCAGAAATGGACGGTTTTGTTTTTTGCGAAAAAATACGGTCACGTGTGGATTGTCCGATTTTATTTTTAACTGCCAAAACAACGGAGCATGACATCACATATGGTTTGGGGTTAGGGGCTGACGATTATCTGACAAAACCCTTTCGTATTGCAGAGTTGCGTGCAAGAGTGCATGC
>CAJMNV010000209.1 GCA_905214825.1 uncultured bacterium | reverse complement strand
CTTGGGAGCTGATGTCTAGTCTGGTTTATCTTTCCGTAATACACGCACTGGGTTGTGGATACCGCCAATACCCAGCTGTAATGGTGCACCGTCTCAAACTTCATCTGCAATCATTTGACCGATTTTTCTATCATCATCAGACAAAGGAGGGTTGTTCAATACCAACAAAGGTCTGGAAGATTCACACAATGCGGTTACCTGTGAAATGTGAATTAAACAATCCCCCATCACACGAGGCATCTGATCATTGACATCTAACAATATAATAGATGCTTTATTACGCATTGCCACAACTTCCGCCCCTGCCATTGGGCAACTAAAATAACCATGTTTGTCCATAGGAGAAACTTCTGCATAAAATACATCCAGTTTGGGCTGTATATCTGTCCAATAACCAGGAATTGTGCTGTAATTACAAGGAATATATGTGTGGATACCTTCTTGCACAACTTTTCTGCCGGGGCCACCTGTAAACCAAGAAACATAATCATATTTGCCTTTCAATGCAGGGTCTAAGAAAGGCCCACCTTTTACAGACAATGTTGCATGATGCACAACGCCTGTCAACTCACCTTTTCTTGCTCTTTCGCCAACCGCTTCCACAATCGCAGTGGGTTCTTCCAAACCAGTAGGGCAAGCACAAACATCACCAGATTTTACATACATTGCCACTTCCGCAGGAGATTTACATTTTGCTTGATACATTTCCTGAAATTTGTTCATATTCAATCACCTTTCTTTTCATTTTTCACAAAAAAAATCGTATATCTGCACCATATTTTGGTATAAATTTTTAAAATTGGATACAATATATGATATATTATAATTATTTTAACATAATTATTGTAAAAAAGAAAGTATTGATTGTTATGTTTTCAATTATATACAAAAACCATTTTTTCGCAATATCATGCCATAAAAAAAGACCGTATTTTGTAAAATACAGTCTTTTTTATATTTTTATGCAATTAAATATTTTTGTACAGATGCTGGTAGCAAATCTGCTTTTCGGCTAATAATCATCACCAATTCTACTTCAACGGATTTGGCTGTATTTTCCAATTCCTGTATAAAATTTTCAAAATCTGTATCACTAATTTTTTCCACAATATGATTTAAGCCATCAATATAAATTTTTTGAATATCGCTGTTTTGAGAAAGGATACCACACAAAAATCCACGGAATGCCAAGGGATCTTCCATAATAAATTTGGGAGTGTCTACAAAACGCACACTGTAATGTAAGTCATACATACGACTGTTGTCATCATCGATAAAAACAACCGTTCCTTCTGTGGATTTTCCCGCTTCGTTTGCCATTGTAATGAGTTTTTTTGTTTTACCTTCACCTTTTTCACCTGCAAGAATTTGAACCATCGCAATCTCCTCCTTTATCTGTTGGTGATATACCATCTCTATGCAACGACTGAATGATAAATTTTTGAAAAGCATTTGCTTTATGAAGTATATATTCTATTTTAAAAAAGAAACTCCTCTTTTTTTTTGATACATTTTACAGTTTTATCTAAATTTTTCCAATCTATAAAATCACATATACAAACCATATATATTTTATGCAGAAAATAAACATAATTTTAGTATCATTATCAAATTTTTTCGACAAAATATCCATATACATTTTCATGTATCAATTTACGGTATTTGGCATATGTTTGTTCATCTAAGGCATATGGTTTTGTCATCAATCGCAAAGGCAAAAAATCCTGTCCTT
>CAJMNV010000208.1 GCA_905214825.1 uncultured bacterium | reverse complement strand
TTTATGCAACAGAAGGCGAAAAAGTCAGCCAAGGTGATTTGCTGATTTCCTTTGCACAAGAAGAAGCATAAAAAATAATATAAAAAATTACACAAAGGAGAATACTTTGAAAATCAAAGTTTTCTCCTTTTTTGATTGCAGTTTTTTATTTGTGTCATAATTTTGATATGTTGTGTGCATACTATGCAAAAGATTAGATTTTGGAGGTGGCGTATTTGAAAACAGACCAATCAGCACAACAAAGATATGCTGAAATTGTAGAAAAACATACACCCAAAAGCCCAATTTTAAAAAATTGTATTTTTGCTTTTATTTCGGGTGGATTGATTTGCACTTTCGGTGAATTTTTATTACAAATGTATGGAAAATATGGTTTTTCAGAAAATGATGCAGCGTTATTAACTTCTACGACATTGATATTGATTTCTGCAATACTGACAGGATTTGGTTTGTATGGAAAACTGGGGAAATATTGTGGTGCAGGTACAGCAGTACCCATCACAGGTTTTGCAAATTCTGTGGTGTCACCTGCGATGGAATATAAAAATGCAGGTTTGGTTTTGGGCATGGCAGCAAAAATGTTTGTTTTGGCAGGCCCTGTCATTGTGTATGGCACATTGACATCGGTGATTGTTGGGATTGTGTATTATATGGTGGGGCGGTGAATGTATGAAAAAAAGATTGGGGAAACAGACTGTGAAACTGCAAGAACCTGTGCATATCATTGCAGTGGCTTCTACGGTTGGACAAAAAGAGGGAGAAGGGCCTTTGGGAAAGTATTTTGATAAAATTGAGCAAGATACCATGATGGGACAAGACTCTTGGGAAAAAGCAGAAAGCCAATTTGTGAAAGAAAATATGGCTTTGGTACTGCAAAAAGCAAATATGAAACAAAGTCAAATGGATTATATTTTGTGTGGAGATTTGCTCAATCAATGTATTGGTACAACATACGGCATAAAAGATTTTTCTATCCCATTTTTGGGTGTTTTTGGTGCTTGTTCCACAATGGGAGAAATGATGAGTTTGGGGAGTATGCTCATTGATGGTGGATTTGCAGCGTATGTATTGGGTGGTGCATCTAGCCACTTTTGTTCTGCGGAAAAGCAATTTCGTTTTCCGCTTCCACTTGGAACACAACGCCCACAATCTTCTACATGGACAGTAACAGGTGATGGGGCGGTGATATTGGCAAAAAAAGGTGAAGGCCCTGTGATTACGGAAATTACAACAGGTAAAATTGTGGATATGGGCATTACAGATGCCAACAACATGGGGGCAGCAATGGCACCAGCGGCGGTTGATGTACTTTTGGCACATTTCAAAGAAACCGGTCGTACACCTGCGGATTATGATGTGATTGCGACAGGAGATTTGGGCTATGTGGGACATCAGTTGGTGGTAGAATTGATGCAAAAAGAAGGGTATGATATGGGAGAACAGTATACAGATTGTGGGATTGAAATTTTTGACAAAGAAATGCAAGACACCCATTCTGGTGGCAGTGGTTGTGCTTGTTCTGCGGTGACATTTTGCGGCTATTTTTATCCAAAATTATTGACAGGTGCAATCAAACGTATGCTGTTTTTGCCCACAGGGGCTTTGTTGAGTGCGGATTCTGTGCAACAAGGATTGCCCATTCCTGCGATTGCCCATGCAGTTGTGATTGAATATCAAAAGGGGGCATCAGCATGAATTATATCAAAGCATTTTTTGTGGGTGGCTTGATTTGTTTGA
>CAJMNV010000207.1 GCA_905214825.1 uncultured bacterium | reverse complement strand
TCGCATTATTGATGATTTGTTTGTAAAAGCACAGATTATGCCAAATATTTTGTGCCAATTTGAAGATGTCAATTCCATGGCAGGCTTTGTTGCAGCAAATCAAGGTATTGCAATCGTTACAGATATGGCTTCGATACAAAATTATCGTGTAAAAAAATTGGAGTTTGACACACCATTTTCCAAACGTATGGTATATATGGCGTATGTACTCAATCGTTATTTGCCACCAGCAGTGGAAAAATTCAAAGATTTTATCATACAAAAAACAAAAGAAAAATAATTAGTGTTGT
This sequence comes from uncultured bacterium, assembly GCA_905214825.1. Classification (GTDB taxonomy): domain Bacteria; phylum Bacillota; class Clostridia; order Lachnospirales; family Anaerotignaceae; genus Anaerotignum. Next base: position 1,480 of record CAJMNV010000207.1, on the reverse strand, counting down.
GAAAGGTTGTGATTTTATTGTTTTTGAAACAAAATGAAAATTATTATGGTTTTTCTGTCGTGCGTACAGAAAAGCTTGCAGATATTTCTGCAACTGGATATTTGTTGCAACATGACAAAAGCGGTGCACGACTTTTTTATTTGGATACAGAAGATACCAATAAAGTATTTTCTGTTTCTTTCAAAACACCTCCACAAAATGATTGTGGGACTGCACATATATTGGAACATTCTGTTTTATGTGGTTCCAGAAAATATCAAGCAAAAGACCCATTTAATGAATTGATAAAATGCTCTTTGAACACTTTTTTGAATGCCATGACATATGCAGACAAAACCATGTATCCCATTGCAAGTTGTAACGAAAAAGATTTTATGAATATGATGGATGTTTATTTAGATGCTGTTTTTTATCCAAATATTTATGAAAAAAAAGGCATTTTTTTACAAGAAGGCTGGAGATATGAAAATGATACTGTCACAGGTGTTGTTTTCAATGAAATGAAAGGGGCATTGGCAGATGCCGAAAGTCAATTAGCAAGCTTTGTTGCAAAAAGTATTTTTGGTGATACAACATATGGTTTTGAGTCTGGCGGTATACCAAGTGCCATTATGGATTTACAATATGAACAATTTTTAGAATTCCATCGTACATATTACCACCCAGCAAATGCTTATTTTTATTTATATGGCGACATGGACGTGTTAAAATGCTTGGAGCATATCAATAATGCGTATTTATCTGATTTTGAAAAATCCGATAGCCTACCGATTATACATTCATCTTCTGTGCCACAAAAAATGCAGTGGTTAAAAGATACATACTCCATACAAAATGGGGAAGACACAGAAAAAGGATTTTTTGCATATAATTTTAAAATTGGAAAATGTACAAATCCAAAAGAAATTTTAATGATGCAATTATTAGGATATTTATTACTAGAAACAAATGCTTCTCCAATTAAAAATGCATTGCGAGACAACCATATTTGTGAAGATGCAGAAGGATATTTTGATTCCAGTACATATGAAATGGTATATAGCATTATTGCAAAAAAAGCAGATATGAAAAAAGCCGAACAATTTCGTTTGACGGTTGAAAATGTATTACAAGATATTGCGAAAAACGGTATTGATGCAGATTTATTAAAAAGTGGTATCAAGAAAATGGAATTTTTATTGCGAGAAGAAGATTATGGTTCCAGACCAAAAGGGTTGGTTTATCATACAAAACAAATGAAAAGTTGGTTGCATGATGCAGACCCATTTGCTTTCTTTTATCCTTTGCAAGATTTAGAAACATTAAAAACAGAAATCAAAAATGGTTATCTACAAACATTCATCAAACAAAAACTTTTGGAAAATACCGATAAAACATGGGTTGCCTTTGCACCAGAAGTTGGCAAACAACAAAAAGAAGATCACATATAGCAACAAAAGATAAAACAAAAGCCAGACAAACAACAAAAATACGATATCAG
>CAJMNV010000206.1 GCA_905214825.1 uncultured bacterium | reverse complement strand
AACCCACAATATATAAAAAAAGATAAAAATTTTTTTTTTGCAGAAATTCTAAATCCATATATCAAATATTTTTCTCATAGATGATAATTCTATTTGTAAAAAACAGTTGAAATATGGCTGTTTTTTATTTGGCATACTTTTTGCTATATAATTGTGATAAATAATGATGAATTGTATTATCTGATGAGGAGGATTTTTATGATGGATATCAAAAAGGCTTTACAGGCAATCAAAAGTGAAATGCAACCTAGTATGGGTTGTACAGAGCCTGTTGCAATCGGTTTGGCAGTTTCCAGAACTTGTGAAATGTTGACAACACCTGCAACACATTTGGATATGGTAATTAGTTCCAATATTTTCAAAAATGCATATAGTGTGCAAATCCCAAATGCTGGTACCAATGGTATTGAACTGTCTTGTGCTTTGGGTTGTGCGTTGAGTAAACCCGGAAATACAATGGAAATTTTTGCTAATATACAGCCCGCAGATGTAGAAAAGGCAAAACAGCTTGTGGCTGATGGTTTTGTGACTGTGAAAGTGTTGCCGAGCAGTCAATTCTATATTGAATGTATTGCAACAAACGACACAGAACGTACACATACCATTACAGAAGATGCACACGACAATATGGTGTATGCAGAAAAAAATGGTGAAATTTTGACAGACAAACGTGTCAAAGGTGATGTGCAGACAGAACAAACAACGGACTTTGACATTACACAATATACATTTGCAGATTTTTTGGATGCTACGGAAAATGTGGATATAAAAGAATTGGCTTTTATCAAAGAAGGCATTGATATGAATTTGGAAATTGCAAAAATTGGTTTGCAAAAGAAATATGCTATCGGTATTGGCCCTGCGATGCAAAAAATGATTCAAGATGGTACATTATCTAACGATATGGTCACAGATGTCAAACTGACAACAGCAGCAGCTTGTGATTTCCGTATGAGTGGTGGCAATGGCTCTGTGATGACATATTTGGGTAGCGGTAACCAAGGGATTGAAACCATGATACCTGCTGCCGTAGCAGCAAAACATCTGAAAGTTTCCGAAGAAAAATTATTGCGTGCAGAATTGCTGGGTATGCTGATTATTATGTATATGAAAAAACATGTTGGCAGACTTTCTCCCATTTGTGGTGCAACATTGGCAGGTTCCGGCTCTGCGGCAGCAATGGTATATATGATGGGTGGCAATTTGGAACAGATTTGCGGTGCAGTACAAAATATGATGGGCGGCGTTGCAGGTATGTTCTGTGATGGGGCAAAAGGCGGTTGTGCATTAAAACTGTCTATTTGTGCAGGAGAAGCAGTGTATGCAGCATTGTATGCAATGGATAACAGCATCATACAAGAAACAGATGGTATCATCAGTCAGGCTGTGGAAGAAACAACAAAGAATTTGACAAAACTTTCCCATGAAGGTTTATCAGAAGTGGATATGAAAGTTATCGAAATTATGCAAACAAAGAAATAATATCAATATCAAAAAAGGTGCTGTTTATGTAAAAAGATTACATAAACAATACCTTTTTTATTTTGTGTAATAAAAATATAAAAAACAAAAGAAATTCTGTATATGTGTTGTATTTAGTTGTTATAAAAATGCCGTTAGGGTTAAGTTGATTGTGTCGATGTATATCTAAAATATTCCATAATGATAGTTCCTTTATGACACCATTTTTGTTTATTCAGACAAAAAAGAAATTGCACCGTTTTTCATTTCTAAGATTTCGTCGGCTTCTTCTGCCAAATGCTTACTGTGTGTAACCACA
>CAJMNV010000205.1 GCA_905214825.1 uncultured bacterium | reverse complement strand
AAGAACAACAGTTACCACAGTTGCAAAAAGGAGAAAATATTGTGGTCAAAAACGCAAAAGTGTGACAAAAACAAACAAAACCCCCCACACCCTACACAGAAAGCACATTGCTTTCGGCAATGGAACATGCAGGACGTTTTGTGGAAGATGAAACAGTAAAAGAACAGATGAAAGACAGCGGTTTGGGTACGCCTGCAACAAGGGCAGCAATGATTGAACGTTTGCTCAAAGTGGGGTATATTGTCCGCAAAGGCAAATCATTGTTGCCAACAGAAAAAGGGAAAAATCTGATTGCAGTTGTGCCAGATGCGCTGCGTTCACCAAAAACAACAGGAAAATGGGAAAAAGGATTGTCTTCTATTGCAAAAGGTAATATGACACAACAACGTTTTATGGAAAGTATTTATCGCTATGTGCAATTTTTGGTGGAAGATGCCAAACAGCATAAAAAAGATGTGGTGTTTGCACAAGAGCCATATCAAGGCAAAAATGTCAGAACAAAAGGACTGGGAAAATGCCCTTTGTGTCAAAAAGGCAGTATATTGGAAAACAGCAAATCATATTATTGCACACAGTGGAAAGACGGTTGCCAATTTTCTATATGGAAAAACAGCTTAGAACAATATGGTGTCACATTGACAGATGCTATGATAAAAAAATTATTGAAAAATAGCAAAATTGAAAAATTACAAATGGTATTGCCACAAACAGATGAAATATGCATGGCAGATTTGATTTTGAAAATAGAAAAAAATGGATACTTGGAATGGACAAATGTTACAAGAATAGAAAAGGAGCAATAAAAAATGCAAGCAATGTATGGAATGTTGGGGATTTCCCCAGAAATAGAACAGTTTGGACAAACGGTATTGGAAGGCTTAAAAGAACGTTTTGCACAGATTGATGCAGTGGCTGAATATAACCAAGCAAAAGTGTTGGCGGCAATGCAAAAAAATCGTGTCAGTGCAGAGTGTTTTGCAGGCTCCACAGGATATGGATACAATGACCAAGGCCGTGAAGTGTTGGAGCAAGTGTATGCAGATTGTTTCCACACAGAAGCGGCTTTGGTACGTCCGCAGATTACTTGTGGCACACACGCTTTGGCTGTGGCGTTGTCTGCAAACCTTTTGCCGGGTGATGAATTGCTTTCTCCTGTTGGAAAGCCATATGACACTTTGGAAAATGTTATTGGCATACAGCCGTCTCCTTGCTCTTTGGCAGAATACGGTGTTTCTTACAGACAAGTTGATTTGTTGGCAGATGGCTCTTTTGATTATGAAGCTATCAAAGCCGCAATCAACGAAAAAACAAAATTGGTGACAATACAACGTTCCAAAGGCTATCAAATGCGTCCAACATTTTCTGTTGAAAAAATTGGAAAATTGATTGCGTTTGTCAAAAGTGTCAAACCAGATGTCATTTGTATGGTGGATAACTGTTATGGGGAATTTGTGGAGTTGCAGGAGCCTTCTGATGTGGGGGCAGATATGATTGTGGGGTCTTTGATTAAAAATCCCGGTGGTGGTTTGGCACCTGTTGGCGGTTATATTTGTGGCACAAAAGCCTGCATTGACCGTTGTGCGTATCGTTTGAGTGCACCCGGATTGGGACAAGAAGTGGGGGCAAGCTTAGATGTTATGCGTGCATTGTATCAGGGGTTTTTCTTAGCCCCTACGGTTGCGGCAGGGGCTTTGAAAGGGGCTGTTTTTGCGGCAAATGTTTATGAAAAATTGGGATTTACTGTCATTCCAAATGGTACAGAAACCAGACATGATATTATACAAGCGGTA
>CAJMNV010000204.1 GCA_905214825.1 uncultured bacterium | reverse complement strand
AAGGAAAATACTTTTGTTTTTAAAGATATTTTCCTTTTTTTCATTTTATAGAAATATTTTCAAATTAACATTTGCTTATTCTATCGTAGATTTTTCTTCCTGCAAAGCCTGCATACCAAATAAACCAGATTCTCTATTCAAAAAGAATACCGCCATCATAGAAACATACAATCCATGCACAAAATAGCTTGTACAAGTATAGCAGATGTTGACTACAAAAATAGCTATATCATGATTTGGTACTACATACAACAAACTACGAAATATAAAATTGAACAACATATTGCCCAAAACTGTTGCCAATATCATCATAAAAATATAGCCCAATGTTTTCCACCATCTACCTCTTACCAACATATGGCTATGCCCCAATGCATCTAAGCCTTTTCTTTTGCCCAATCCAATACAAAATATATAAAAACACCAAATTACACTCAAATACACAAAAGGGAAAAACAAAAATGCCCCCAATACAATACAAATCAAATATACAATCCCTACTTTTACCAATGTTGGCTCAAACAGCATGGCATCTGCAAACACACTTCTGTAACCTTTTTCTTTGCCTTCCAAACGCCATTTTGTTGCCTTTGCCACACCAATGATAAATATTGGCACCAAAAAAACATCAATCGCCATTGCCAATAATTGATATATCAGTACCTGCTGCATTTGTTCCAGCAGTTGTGCTGTGGGTATTGCTGCTAATTGCGTTGGACTCATAGCCAAAATATCATAAAAACCCATCAAACGAAACTGAATGATTGTCAACAACAAGCTGATGGGCAAACCCAGCCACAATACACCCAGCAATATGGTTTTGATATTTTTGCAAAATAATTGAAATCCAATATTCATCAATTCTGTAATATGCAATTCCCTGCTATACACTGCTTCTTTTAGACTTTCCATATATTTCGTCCTTTCTTTGAAAATACTGTAATTCCATTATTATACATGGTTTTGTTGCATTTGTCAGTATGATTTTCGGTTGCTTTGACACTCTTTTTGCGATACAATACGAAAAAAACAAAAGGATTGTGATAATATCATGTATTTCAAACAAAAAACTGTATTGGTCACAGGTTCTTCCCGTGGGATTGGCAAAGCTATTGCATTTGCATTTGGACAAGCAGGCTGTCGTGTTGTGTTAAATGGTTCCCGCAATGCAGACCAACTCAAACAAACATATCAAGAAATGATACAACAAGGAATTTCTTGTATGGCAATACTTGCTGATGTTTCGGATTATACCGCTTGTGAAACCATGTTTGCACAAATCAAAGAAACATTTGGTGATGTAGATATATTGGTCAATAATGCTGGTATTTCTTATATTGGGCTATTTACAGACATGAAGCCCCAAGATTGGCAACATCTACTGGCTGTCAATTTGCATTCTGTACTGCATTGCACACATTTGGCAACCCCTGCAATGGTACGCAAACAATCTGGTGCTATTGTGAATATTTCTTCCATATGGGGGGCAGAAGGTGCCTCTTGTGAAGCAGTATATGCTGCATCAAAAGGCGGTATCAATGCTTTCACAAAAGCAATGGCAAAAGAGCTTGGCCCTAGTCATATTCGTGTCAATGCCATTGCCTGTGGTGTCATAGACACAGAAATGAACGACTGTTTTTCAAAAGAAGAAAAACAAGCACTCACCGAAGAAATTCCTTTAATGCGTTTTGGCATGCCACAAGAAATCGCACAGGCTGCTTTATATTTGGCAAGTGAACAAGCATCATAGAAATTCTTGCGCTGTATCAGTCGCTGATCGGTACTCCATACTGCGCATGGGG
>CAJMNV010000203.1 GCA_905214825.1 uncultured bacterium | reverse complement strand
AATCCTCGTAATTTATGCAGTGGTACTGTACGGCAGTTAAACAGTGAAATTGCCGCAAAACGAAATGTTGATTTTTTTGCTTTTACATTGGTGCAGGCAGATGGTGTCAATCTTTCCGATAGTAAATCCGAAAATATGGAATGGCTGAAAACATTGGGCTTTTCTATTGTAGAATATAAAATGGTTCATGCAGCGGATATAGATGATGCATTGGAATATTTTCGCAGCCATATAGAACAAAATGATATTGCTTCGGATGGTTTGGTTCTGACATTTGACAGTATTTCTTATAGCCAGAGCTTGGGTAGAACATCAAAATTTCCAAAAGACTCTATCGCTTTCAAATGGGCAGATGAAATGGCAGAAACAATATTACGTGAAATGGAATGGAATACGTCTAGAACAGGTTTGATGAACCCAATTGCTATATTTGACCCTGTGGAATTAGAAGGTTCTACAGTAAGTCGTGCCAGTGTGCATAATGTAAGTATATTGGAAGAATTGCAATTAGGAATTGGCGATACCATAAAAGTGTATAAAGCAAATATGATTATTCCACAAATTTCAGAAAATATCACAAAATCTGGAAATATGGAAATACCAAAAAATTGTTTTGTTTGTGGAGGAGAAACAGAAATCAGAGCTTTGAAAGATGGTAAAGTTCTATACTGTACAAATCCTGATTGCAAGGCACAACGCTTGCAAATGTTATGCCATTTTGTTTCTCGTGATGCTATGAATATTGAAGGATTGTCAGAAGAAACATTGAAAAAATTTTTGGAAAAAGAATATATCAAAAATTATCCTGATTTATTTACATTAGAACAGTATGCAGAAGAAATTCAGTCTATGGAAGGATTTGGTACACGCTCTTTTTCAAAATTGATTGCTTCCATAGAAAAAGCAAAAGAAATTGCTTTGCCAAATTTCATTTATGCATTGGGTATCAATCACGTGGGATTGCGAAATGCAAAATTACTTTGCCAAGCATATCAATATGATTTTGAAAAAATCAAAATTGTAACAGCGGAAGAATTGGTAGACATAGAAGGTTTCGGCACGGTCATTGCACATAGTATTGCACAGTATTTCCAAGACGAACATCATTTAATGCTTTTGGAACAGATTAAACCATATCTGAAATTGCAAACAGAGCAATTACAAACAGAAAACAAAAATACTTTGCTCAAAGATATGGTATTTGTAATCACAGGAGATTTGGAACATTACAAAAACCGTAAAGAATTGGCAGAATATATTGAACAACAAGGCGGAAAAGTAACAGGAAGTGTGACAAAAAAAACAAATTATCTTATCAATAACGATATGCATTCTGTATCATCAAAAAATAAAAAAGCAACAGAATTAAATATTCCCATATTAAGTGAAATGGAGTTTATACAAAAATTTGTAGAAAAAGAATGATATGATAAAAAATTCCCCTTGTTATAATAAAATGAAGAAAGGTAGGGAAGCGTATATGAATTTAAACCAATTATATTATTTCAAGGTGTTGGCAGAGATGGAGCATTATACAAAAGCTGCAGAAAAATTGAATATTTCACAACCTACATTGAGCCATTCTATTGCGGCAATGGAAAGAGAATTGGGTGCATTTTTATTTGAAAAACAAGGTAGAAATGTTGTATTGACAAAATATGGTCGTATTTATATTTTTTATGTGGAAAATGCATTGACACAATTAGAATTGGGAAAAAATCAAATTGAACGTTTGGTTGCAGAAGGTGGTGGTCATGTGGGATTGGCATATATGACTTCTCCTTTGCGGTCCATTTGGCATAAAGAATGTAATGATCCTTACGATCCGTGGGAAT
>CAJMNV010000202.1 GCA_905214825.1 uncultured bacterium | reverse complement strand
AGTTTTTTCTTTGCAAAAATATAAAAATCATATACTATAAGAATAGAAGTTTTGAAAATAAAAAAATAGAGGTAAGATTGTGCAAAAGAAAAAAGAACAGGCAGAAGCAAAGGCATTGGTTAAATTGGCAAAAAGTGGAGATATGCGGGCTTTTGAAACATTGATTATCAAACATGAAAAAATTGTATATAATATTGCATTGCGTATGTTTGGTGCATCAGAAGATGTGAAAGATATTTCGAAAGAGGTTTTTTTGAAGGTATATCGCAATCTACAACAGTTTGACGAAAAATCTGCATTTTCTACATGGGTGTATCGCATTGCGATGAACACTTGTATTGATGAAATGCGAAAAAGAAAAAATAAACAGACATATTCTTTGGAAGAAGAATTGGAAGATACAGACGGCAGTTACCAAAAGCAGTTTGCAGACAATGGAGAAACACCAGAACAAACAATGATGCGAAAAGAAGCACAAAGTGAAATTTTGCAAGCTTTGGAAACATTGTCAGCAGAACATAGAATGGCGATTGTATTGCGTGATATTCGTGGTTTTTCTTATGAAGAAATTGCAGATATGACAGACACAACATTGGGCACTGTGAAATCAAGGATTTCTCGTGCAAGATTGCAACTGAAAGAAGAAATTTTGAAAATAAGGGAACAAAGTGGCAAAAATCTCCGTCAAAGAAATAGAAAGGAGGGAAGGAGAATATGAAATGTGCATATTGCAAAGAAAATATTTGGGCATATTTAGAAGGTTCTTTATCACAAGAGATGGCACAAGAAATTGAAAAACATTTACTGGTATGTGCTGATTGTAAAGAAGAAGCAGATTTGATAAAAAATATGATGCAAGCACTGCATAGCCTTCCCAGTGTAGAATTGCCACAAGGATATCATGCAGAATTGATGCAAAAAATAGAAAAAGAAGCAAATACAACCAATATGGTAGCATTTCCAAAAAATAGAAAAATAAATTGGAAAAATATGGGATTGGTGGCAGCAGCATTGTTGGTTGTGGCAGTAGCAGGTGGAATACAAGGGATACAGCGTATGAAGCAACCACAAGATGCCATTATTGCACAGATACAAGAGCCAATACAACCAGAAACAGAAACAATAAACGATACCACAGTACAACCAAAACAGCAAAACGAAACAGTGAACATACAGATTTCTGAAAAAATAATACAAGAACCAGAGCAAGCAGTGATACCAAAACAACAAGAACGAGAAACAGAACAGCCAAAACAACAAGTTGTGCAATCCAAACCAAAAACGACAGCAATGCAACAAAATCAATCCACACAAAAAAATGCACAAAAGCAACAAGTACAACAAAATACAACACAACCACAAACATATACAGTGGAGCAAACAAAGCAAACACCACAAATGGCAGATATGACATCAAGTGGAGAGCAGTTGTTGCAAAGTCGTGCAAATACACAACAACCAGAAACAGCATATGCAACTTTATCTGTGGAAGATACACAGAAGGCCGTAGAAAGTTTAAAAATAATGGCAGAAAATTTGTCATTGGAAGTGAGCACAAAAGAAAATCAAGTGACAGTGTCTATGCAATATCAACAAATGGCAGATTTTTATGAGGATTTGAAAGATTTGGGAGATTTGACCATGGAAACAGAGATTTCGGAAAATATGGAAGAAGAAACCGTTGTTTTGGTACAAATTACTTGTGAACAAAAATAAAAATAAACACAAAGAAAAGCAGTATTGCTGCTTTTCTTTGTGTTTTGAAAACAAAAATATGTTGACAAATAAAAAATGTTGTAGTAAAATGAAAAAGTCGTCGAGGCGTGGCTCAGCTTGGTAGAGCGCTACATTAGGGATGTAGAGGT
>CAJMNV010000201.1 GCA_905214825.1 uncultured bacterium | reverse complement strand
GAAATCCTGTCAATTTTTTCGGAAATGACAGGCTCTCTATAAAGATATGTTATTTTGTGAGCATCATGGCTTTACTTGACTACTTTGCGAAATTGTGAAAACGCACAAGTACCAACCACAACACCATTTCCACCTTGACAATGCACCCAAAGCCGTTTTCCAGAGCCATCTAGGCCTAGATAAATTCCCACATGTGTGGTTCTGCCGTTGGAGAGCATAAAGCCTAAATCCCCCGGCTGTAACTGTGAGGCAGAGATGGGCTTTGTTGTCTGGTACTGGTGCCATGTACCACCGGCTTGCAATCTGTCTGTCACACCGGCAGTACGATATGCCCAATCTGCAAAGCCACTGCAATCCAATCCAAATGGTTGGTAAGTACCTGTGGTACGGTCCCCGGCTGCGGTTACTTTCTTTAACTTGCCCCATTCTGGGTTCCAGCCTGTGCCACTGTACTTTCCGCCCCAAAAATAGCCGACTTTTCCAACAATGGACAGCCCCACTGTCAAAACTTGTGCTCTTTGCGGCGATATGCTTGGGTCTGCTTGATATGCGAGTGCCAAATATTTTGTGACTTGTGCATCTGTCAAAGGGAGTGTGTCCAGATTAGAACCTTGTCCCAATATGTTTCCACCATTGGATAGTTCTGTATTGCCCAACTGTTCGAATATCGCTTCATAAGATTTTGCCATCTCTATTTGGGCTTCTGTCAGCTTGAATACCGTTTTTGTAAAGTAATCTTCTCTTTTACGTGTAACAAATTTAATTTCGTATTGTGCGTCATCTGCTTCGTGGTAATAATAGTTACCTTCAAAATTACGCAGCATACTGAGTAAATGTACAATATCAATTTTTTCTACCAAACTCCCTTCTGCACTGCCACCACCATGATAGTATCGAAATACATGACTGATGTACTGCGTATCCCCATAAATACGAATGTTTTGTCCGTTTTTACGGTATTCCGCAATCATGTATTGGCTGAATTGTTTGGCATTCGTCGCTGTCCAGCCGGTATAACCTTGTTTGGATAGCCACGAAATATAACCTGGTCCAAAGTTTTATGCTTGTACGGCAACTTCCAATCTGCTCCAATCTTGTGGGCTTTTACAGCCTGCTTTTTGCAAACATTTTGCAAAATAACTGACACCACCATCTATAGAGGATTGTGGTGTTACCGTACCATGTACATGCCCAGAGCCTGCAGATTGCATCACATCTTGCCCTCTGCCACCTGACTCTTGCATCAGAATTGCCATAATCATATTGACATATGGGGAAACTTGATACTTTTCCGCAGCCATCTCTACATCTGTTCGATACCGTTCGGCATATTGGCTCAATGGCTTTGTACCTAAATGAATGCCGCCATCTATGACGTCTGGTAATTCTTGCGGGGTATCTTCGGTGTCCGGTTCTGGCTCTTTTCCATCTGTGGTTAACAATGTTGCACAAAAATACGACATGATTTTATAAGAACTGATGGGCGGTACAGGTTCTTTTGTGGTAATATCCTCCGCAGATACGCCCATTTGTTGGAGTTCTTCTTGCTCAATATGATAATCGTCCAAAAAAACACCATTGATTTGTGCTGCCATATTCAAAATCTGTAACTGCAATTCTGTTTGTTCTCCAATCGTTCCACCATTGATTATGGAATTGAGTATCATGGATGGTAAACTGCCAATGATAAAAACAAAGAGAAAGAAGAACACACATACACCCAAGATAATTTTACGAATGATGGGATTTTTGGCTGCTGTCACAGCAGCTCCAACAAAATCTCCGGACAGCGTGTGTGCAATCGCCTTTGTCACATGATATGCTCCTTCTCCCAAAGAAGTTGCCGTATCCAAAAACCCTTTTTGCGTATTTGTATCCATGTATTATC
>CAJMNV010000200.1 GCA_905214825.1 uncultured bacterium | reverse complement strand
CATACGCATATTTGCATAGGTATACAGTTGGTCTAATTGTAAAGAAACATCTGCGTTTGTTTCCAAACATGCCAAAAGTGTTGCCGCACTTTCTCCCAAATGTTGTGCATATGCAGAAAGTTCTGGCAATGCCGCCTCCACTTTCCCATAAACTTCTTCCCAAACACTGTCTTGTGCATAATAATCTTCAATATGCCAGCGATTTTTTGCTTCTACTTCATTTCTTTTTGGTAGTGTATCTTTCAAAGGTATCCGTCCTTTCATTTTGAAAATACAAAATTTTTACCATATCATTATTTACAAAAAACAAAATGGTATACTGTTCTTTATTTAGTATATCACGTTTCTGTTTGTGGTAAAAGGAAAATCCCATAAAATCCATCATAAAAAATGGAAAACGAATAAAAAAATACAACAAAACATTTTGTTCTGCTCCGATTGTATAAAATATAATATAGAAAACAACATTATATTCTTGCTGAAATCCCAACTTCATAGTATGATGGTATGTGAGGTGAAAACGCATGAAAGATTGCTTAAAAGTATTGATTGTTGCTTCCGAAGCAGCACCTTTTGTCAAAAGTGGTGGCTTGGGAGATGTAGTGGGCTCTTTGCCCGAGGCGTTGCGTGCACAAGGTGTTGATGTACGTGTGGTAATCCCAAGACATCTTTCCATAAAAGATAACACCATGCATGATGTAGAATATCTGGGCGAATTTCCCGTACACTTAACTTGGAGAACCCAACAGGCAAAAATATTGCTAAAACCAGGGGAAGTTCCTGTTTATTTTATAGAAAATGATTTTTATTTTGGACGTGGGACGTTATATGGTTATGGTGATGACAATGAACGTTTTGCATTTTTTGGCAAAGCCGTTTTGGATATGATGGCAATGCTTGATTTTTATCCTGATGTATTGCATTGCAATGATTGGCAGACAGGGCCTGTTTGTTTGTATCTCAAAGAAATATATCGCAAAATGATATATTACTCTCATATCAAAACATTATTCACCATACACAATCTGCAATATCAAGGCAACTTTGACAAAAGTACTATGGAACTCTTGGGTGTTCCCTATTACTGTTATGAAAACGGCAATATAGAATTTTATCAAAATGTCAGCTATATGAAAATGGGCTTGATTTATGCAGACAAAATCAGCACAGTCAGCGAAACATACGCCAAAGAAATACAAAATTGGCAATATGGCTATGGTATGGATGGTATTCTCAGAAGTCGCAACAACGATTTGTGCGGCATTATAAACGGCATTGATTATGATACACATAACCCTGCCACAGACAACCGTATCCCCATACCATACGATGCCGCACATTTGGAAGGCAAAGCAGAAAACAAACGCCTGTTAAAAGAACGTCTTGGCTTAGAAAACCGAGATGTACCTTTGGTTGCCATGATTACACGTTTGGCAGACCAAAAAGGTGTGGACATTCTTTCTTCTGTATTTGATGCTTTGATGCAACGCAATATCCAATTTGTATTACTTGGCACAGGTGAACACCGTTTTGAATATCTCTTCCGCACATATCAAGACCGCTATTGTGGCAAAGTCAGTGCAAACTTGTTTTTTGACGAAGCATTTGCACAACAAATTTACGCTGGTGCAGATATGTTTTTGATGCCTTCTTTGTTTGAACCTTGTGGTTTGGGGCAAATGTTCAGCCTGCGTTATGGTACAGTACCCATCGCCAGAAAAACAGGTGGGCTTGCAGACACCATCACACATTACGACGAACAAACACAAAAAGGAAACGGTTTTTTGTTTGAAACATATGATGGCAACGGTTTATTGTGGGCAGTTGACCAAGCATTATCCGTATATCATAAAGGAAAAGAGGCATGGACACCTGTTGTACAAAATGCAATGGCTTGTAACTATTCTTGGACAAATTCCGC
>CAJMNV010000199.1 GCA_905214825.1 uncultured bacterium | reverse complement strand
GATGGTTATGGTTAATTTTTATGTTTGTTTTGTTCTACAACAGAAACAAAATGTCTTAAATCTTCCATAGAGCAAATTTTACTGCCATTCTTGGATAGTGCAATTTGTGTAGTATCGGGTAGACCTTTATAAAAATGTTTTGCTCTGTCGTTGTGCAATAACAAATCGGATAAATCTTGATATTTTGCCATAAATGATGCTCCTTTCTTTTGTGGGATAACTATAGTTTGTGCAAAAAAATTAAATTTATACGGTTTGGTATTGAGTGTGTGTATGCTTTTTGATATACTCAATCATGGTGATGAAAGTATGTTGAAAAAATATAAAACAATATTGGAGCAGGCAGAAGCAGAAATATCAGAAAAAAAATCAAGATTTATTGCAACTGTACGACCTGTCAAAACAGAAGAACAAGCAAGGGCTTTTATAGAGGAAATGAAAAAAAAATATTGGGATGCAACGCACAATGTGTTTGCATATCAAATTGGAGAACGAAATGAAATACAACGTTTCAGTGATGATGGAGAACCACAGGGTACAGCAGGCATGCCCATATTGAATGTATTAAAAGGAGAAGATGTCAAAGATACTGCGATTGTGGTTACTAGATATTTTGGTGGTACCTTGTTGGGAACTGGCGGTTTGGTGCGTGCATATGGAAAAAGTGCAAAAGAAGGATTGCTTGCGGCAGGTATTGCAGAACTGATATTGTATTGTCGTTATCGTGTGACAGTGCCTTATACAGAATCTGGAAAAGTGCAGTATGAAATATTGCAGGCGGGATATGTATTGCATGATACAATTTATACAGACCAAGTGCAGTTTGTGGTGTTGGTGGAAGCAGATGTTGCAGAACAATTTGAACAACAAATGACAGATATTTTGAAAGGAAAACAAGCAACAGAAAAAACAGATGTGCTATTTGGCGTTTGGCAAAGCGGAAGTTTGTCATTACTAGAAGCATAGGCTTGTTTTTTGACGAAAAGAATGATAAAATATTTGAGTGAAAATTTTGAAGGAGGAGTTTTTGATGTCAGGACATTCTAAGTTTGCCAATATTAAACATAAAAAAGAAAAAAATGATGCAGCAAAAGGGAAAATATTTACGATGTTGGGTAGAGAAATCCAAGTTGCTGTGAAAGCGGGTGGCCCTGACCCTGCGGTCAATGGGAAATTGCGTGATGTTATTGCAAAATGTAAATCTAATAATATGCCAAATGATACCATTGATAGAAGTATTAAAAAAGCAGCTGGTAATGAAGAAGGCGTAGAATACGAAGTAGTTACTTATGAAGGATATGGCCCAAGTGGTGTGGCAGTAATTGTAGAAGCTTTGACAGATAACCGCAATCGTGCAGCAGCAAATGTGAGAAATGCTTTCACAAAAGGCGGTGGAAATATGGGTACCAATGGATGTGTATCCTTTATGTTTGATCAAAAAGGCTTGGTTGTGATTGATAAAGAAGAAGTAGAGATGGATGAAGAAGAATTGATGATGCTTGCTTTGGACGCTGGTGCAGAAGATTTTGCCGCAGAAGAAGATAGCTATGAAATTACCACATTGCCTGATGATTTTTCTATGGTGAGAGAAGCATTGGAAAATGCAGGTATACCAATGGCAAGTGCCGAGGTGACAATGATACCACAAACATATACAGAATTGAAATCTGATGAAGATATCAAAAAAATGAATAAATTGTTGGATATGTTGGATGATGATGATGATGTGCAGAATGTGTATCATAATTGGGATGAGTAGTCTAAAAGTATGACATAGCCTGAAAAGCCCGAAAAATCAACGTTTTTTGGACTTTTTTGAGGCGCTTTTTGAGCCTGCAAAAATCAGGATTTTATAGATGACATACCAAATTTTATAAGAAAAAGCAAATTTGAGGCGATGAGAAAGCAAAAATCTCATCGTCTTTTTTTGTGC
>CAJMNV010000198.1 GCA_905214825.1 uncultured bacterium | reverse complement strand
TTTGTTGAGGTAAGTGACAAAAGTGATAGTCAATGAGGTGTTAATACAAATTCCGATATTGAATGTATTGGGGGCAGTGATTTCCACAACAGGTTGTTATTTGGTAGCGGCGGTATTTGATGTATGTATGCTGTCTCGTATTACAGAGGTACGATTTGACTGGAAAAGGGTATTGCTAAAACCAGTTGCAGGTGCGATTGTTATGGGGGTAGCAGCTTTGGGCATATATCATGGGCTATTCTATTTTGTGCCTTACAACGTCATTTGTACATTGACAGCGATTGTTGCGGCAATGGGTATTTATGCGATTGTGATGTTGTGGATTGGCGGTATACAAGAAGAAGATTTGCAGGCAATGCCAATGGGCGGAAAACTCGTGCGTATTTGCAAAAAAGTAAGATTGTTATAAAAGGGAAGAGTACTTTGGAGGCAGAGCCTATAAGCTACCATAAGGAACATTGTCCCTTGCCACATTTGTACAAAACGATGTTTTGTATGAAAAAATAAAGAAAAATTTTCATGTGACAACGAATACAAAGACAGCATAGTTTGGATACTATGCTGTTTTGATTTTGAGCACAAAAACCATTGTTTTGTAGTAGAAGAAACAAATGTTTTGTGATATACTATGCAAAAAAGAAAAATGGGCAGGTGATATCATGTGTTTGATATAGTGGCAGAATTGAAAAAATTACCCCAAAAACCAGGGGTATATTTGATGAAAGATGAAAAAGGACAAGTTATTTATGTAGGAAAAGCCGTCAATTTGAAAAACCGTGTTAGACAGTATTTTCAAAGCAGTAAAAACCAATCGCCCAAAACCAAAACAATGGTACCACATATCAAAGAATTTGAATATATTGTGACAGATACCGAAATGGAGGCGTTGATTTTAGAGTGTACATTGATTAAACAATATGACCCACGTTACAATATATTACTCAAAGATGACAAATCTTATCCTTATATCAAAGTAACCATACAAGAGGATTTTCCCCGCATATTTGTGACACATAAACGTGAAAAAGATAAGGCAAAATATTATGGCCCTTTTACCGATGGCATTGCACTGAAAGAAACCATTGATATATTGCAAAAATTGTTTCCGATACGCAAATGCAAAAAAAATTTGCCAAAAGAAACAGGAAAAGAACGCCCTTGTTTGAATTATCATATTGGGCAGTGCATGGCTCCTTGCAATGCTTTGATTACAAAAGAAGCATATGCAGTGTATGTGCAATATGCAATGGATTTTTTAGAAGGCAAACATGACACCATCAGAAAAAATATGCAACAGGAAATGGCAAAAGCCGCAGAAGCAATGGAATATGAAAAAGCTGCCATGTTGCGTGACAAAATAAAAGCTGTACAAAATGTGGCACAAAAACAAAAAATGGAAAATATGACATTGCAAGAAGCAGATGTTGTGGCATTGGTGCGTGCATTTTCTGAATGTTTGGTGCAAGTGTTTTTTATACGGAACGGTAGAATGACAGGACGTGAAAACTTTCATATCACCATACCTGAAGAACAAACAAGAAGTGAAGTGATGACAGAGTTTATCAAGCAGTTTTATAGTGGAACGGCACATGTTCCAAAAGAAATTATATTGCAAGAAAATTTGACACAAGAAGATACACCACTGTTACAAACATATTTGACAGAACGCAGAGGAAGCAAAGTCACATTTACCATACCAGTCAAAGGCGAAAAACAAAAATTGGTGGAATTGGCATACAAAAACGCCAATATTGCATTTGAGCAATTTGGTGAAAAAATGCGGCAGGAACAACAACGTACAAAAGGTGCGATGGAACAATTACAAAATGCTTTGGGTATTCCAACGATTTTGCATCGTGTGGAAGCATATGATATTTCACACATACAAGGTTTTGCATCGGTTGGGTCTATGGTGGTTTTTGAAGATGGAAAGCCAAAATACAGCGAT
>CAJMNV010000197.1 GCA_905214825.1 uncultured bacterium | reverse complement strand
AGTTCTATTTGCAGATTATATTGTATAAAAAGGCTTTTTGTATGTACTGCAAAAAGCCTTTTGTGCATATTTCATAAAATATGACAGACTGTTTTGTATATATTGGCTTATTTTTGTTGATTTTGTTTGCATTGATTGACTTTTCAAAAAAAATGATGATATAATGATACAAACTCTATTGATTTATATGTTCATATGAAGAAAGAAGGATACAACATGTACAGAACACTTTATAGCCCACAAGGTGCACATATCAATTTAGATGGCAGAGAAATCATCAATATGGCTTCCAATAATTATCTTGGTCTTGCAAATGACCCCGATTTGGTGGCGGCGGCAAAAGCGGCAATCGAACAATATGGTGTTGGGCCAAGTGCCAGCAGAAATATTGTTGGTAATTTTGCTGTACATGATGAATTAGAAAAAGAACTTGCTGCATTTAAAGGTGTGGAGGCTGTTCTGGTATTTAACAGTGGCGTTGCTGCCAATACAGGTGTCATTCCGGTATTGGTGGGAAAAGGGGATACCATTTATAGTGATGAACTCAATCATGGTAGCATCATTGATGGTTGCCGTCTTTCCAGAGCAAATGTCAAAGTGTATCGCCATATGGATTTGAAACATTTGGAAGAACTTTTGCAACAGCCCACAGAAGGCAAAAAATTGTTGGTTGCAGATGCAGTATTCAGCATGGACGGCGATTTGGCACCTTTGCCGGAAATGGCAATGCTTGCTGAAAAATATGGTGCAATGTTTATGGTAGATGACGCACATGGTGATGGTGTGATGGGGCCTTATGGCAAAGGTACTGTGGAACATTTCCATTTGCGTGACAAAGTGACTGTAGAAACCGGTTCTTTGTCTAAGGCATTTGGTGCGGCTGGTGGTTTTGTGGCAGGTACAAAGGCATTTATTGATGAATTGCGTCCAAAAGCACGTAGTTTTATATTTACGGCTTCTCCTTTGGCTCCTTGTTTGACTGCGGCAGCATTGGCTGGTATTCGTAAAATTGCACATGATGATACATTGGTGAAAAAACTTTGGGAAAATCGTGCATATTTTGCAAAACGTATGCAAGATGCAGGGCTGAATATTGGTTCTACGGTGACACCTGTGATTCCTGTGATTGTGGAAGATGAACAAAAAGCGGAAGAATTGAGTGCTCGTTTATATGAAAAAGGGGTGTATGCACAAGCAATCAAATTCCCGGTTGTGCCAAGAAATACTGCACGTTTGCGTATGATGATTTCGGCAGCACACACAAAACAGGATTTGGAAATGGCAGCAGATGCCATCATTGAAATTGCAAAAGAAATGTCTATTATATAAAAAAGTCAATCAGATAAAATAGGGCTGTATGATACAGCCCTATTTTTTTGCAATAAAAATAGAAACATATGTACGATTTTTATATTGTCACAAAATGGAAAAGTATGTTAAAATACATGATAGATACTGTATGGCAGGTAGAAAGGATGATAAAAATGCGTATGCAATATGATTTATCGGCTGTGGAAATATTAAATATTTTGGGCTACAACAAATCTGTCGGGAAACCATTTTTAGAAACAATCAAACAGAAATATCAAATTTCTTTACCAAAAACATATTGTGATTTTATGGAAATTGCGTGGCATTGCCCAATGTTGGAAACGTGTGATGTTTGGGTGATGAATGACTTTATGAAAACATTTTATGAACAAGTCCAAGAGATGATAAAAGACCAAACATGGTATTGGGAAAAAAATCCAGAAACACGAGAAGGGGAGTTTTATAAACTGTCACAAATACCTGTGGAACAATGGGCAGCGCATATTCCAAATTTGTTTCTGATTGGTTCTGATTATGCGGCTGGTGTGGTAACATTTGGTATACGTATGGAAGACATTGCAAAAGATGACCCAAAAATGTATTGGCAGACAGAAGGAAACGACTTGTCCACATGGTATGCGGA
>CAJMNV010000196.1 GCA_905214825.1 uncultured bacterium | reverse complement strand
ATATTCTTCGCCTTTGAGTGGGGCAATCACAAAACATTTTGCACCCTCTATGCGGCTGCGACCAACCAATAACTGGCTGGCATATGTTTTCCCACTCCCTGTGGAACCAATCATCATCATATGTGGTTTATCATATTTTGTCGTATCAAAATAGTTGATTGCACAAAGCCTGCCGGCTTTATTTTTTCCGATAAAAATACCGCCTTCGTCGAATATGGACGGTTCGTTGAATGGAAAAACAGATGCCAATTCACCACACAAAATGTTTCGGGAAGAAATTTTGAGGATATCTTTGTCTAATTTTACAAACGGTAATGTAGAGCGAAATGCCTTTTCTTGTCGCAGTTCCAATGGCAGCAACGGCATATCTTTCTGCTCCATCAAGTTGTAAACTTCTCTGATTTTGTCATCCAATTCTTCTAAACTGTCTGCACCAATGGTAATCAAAATAGACATATCATACATATCCGCACTTTCGTTATACATCTTTTCCCGCAGTAAAATAGCGTCTTGCATATTCTGTCTGGACTCCTGTGCAACGCTGGTATTGCCACTCAAATTTTCCAACACCAACTCTTGCATATCCACAGATTTTCGTATCATCTTTTTGGCAGATGCTCTGTCTTGACGCACAAAGAAAATATCTACATCTACACCATACGAACTACTCAAAAGTGGATTGAGCCAGCCTGCGGTAACATAGTGGCGATAGTCACTGATATAGTGATAGGACACATATTTTCCGTTGACTTCACAAAAATCACGTGCATAAAAAGATACTTCCTGTGGCGACAAATAGTCCTCTATGGTCAACGAGTCTTTCTTCAAATGGTTTTGTTCCGCAATTTCTTGATATATTTGGAACATGTGCGTTTCAAAATCCGGTGTCATTCTGTCAAAATGCATGAGAATATACTCATACAATACGGTATTGAGATACTGATTATTGGTTAAACGGGGACTGACAACTTTACAGCCACATTTGCTCATACACTCTGCCAATGCGAACTCGTGTCCCAACAATACTTTGCGAATATAGTCAAAATCCGGTGTCATTTGAAACTCCTCAAACTCATAAATGACAAAAAAACGATTGTTTTTCAATCGATAAATCTCTACGGTATCTTCGATTTCTTTTGCCAAGTCGTCTATCATTTGTCTGGTTTGTTTGGTTGCATTTGGTAATTCTTTGTATGATAGCAGTACATGCAGATAATCTTCTGCTGTTTCTGGTACAGACATGATTTTGACTTGCATGGTTTTCGGTGCATGGCTGAGATATTGTGCAAACTGATACACGATACGCTCTTGTTCCAGTGCGTCTTTATTGAAAAAATTGGTTGGCAGCACCTCTACAATCCGAATATATCGTTCATCTTTGGTGATAATAATGCCATCTGATACGTCTCGAATATTGAGAAAGCTTTGTGTACGGTATCTGGTATTGGGGCGAGGTTTCCTCTGTATCTTTTTCTTGTTTTTCTCTTGCTTTTCTTCCTTTTTTTCTTTGCGAAATTTCAATGAAAATCACCGCCTTTCATTTCGTTTTCCTGTTGTTTTGTCTGTGATTGTTCGCGTTGTAAACGCTGTTTTACAATCTTTTTTTGCTGGGAACTTCTGTGTCTGACATATCTGCGATATGTTTTTCGCACAAAGAAGTTATATGCCAACAAATAGATATATTTGAAAAACGTATCGTTGTTTTTTCCATATGGCAATATACTGAACAATACCATTGCACCGGTTAAGAGAAAGGTATATCGTAAAGGTATGTGCAATACCTTCAAACAAATGATAAACAGTCCCAGTGCCATGATGACACCTTGCAATAAACTGGTAACTTCTATGACTTCTGCAACTTTTCCGGCACTTTTTAAGTTTCTGGGAATGCCGTATATCTGATGTTGGTTTTCGTTGTTTTGGCTCATATATCGTACTTCCTTTCTTTGTTTTTCTCCTTT
>CAJMNV010000195.1 GCA_905214825.1 uncultured bacterium | reverse complement strand
CACAACGCATTTTTTACTCCCCACAGCGTCCATGCTCAAAATACGACCACGACGTTTGTTAATATCCCCAATAATATCCCCCATGTATTTTTCAGGAATCAACACTTCCACATGTTCAATCGGTTCCAGTATGGTCGGTTTTGCTTGTGGAATACCTTCTTTAAATGCCACAGATGTTGCCATTTTAAATGCCATTTCTGAGGAATCCACAGGGTGGTAAGAGCCATCTGTCAATGTTGCTTTTAATCCTACCACAGGATAACCAGCCAAAATACCGGATAACACACATTCTTGCAATCCTTTTTCCACAGCAGGGAAGTATTGCTTTGGCACAGAACCACCAAATACTTTTTCTTCAAACACATAAGGCTTTGTCAAATCGCCGCTTGGTTCAAATTCTATGACCACATCACCAAACTGTCCATGCCCACCAGATTGTTTTTTGTATTTTCCTCTGACAGATGTTTTGGATTTTATGGTTTCACGATAAGGAATGATAGGGTCAACCAATTCCACATCAATTTTATATTTTGTTTTCAATTTATTAACCATAACATCCAGCTGTTGTTCCCCAATACCATATATCAATGTTTGTTTTGTTTCTGCATTCACTTCCATTTTCAATGTTGGGTCTTCTTCTCTGATTTTTGAAAGTGCTACGGACAATTTATCTTCATTGCCTTTGCCTTTTGCCTGTATTGCCATAGACAGCACAGAGCTTGGTAAATTGATTTTTGGCACAATGATATTGGCATCTTTCAAAGACAATGTATCTTGTGTAGAAGTATTTGACAATTTTGCCAAAGCCCCAATATCACCAGAGTGTAATTCATCTACTTCAATTTGTTCTTTCCCTCTTATCACATACAAATGGGATACTTTTTCCACTGTATCTTTTTCTTCATTGTAAACACTCATCGTTGTGTCCAATTTACCCGTCATCACTCTAAACAAATTCAACCGACCAATATAAGGGTCTGCAATGGTTTTGAATACAAATGCAGAAAATCTTTCATCATCACTGGAACAATATACAACATCTTTTCCATCATGAAATGCATGGAAATTTGGTCTTGCCTCTATTGCGGGAGGTGTAAATCTTACAATGGTATTCAAAAGCAATTTTACACCATACCCCAATGTTGCCGCTCCGCACATCACAGGTGCAATGGTATGATGTTTAATGCCATATTGCAAACCATCATAAATTTCTTCTTCTGTCAGTTCTATATCATTAAAAAATTTTTCCATCAATTCGTCATCGCTTTCTGCTGCTACTTCAACCAGCATAGAACGCAACACTTCTACTTGGTCTTTTTTATCCTCTGGCATTTCACAATGTTCCAGTTTGCCATTCACTTTTTTCCTAGCATCTCTTTTAATCAAATTGATAAAGCCAATAAAATTGCCGTTTTCATCGTTAAAAGGAATTTGCAAAGGTGCAACTGCTTTGCCAAATGTTGCACGCAATTCTGCCAATGTTTTTTCAAAATCTGCGTTTTCATCGTCCATTTGGTTGATAAAAAAGATTTTGGGAAGGTGCATTTCTTCTGTATATTCCCATGCTTTTTCTGTACCAACTTCTACACCAGATTTTGCGGAAACCATAATCAGGGCGGTATCTGCTACGCTTGTTGCCAATTTCGACTCTGCCACAAAATCAAAATAACCCGGTGTATCCAAAAAATTGATTTTGGTATCTTGCCATTCCACAGGCAATACAGAAGTATTGATAGATACTTTTCTGCGTATTTCTTCTGCGTCATAGTCACTCACGGTATTGCCTTCTTCCACTTTACCAAAGCGTTTTGTTACACCGGAATAATACAATGCTGCTTCTGCAAATGTGGTTTTGCCAGAACCGCTATGACCCAATAGAACTACGTTTCTCACCTTATCTGCTGCGTAACTTTTCATAATTTCTACCTCCCTTAGTATTGTTTCATCGAACAAAAAAGTCCGTCATTTGTCATGTATACCATTTATCATTCTTTACAATATACATATAAATATATATACTACACTTGTCATGATTTTCCTTTTTTATTTTAATATTTTTTCTATTATGCATTATTTTT
>CAJMNV010000194.1 GCA_905214825.1 uncultured bacterium | reverse complement strand
GTTTGGAAGGGTTTGTGTGCATGATGTCAATGAGTTTTTCCAATGACAACACATCTTTTTTGACAAGTTCTGTATATAATACAGGGAATGCGGTTTCCAGGCCAACAATGCCCATCATGCTGTCTTTTAATCCTTTGTCTTTTTCTTCTTTGGCATGTGGTGCATGGTCTGTGGCAATCATATCTATGGTGCCGTCACAAATGCCGGCAAGTAATGCTTCTTTGTCGGCTTGGCTGCGGATAGGCGGGTTCATTTTGAAACGACCATCTTCTTGTAAATCCATATCACAAAATACCAAATAATGTGGTGCAGTTTCACAAGATACGGGTAATCCTTCTGCTTTTGCCTGTCGTATCAATGAAACACCTTCTTTTGTGGAGATATGGCAAACATGATATTTGCAGCCTGTTTGACGTACCAAATCCAAATCTCTTTCGATTTGTTTCCATTCACTTTCGGAACAAATGCCTTTGTGGTTATGCAATTTTGCATATACACCGTCATGAATATAGCCGCCATTGAGCAGTGCATTGACTTCGCAATGTGCGGCTACGATTTTGTCAAATTGTTTGATTTTTTGCATGGCTTGCAACATCATATTGTCACTTTGTACACCACGTCCGTCATCGGAAAATGCACAAACATGTGGTGCAAGTGCGTCGAAATCTGCCAAAGCCTCGCCTTTTTCGCCATATGTAATTGCACCATAGGGCAATACTTCAATGGAAGCTGTTTTTTGTATTGCGGAAAGTTGTGGTGTCAATGTTTCGGCACAATCCGGAACAGGGTTTAAATTTGGCATGGCACAAATGGTAGTGTAGCCGCCATGTGCTGCTGCTTGTGTCCCTGTGGCAATGGTTTCTTTATAAAAAAATCCCGGTTCTCTGAGATGTGTATGAACATCAATCAAACCGGGGAATATCACGAAACCCTCCAAATCAAAAACAACACTGTCCGCAGGTTGGACAAATGTATTGGAAGAAATATTGGAAATGATACCATTTTGAATAAATATGTTGGTTTTTACAAATTTGTCCTGCTGAAATACGTTTGCGTTGGATAAAATGTATTGCAATGTATTCGTCTCCTTTCTTCTGTCTAGTGGGTTATTATGGATTTCTGTACAAATTGTCAGTAGTATATCACAGAGTATTTGTGTGTGTCAAGCATTTTCAAAAAAGAAATTTCTATTGTGCGATTGACAAAGAAATAAAAAATATGATAGACTGAATGTGTTAAAAATAAAGGGGCTTTTTGTAACTGACGGATTTGTGGTTACCACAGGGGAACAAAAAGTTGGAATGTAAGCAGTATTGTCTAAGATGTTTGTACTGCTGTTGTCGACCGTCTGGGCAGTCCTGTTTCTTACCATGGAATAGGATTGCCCTTTTTTGGTTGAAATCGGTATGTGTATCAATTTTAGGAGGTTTATCCATGAAAAAAATCGGTATTGTAATGGGCAGTGACAGCGACCTTCCCGTAGTGGAAAAAGCAATGGTTACATTGGAAAAATTCGGTGTGCCTTTTGAAGTACATGTTTATTCTGCACACAGAACACCTGTGGAAGCAAAGGATTTTGCAAAAAACGCAAGAACAAATGATTTTGGGGCTATCATTGCGGCAGCAGGAAAAGCAGCACATTTGGCAGGAGCGATTGCAGCAAATACAACACTGCCTGTCATTGGTATCCCTGTCAAATCCTCTACATTGGACGGATTGGACGCATTGCTTTCTACTGTGCAGATGCCTGCGGGTATTCCGGTTGCAACGGTTGCCATTGATGGGGCAGAAAATGCAGCGTTGTTGGCAATTCAGATTTTGTCTGCAAGTGATGAAACATTGGGTGAAAAATTGGATTTGGCAAGATTGGAAGCAGCAACAAAAGTACTGGAAAAAAATAAAGCCATTGAACAAAAATATAATCAATAAACCATTACAGATTTTTTTAGGAGGAAATAAAAATGTCAAATATTACAAAAACAGAACAATTATATGAAGGGAAAGCAAAAAAAGTATATGCAACAACAGATGAAAATTGTTGTATTGTTTCTTATAAAGATGATGCAACTGCATTTAATGTCGTGAAAAAAGGTAGCATTATGGGTAAAGGTGCTATCAACAACCTTGTGACCAATTATTTGAT
>CAJMNV010000193.1 GCA_905214825.1 uncultured bacterium | reverse complement strand
ACATTGCCTTTGGTGATGCACGCAATGGATAACAAAGCAAGACATGCAGGAAAAGTATATATTTTATATATGATGTTTGGTGCGGCATTGGCATTTATTGGCTTTGTGTTTATTTATTGCTATGGTACGACCACGAATTTTATATTAGGTGGTGTACTAAACACCGTGCTGATTGCAGGGCATGAAGCAAAATTACAGTTGGTGTTTTTTGTGGCATTTTTGGGATTTGGTGTCAAAGCGGCAATATTCCCGCTGTATCGTTGGTTGCCAAAAGCGTCTGTGGCACCTACACCTGTTACGGCGTTGTTGCATGCAGTGGCAGTTGTAAAATCGGGTGTATTTGCCATTATCCGACTGACATATTATAGTTTTGGTACAGATTTTTTGAGAAATAGTACTGTACAAAGTTTGATGTTGTTGTTGACAGCAATTACCATTGTGTTTGGTTCTGCGATTGCTTTGCGTACACCGCATATCAAGCGGCGTTTTGCGTATTCGACCGTGTCGAATTTATCGTATATTTTGTTTGGGATTGCATTGATGACACCTGCCGGTTTGGTAGCGGCATTGTTGCATATGATTTATCATGCGGTATTGAAAATTACATTATTTTTTACAGCAGGTGCATTGTTATATAAAACACATCGAGAGTATTTATACGAAGTAGAGGGATTTGGCAAATATATGCCTGTGACATTTGCTTGTATGACAGTGACAGGGATTGGATTGGTGGGCATACCGCCTTTTGCAGGATTTCATAGTAAATGGGCTTTGGCAACGGCGGCAGTGGAATGTGGCAACCCAATGTCTTATTTTGGCATATTTGCATTGATACTTTCGGCATTGTTGACAGCGTTGTATGTGTTTTATATTTTGGTTCGTGTGTATTTCCCAAGAAACAAAGTGTATCCAGCAGGGTATTATGACCATGTGGAAGACCCAAATGGATATATGAAATACCCGATGATATTGTTGGCAATTACTTCTGTTGTATTGGGACTTTTCCCAAGTTTGATATTGGAAGTACTTGGAAATATGGTTATGCCATTGGCTTAAAAAGAGGAGGGATTATCAGATGATTTCATTACAACAAGTCATAATTTTATCTTTGATTTTTATCCCAATGGTTTGTGGCGTGATACAATATGCATTGTTTCGCAAACAAGAGTTGGTAGGAGATATGTGGAATATCGCAGTCACAGGTCTGATATTTGGTATGTCATTGTTTTTGATTGATGAAAATCATGTATATACATATGCCAATATTTGTGGAAATGGTATTTCTTTTGCAAGTGGTGGTTTTCGGACGATATTGGTGATATTAACCGCAGGCATATGGTTTGTGACAACGATATTTTCAAAATCATATTTTGCAAAGGCAAAAAACAAAGAAAGATACAGTTTGTTTTTGCTTTTGACAGAAGGTGCCACAATGGGCATATTTTTGGCAAATGACTTTTTCACATTGTTTTTATTTTTTGAAATGATGTCATTCACTTCTTTTGTGTTGGTGATACAGGAACAAACAGAAAAAGCCATAGAAGCTGCAAAAACATATTTGGCTGTGGCTGTAATTGGTGGTTTGGTGACATTGATGGGTCTGTTTTTGCTGTATCAAAAAGCAGGCACATTGCAAATGGATTTGTTGCAAACATTTATGGCAGAACAATCAAAAACAGCAGAATATTATATCATTGGTGGATTGGTATTTTTTGGATTTGCGGCAAAAGCGGGCATTGTGCCATTGCACATTTGGTTGCCAAGTGCATACACAGAAGCCCCTGCACCTGCCACAACGATACTTTCTTGTATTTTGACAAAAACGGGTGTTGTAGGCACAATGGCCATTACAGCAAATTTATTTTTGCATGACCGCATTTGGGGATATGCTATGTTGTGTTTGGGTGTTGTGACCATGTTGTGGGGCGGTATTTTGGCAGTTTTTTCTGTCAATTTGAAAAGAACGCTTGCTTGTTCCTCTATGTCACAAATCGGTTTTTTGATGGTTGGCATTGGTATGCAAGGGCTTTTGGGTGAACATAATGCATTGGCGGCATCTGGTACGATATTGCATTTTTTGAACCATTCTTTTTTGAAATTGGTGTTGTTTACTGTGGCAGGTATGATATATTTGCAGACAAAAGAATTGGAT
>CAJMNV010000192.1 GCA_905214825.1 uncultured bacterium | reverse complement strand
TTGTCAATAGTTTTTTATGTATTTTATTATGTACAATACAAATTAAAAAATCACCGCATAAGATATATGATATTGCGGTGATTTGAAAAAGTTTTTACAGATTTTCCGGTAAAATTTCCAACCAGTAATTATCAGGGTCATTGATGAAATAAATACCCATTTCAGGATTTTCAAAACAAATACAACCCATTTTTTGATGTTTGGCATGAGCAGCGGTATAATCTGGAACGGTAAATGCCAAATGGAACTCATTTTCTCCAAGGTTATAGGGTTCTGTTCTATCACGTAGCCATGTCAATTCTAATGCAAAATCAGTGATACCATCTCCAAGATACACCAATTTCCAACTGCCGTCCTCTGCTTCTTTGCGGCGTATTTCTTTTAAGCCGAGTGCCGCTTCATAAAAAGCAAGGCTTTTTTCCAAATCCAAAACGTTGTAATTATAATGTGCGAATCTAAATTGCATATGCGATTTCCTTTCTTTTTGAAATTATTTGTGGTGGTGACTGCCGCAATCACAATGATGGTCATGGTGGTGGTGACTGCCGCAATCACAATGATGGTCATGGTGGTGGTGACTGCCGCAATCACAATCATGGTCATGGTGGTGGTGACTGCCACAATCACAATCATGGTCATGATGATGTGTGGTATGAGTAATGGATTGATAGCCACTTTCTTGGAATATCATACCAACTTTGTCTACAATCAGTACTTTTTGTTCCAAAGAAGTTGTTTTGTCTATGGCTTGTGCAACCATATCCATTACAGTATGCACATCAAATATGGGAGGCAATGCACCAATGAGTGTCTGCATGGCGATTTTTCTGGTTTGTACAGGCAATGTTTCCAAATAACTTCTTGTTTTTTGTATGAACTCTGTAAAGAATATCTTTTTTTCTGCTTCTGTGGCAGGAGGTAAATCTTCTGGTAATGAAAATTGAAATAATTGGTCGTTTAAATCGCCAAAATAACAATCTCTGATAAATTCTTCTGTCCACAATACTTTTTGTGTTTCTTCATCAAATTGTGCAAATGTTTGTACTTTTTCCAATAAAGCATATTCTTGTTTTGCAATGATGTTTGCTTTGTCTATGACAGGCTCTACTGCTTCTTCTATTTGTTCTATCAATGTTTCCAAAAAAGCAGATTTTTCGGTTTCGTTCCATTCTCCATTGAAAAAGTCACAAACGGCATGGTATAAATCACTGTAAGAGGCAGAATGTTCTGTCAGGTCTTTGAAGTTGTATGTGAGATATAATAACAATATCAAAGAATTGATGTCATGCAGCATACAAGAAAAATATTCTTCTATTTCTTGCAACTGTTCCAATACTTCTTTTAATGATGCATAATGATTTTGCAATGTTGCATCGTCCATGTTATGTGGCATTGCCATACGTTTTTCACCAATATATTTTGCAATTTCTGGAAAGTATTTTCCATAAAGTGAATTGCTTTCGGGACAGCAAAATCCTGCAAAAGCATGCAAAGAGCAAGTGATGCGTTCTTTGCTTTCTCCTGCAAATGCAGCTTGCAGGCTTTGTTGTATGATGTCATAATATTTTTCACGTGCGATGTGCAAAGGCAAACATTGCAAGAGTTTTCCCATAGCGGTTTTTTGTGACAACAATGAGTCTTGCTCTTCCAAAAAAGTATGGCAATCTGCAAAAAATAACGACCAGTCGATTTTTTCATCAGAAATTTGTTCCTCTTTGTATTTGCGTATGGCGATTTGGTCACTGACCAATGTGGAGACGATATTCCATTGTGAAAAATAACTGTATATGGTTTCATATATGGAAAATAATTTTTTCTTTAACACCATACAATGCTCCAATGTGGTTGTTCTGGCAGACTGTTCGCCGTTTAAAATATCTTCCAATGCCAATGTTATGTTTAATATTTCTTTTTTGATGGATAAAATGTCTTCATGTATAGGATAGGACAGAGGTTGTTTGCCTCGTTGGGCATCTTCCATGGTACTCATCAATAAAAGTAACAGACTGCCTACGGCTTGTTGATAAATATAATCGGCAGAAAGATTTTTGATTTTTTGTTCTAATGTGTTTGATTGCACAATGTTTCTCTCCTTTCTTTGTGTTTTCAGTATGTATTATACTGGAAAGTGTGAAAGGGAACAAGTATGCGTT
>CAJMNV010000191.1 GCA_905214825.1 uncultured bacterium | reverse complement strand
TGCATTCATTTGAATAACACGAAACCCTTTTTCTGTAAAATATTGTGTCCAAATTTCTGTTGCCGCAGGGTCTGCCAAATCACTTTTATTCAACAATATAATACGATGTTTATTTTTTGCCAAATCATCTAAATCTGGATTTTTGCTGCTATATGGTATTCTGGCATCAACCAATTCTATCACAATATCCACCAACGAAATCGTTTCTTCCATCATACGACGTGTTTTTGTCATATGTCCTGGATACCATTGTATATGCATTGCATGCCTCCTTTTTATTCAATCACACAAATACTATCAAATGGGTATAACCGCAATATCACATGTCCCATAATATCTTCTTTTGCAATCGCACCAATAGAAGTGCGTCTACTGTCTGTGCTTGCATTGCGATTATCTCCCATAACAAAATAATGCCCTTTTGGCACAACAAAAGGATATGTTACATTTCCTTTTTCCATCATTGGTGCCGCAGTATATGGCTCTTCTATCAGTATATCATTGATATATAATTGATATACACCATAATCATCTTGACGCAAGTCAATTTTGTCACCAGGTGTACCAATCACCCTTTTGATAATATTTTCTCGACTGCTGCCATTATCCAAACGACAGATGACAACATCATTTTTTCTCGGTGTCGAAAGATAAACTTCCAATTTATTGATAACCAAAAAATCTCCATGATGGAAATTGGGTTCCATAGAAGAACCCTTGACATATATGGTACCAATCACAAAGGTACGAAGCAGAAACACAATCAGTACCACAACAAATAATTGTAATACAGTAGACAGTAACTGTTTGTTTTTTTCTTTTTTTTTGTTCTGCATCGTTTATCCCCTTTCTGTTTATTCTTTTTAACACTATACCATCATTGTACTTTTTTCGTCAAATATAAATTTGCACTTTCATAAGAAAAAAAGCCTCGACGAGGAAATGCTCATCGAGGCAGGTTTTTCTTGATTATTGATTATCTCAATACTTCTTTTACCTTTGCTGCTTTACCAACCTTATCTCTCAGGTAGAACAGTTTCGCACGTCTTACGATACCACGTCTAACCACTTCGATACGGTCAATTCTAGGAGAATGCAAAGGCCATGTTCTTTCCACACCAACGCCAGATGCGATACGTCTTACAGTGAAAGTTTCTCTGATGCCGCCGCCTTGTCTTTTGATTACAACGCCTTCAAACATCTGCAATCTTTCTCTAGTACCTTCCACAACTTTCGCATAAACACGAATTGTGTCACCAACGTTAAAAGGAGTTACTTCGCTTTTCAGTTGCTCTTTTTCCAGTTCTCTGATAATATCCATTTCGTTTCCTCCTTTCCCCAAAGACGTTCTTAGTACAATCCCATTGATATACCATTGGACCGTCCGTACTCAACATTTGAAATTTTACCACGTTTCCGTGTGTTTTGCAAGTACTTTTTTTATTTTTTTACAAATTCTATCCATTTAATACAAATACCCTGTCAGCCAAGCACAGGCAGGCAATTCGACAACAGAAATCAATGTTGTCAAAAGTACAATATCTGATGACATTTTTTCACCATAACCATAACGTTCTGTCATCATTGGTACAACCACCGCTGCTGGCAATGTTGCTGCCAACAAAAATATGGATTTTGCCATACCACTTGCAGGCACAAACAGCATAACCCCCCATGCCATTGCAGGCAAACAAAGCATTTTGATAATACTCAGTTCCAAAGCATCTTTTTCTTGGAATAATTTTTTGAAACCGCTATTTGCCGCCAAAGCCCCAATATAAATCAAAGAAAGCGGTGTTGACAAATCCCCCAATGTTTTGAGAAACCGTATCAATGTATCTGGTACCAATGTAATGGTATGCGTCAATGTCAAAGCCAACCCCAAAAATATTGCAATACAATTTGGATTGACTGCACCTTTCAAAAATGTTTGTCCCATATTGGCTGTTTGATTTCCTTTTTGTCGACCCAATACAAAAACACCATAACTCCACAAATACAAATTCAGACCCAATACACTTGCCGACATATACTTCACACCCACATAATGAAAAGCACTGACTTTTATACCTACGTAACAAAACTGCATGTTCTGCACATGTACCCCAGAACTTAAAGTATAATAACAAAAATAAAAATTAAAAAAAAAAGAAAAAAAATCCCACCTAAACTAC
>CAJMNV010000190.1 GCA_905214825.1 uncultured bacterium | reverse complement strand
ATTTTCAAAAATCAATCAAATTTGTCATTTTCACACATTTTTTTTCATACTTTCACAAACGAATTCGATGTATACTTTGTACAAAATATAACTTAAAACACTAGATTTTTATTAGGAAAATAGCTAATTTTGCACTATTTTTTTTAGAGTTATTTTACAAAAAAGTATTTTTATAATAAATTTTTCATATATTTACCCCCTTGTTTTTATACAATTTGTATATTTTTTGTCGATTATCGATAATTGTTTTTATTTCCCATTTTTTCTCTTTTTTTCTTAATAAGACATATTTTTTGTCGATATAAGAGATAGGGAAAATTATCAGCATATAGATTGAAAATACCTTTACTTTGGTCTTAGGTATTCCTTTCATCTTTTGTTACATGCTGCTAATTATTTATTCAAACAAATAAAGGGAGGACTTTTTAAAATGCTAAAAAAACTTCAACATTTCAGCATCGCCAAAAAAATAATTACTTCTTTTGTATTGGTTAGTTTTTTGGTTATTATGACTGGTACCACTTCTATGGTATTGAATTATGTAACAAATAACCTTTATTCTTCTACTTTGCAAAATTATGGTTTTGCACAAGGGGATTTGGGAAGGCTGCTTGCTGATATTTCTTTATTCAGAAACAATGCATATGATGCTATCACAAGATCCACACCTGAAATGGCAGAAAAAGCAAAGCAAGAATTAAGTATTCATAAGCAAAATATTCAAGAATATTTTGATAAATTAGAACCAACTCTTGTATCCAAAGATGCACAACAACAACAAGCACTTCTTAATTCTTTTCAATCAGCCAAAACCAAATTTGCACAATATATCACAAATGTAGACAAACTAATTGCTATGACAAATGGTGATAAAGAAGTTTCTCGTGCTCATATGCAAGGTTTGATTACAAAAGAACTTGACCCTTTATATGAATCCATTTATGAAGAATTAACCTACATTATGACAAGCAAGGTAGAACATGGGTATATTATACAAGACCAAATATACAGTTTTGTCTCTTTTTGTTCCATTGTCATCATCAGTTTGGTAGTCATATTTATGCTGGTTTTAATTAAACTTGGTTCTTACCTTTCCAAACATATCGCAAAACCCATACAATCATGCACCGAACGTTTGAAACTGCTTTCACAAGGTATTTTAGATGCACCTGTACCAGAAATCCATTCCAAAGATGAATTGGGGGAATTGGCAGAGGCAACCAAAATCATTGTAGATACATTGCAAGATATCATATCTGATGAATCATATTTATTGCGTGAAATGGCAAACGGAAACTTTGACATCAAAACCAGAATTGAAGAAAAATATATTGGCGATTTTACACCTGTATTACTTTCCATGCGTGATATCAACACAAAATTGAGCGATACATTGCGTGAAATCCATGAAAGTGCAGAACAGGTAACCAGTGGCTCCGAACAAGTTGCCATCGGTGCCCAAACATTGGGAACAGGTGCAACACAACAAGCTAACTCTGTCGAAGAACTTGCGGCCACAATCAATGAAATTTCTCAACAAGTAGATAAAAACGCATCACATGCAAAACAAGCCACAGAACAAGTACATACTATCAGTTTGGAAATGCATGAAAGCAATCAACAAATGATTGCATTAACCAATGCCATGGCTGAAATTACAAAAAGTTCACATGAAATTGGCAAAATCATCAAAACCATTGAAGATATTGCATTCCAAACCAATATATTGGCTTTAAACGCCGCAGTTGAAGCTGCTCGTGCAGGCTCTGCTGGTAAAGGATTTGCAGTTGTTGCCGATGAAGTCAGAAATCTTGCAAGCAAAAGTGCAGAAGCCTCTAAAAATACTGCTGCATTGATTGCACGTTCTATTGCTGCTGTGGAAAACGGTTCTTCCATTGCTGATGTGACTGCAAAATCATTAAATACAACTGTGGAAAAATCCGCAGAAAT
Organism: uncultured bacterium; assembly: GCA_905214825.1. Taxonomy (GTDB): domain Bacteria; phylum Bacillota; class Clostridia; order Lachnospirales; family Anaerotignaceae; genus Anaerotignum. The sequence goes on along the minus strand of CAJMNV010000190.1, from coordinate 227 downwards.
TGTAGATTTGATACAACAAATTTCTTCTGCCTCAGAGGAACAAGCAACTGCAATTTCTCAGATTACAATCGGCATTGACCAAATTTCTTCCATAGTACAAACCAATTCCGCAACCGCAGAACAATCTGCCGCTGCCAGTCAGGAACTTTCTGACCAAGCTTTGGGATTGAAAAATTTGGTAGGCTATTTCCCATTGAAACCAAGTAATTCTCTTTCTACAAAAATAC
>CAJMNV010000189.1 GCA_905214825.1 uncultured bacterium | reverse complement strand
ATGCATTGGATTTTGATGATTTGATTTATAAAACAGTGCTTTTATTCCGCCAGCACCCAGAAATATTTTAAAATTAGCAAGAACGTGTTCGTTATATCATGGTAGACGAATACCAAGATACCAATACATCACAGTATGAATTGGTGCATATATTGGCAGAAAAATATCAAAATTTATGCGTTGTGGGTGATGATGATCAAAGTATTTATGCTTGGCGTGGTGCAAATATCCGCAATATATTGGACTTTGAAAAAGATTTCATAAATACAACTGTTATTAAATTAGAACAAAACTATCGTTCCACAAAGAAAATATTGGAAGCAGCAAATGCTGTCATTCAAAATAATGTGACAAGAAAAGAGAAAGCGTTATGGACAGAAAATGATACCGGAAATATCATTCATATATATAAAGCGGAAAATGAATATGACGAAGCACGATATGTTTCAGAACAAATTGAGCAATTACAAAAAGAAGGCAAAAGCCTCAAACATTTTGCAGTGTTGTATCGTACCAATGCACAATCCAGAACAATCGAAGATCAACTGGTGAGAAAAAATATTCCATATCGTTTATTTGGTGGTGTACGTTTCTACGAAAGAAAAGAAATTCGGGATATTTTATCCTATTTAAAAGTATTGTCCAATCCATCAGATGCGATTGCATTAAGACGTATTGTCAATGTGCCAAAAAGAGGAATTGGAGATACTTCTATGGAAAAAGTGGCAAATTATGCGGCAATCCATCACATGAGTTTATATGACGCCATTGGACATTCTGATGAAATTCCAGAATTGAAAACAAGAGCAAAGAAGTTTAAAGAATTTTATACATTATTTGAAAGCTTACGTGAAGATTATCAGTCTATGAATGTTGCAGAATTGATAGACACTGTTTTCAAAAGAAGTGGTTACTTACAGCAACTTTTGGGAGAAGGTACAGAAGAAACATTGACAAGAATTCAAAACATTGATGAATTTATAAACAAAGCCACTGTATATGCAAAACAAAATCCAGATGGTGGATTGGACGGGTTTTTAGAAGAAGTTGCATTGGTGGCAGATGTTGATGGGTATCAAGAAAATGACGAAAGTGTTGTTTTGATGACATTACATAGTGCAAAAGGTTTGGAATTTCCTTATGTGTTTATGATTGGTTTGGAAGAAGGGATTTTCCCGGGATATCGTGCAGTGGTGTATGGTGTGGAAAAGGAAATAGAAGAAGAACGTAGATTATGTTATGTGGGTATTACCAGAGCAAAAGAAGTGCTGCATTTATCTCATGCAAAAAGCCGCATGCAACATGGCTTGACACAATATAATCCACCATCTCGCTTTTTGAAAGAAATTCCTGCGGAATTGGTGGATATGCCCACAAGACAAATATCAGATATGGCAAAAAAATATGCAATGCGTGACAGCATGAAAATTTCCCCCATTACCACACGCAGCAAAAATAGCCCATATACACAATCTATGAAAAAAGAAATTCCTGCACCAAAAGATTTTGTATTGGATTATCAAGCAGGGGATAAAGTAAGAGCACCAAAGTATGGCATTGGTACAGTAAAATCCATACAAAGTGCAGGTGCTGATTTTGAGGTAGAAGTTTCTTTTGAGGAAAAAGGCATAAAAAAATTTATGGCAAAATTATCAAAATTAAAAAAAGTAACAGAATAAAAGGAGTGATTGTATGATGCAACGTATAAAAGAATTGATTGTTTTGCTCAATCAAGCAGCAGAGGCATATTATCAACAAGATAGAGAAATTATGTCAAATCAACAATATGATTGTTTATATGATGAATTGGTAGCATTGGAAACAAAAAGCGGCATCATACTTTCCAATAGCCCCACACAAAAAGTTGGTTTTACAGTATTGAGCCAGTTGCAAAAAGTGAAACATGAAACACCCATTCTTTCTTTGGATAAAACAAAAGAACCAGAAAAATTAAAAAGTTTCTTGCAAGATAAAAAAGGTATATTATCATGGAAATTAGATGGTTTGACGATTGTATTGCGTTATAAAGATGGCGTTTTGGAACAAGCCATTACAAGAGGCAATGGTGAAAGTGGAGAAGATGTGACACATAATGCAAAAGTATTTGCAAACATTCCTTTGCAAATTTCATTCAAAGGGGAATTGGTGTTGCGTGGGGAAGGTGTTATTTCGTATTCTGAATTTGAACGTATCAATGCCGCTTTGGAACAAACAGAAAATTA
>CAJMNV010000188.1 GCA_905214825.1 uncultured bacterium | reverse complement strand
AAAGCAAACCCAATACACCTGCCGACATATACATCACACCCACATCACCAAAAAAAATCTGTGCCACCGGCAAACCAATAAACCCTGTGTTCAAAGACCCCAATGTAATATCCAGCATATCCAGCAAGCGTTTATCCAATTTTCTCCAACGCACATAATATCGCACCAAAAAACCAAATACAATCATAATAGCGATTTGTGCAAGCATCATCAAAAAAAAGCCTTTTAAAACGCCATCTTTGATTTCAATATCAGATATGGTTGTCACCAACATTGCTGGAATGGTAACTTGCATAACCAAACTACCAATTCCTTTATTGACTTCTTTTGTAAACCAACCTTTGTGGTGGGAATAATACCCAACCGCAATCATGGCAAACAACACAAAAAATTGTCCGTACAATTTTTCACCTCATTTCTTTTGTTCCTAAAAACTTTTTCTATAAAAATACAACAAGGAGAATGCTTTGAAAAACCAGTGTATTCTCCTTTCTTACTTGCTTATGAAGATATTCCCAAAACAGGCATCTTGTTTCAATAATGCAATACAGAATGTACATGATAGCCGTTCAGTACATTTCTACCACCCAATGCATCTAGTTCAATCAAAAAACATAATGCAGCCACTTCTGCCCCAATGCTTTCCACCATTTCCACAACAGCTTTTGCAGTACCGCCAGTTGCCAACAAATCATCTACAATGACAACTTTTTGTCCTTTTTGCACAGCATCTTTATGCATTTCAATGGTTGCTGTACCATATTCTAAATCATATTCTTTGCTGATGACTTCCGCAGGCAATTTCCCTTTTTTGCGAACAGGTATAAAACCTTTTTTCAAGTTGTATGCAACTGGCATACCAAATATAAAGCCTCTGGATTCTGGACCAAGTACCAAGTCAAAATCCAAGCCCTCCAAACCGGATTGCAAACGATTTACCGCTTCTTGCATACCTTCTGCATCTTTCAACAATGTTGTAATATCACGAAACACAATACCTTTTTCTGGAAAGTCATTGATTGCTCTGATTTTAGATTGAATATCCATATTATCCTCCTATTTTGATACACGAAAATCTTTTATTACCAACTGTACATTTTTTCTGCCATTATATGCATTGATATCAATGCTATACACCATATCAAAGGCCATAGGCAGACTGCCACTTTGTATGATTGTATCACAATCTGCCACAGGATACAATTCTTTTAATAAATTCTGCATTTGTTCCAATCCATCAAAAGAAATTGCCGACAAACACATATTGCTTTTTTCTTCTCGCAATACCATTTGCAAAATATCTTTATTTTTTCCCACACAACGCAAACGTTCTATCCATATTTTTTGTGATGCAAAAAGCGGTGATGGATTTTCTTTGCCAAAAGGAGAAAGCATTTGCAATTCTTCTGCCAATACCATGTGTATTTCATCAAATGTCATGATTTTTTCTATCCGTAGCACAGGTATCATATCATTTTCTGTCAAGGCACAATTTTCATTCAATTTTTGCCGCAATATAGAAATATTTTCATATGGCAATGAAAATCCTGCTGCCATGGCATGTCCGCCAAAACGTGTAAATAACGCTTGGCATGCCAACAATGCCTCAAAAATATGGTATCCCACAATACTACGTGCAGAACCTTTTGCACCTTCTTCGGCATCTGTAATCACTATTGTTGGGCGATGATATTTATCTTTGATACGTCCTGCCACAATACCCGCAATGCTTTCATGTGTTTGGTTGTCGTATAACACCAATACTTTTTGTTGCAAAGCATCGCTTTGTTCTATCTGTTCTGTAATGCGTTCCACTGCTTGTGCTGTCAATGTTTTTCGTTCTTCATTCAACTGTACCAAATGGCGTGCCATATCCCTTGCTTTGTCTGCATTTTGTTCACAAAACAAATCCACGGCCATTTTGCCGCTTTCCAATCTGCCTGTTGCATTGACACAAGGCCCTATCACAAAACCCAAATGATATTCTGTGATTATCCTATCCTGCAAATTGGTTTCTTCTATCAGCACACGTAATCCTGTATTTGTGGTATGTTGTATTGCAGAAATCCCCATTTTTACCAACATACGATTTTCTTCCAACAAATCCACAATATCACATACTGTTGCAATCGCCGCAAAAGAAATCAGTTCCTTTTCCAATACTTCCTCATAATGCCCAAATCTATGCAACAAACAAATTGCAAATTTATATGCAATACCACCTGCACACAATGCCTCAAACGGATATGTACAAATACGCTGTTTTGGGTCAATCAC
>CAJMNV010000187.1 GCA_905214825.1 uncultured bacterium | reverse complement strand
GTTGCGGTCAAGGTCCCAGTGCATATCTGCTTGTGCAATCGTAAGATTATATGTTGCAGTTGCCCCATTATAATTCATATCTGCATCTTTGATTGCTGTGATTGTAGTTGTGCCTGCACCAATGATGGTAGCTGTGTTTCCTTCAATGGAAAGCACATCATCATTGTTACAAGTATATGTAACATCACCTGTACCAGAGCCACCTGTTGTTTCTAATGTGAATGTCCCATCACCAAATTTTTTATTTGGTATAGGTACAATCTGGATACTTTGATCTTGTTTGTTAGAGATGGTAACATTGACTCTTCCACTTTCTCTTTCTGTATAATTTTTCCCAATTCCTTCATTTGCCGGGAAAAATTTTGCTCTGATACTCTGTCTGCCACTTGGGATTGTAGAACAAGTAACTGTAGCTTTTCCATCTTTTACAGGAATATTTTTTGCCACATCTACATAATATGCCGTTCTAAGAGATACCGTACCATTTGGTTTTTCGTTATTTTTGCCAGTTACATCAATAGAAAATGTTACTTCTTTCACTGGCTGATTTTCATTCACATTTGCTTTCAGTGTAACAGTTGGCTTTGTTGGTGTAATGGTAAATTTTGTGCTTTGTCCTTCTGGCAGTTGATAACGGTGTGCAGAAGCACCTTTGATAACTGCATTTACGGTATATTCACCAACATCTTTGTATTTGTTTTCTTCTTTTTGTGTGAGGTCTATCAAAACACCAATATCATCATGTTCTGCTACACCGCTTACTTTTACAGAAGGTACTTGTATTCCTCCATTATACTCTAAAACAGTATTCTTCCATTCCAATTTAAGAGGAAGTTTTTCATCACTTGGCATTTCTGTTAATCTCTGTTTCCATACTTCTTTCCCTTGGTATACAATTTGTATACCAGCAATTTTACTTCCTTGATTTCCGCTAACGTCTGTATATATCATTGCATTTCCAGTTGCGTCTTTTTTCACATTATAGCGAACCATGGCATACACAACATTATTATCTGCATCAGGATCATCAGAGTCTGTCACATAAATTGCACTCAGCTTATTATTTTTGTCATATTCTGCCCCCCAAAGTGTTACAACATGGGTGTAAACTCCAGGTGTATCATAATATAAAAGTACCATCTCTCCTTTTTCAAGAAGGCTTTTCACATCTTCACTGAGCCTATCATAGGCACTTGAATAGTCACGTCTATCAGAAACTCTGATACTACCAAAAACATCATAAAAATAGCCCCAACCATTCACAGGACCATTTTCTAAAAGTGTCAAATTTTCACCATCATTTGTACCACCGTTTTCTTTTGGTTTATAACCATTGATAAACTGGTCAACTAATATATCAGGCCAATAACCGTTTGGTCTACCTGAAAATTGATTTACAAATTTTTTATAAATCATACTATTTTTTTGTGTAACTTCTGTTTCTTTTATTGTTTTAATCTCTTGGAGTTTTTGCTGATTTACAATATTAGGGTTATTTTTTACATATTGTTGCAGATTATCATAATTTCTGTCTATCCACCAATGCAACGCATTAGATGCCGCAACTGCAAAACATAAATATGTATCTTGTCCTTTATATTCTTTGTTAATATCATACCACCCTTTATTTGGCTGATATTCTGCTTTATAGGTAATATATTTTACCCCATTTTGATTTTCATACACTAATTTTTTAAAATCTTGTTTTTCGGGGTGTGTAATCCCCTCTACCCAAATAACATTTTCAAAGTTTTGAATTTCTTCATTGGCAATACCTGCTTCTTGGATTTCCATAACTTCTTGCTTTTCTTCTATCTCTGCATCTTCAGGTATTTCTGGTTCTGCCTCTTGTGGTTGTTCCACATTTGGTATTTCCTGGTTTGTTTCTTCTGTTTCTTCTGTTTCTTCCGCCTGAGATGGATTTTCATCCGAAGCTTCTGGGTTCAGTTCTGCATTTTCTTGATGTTCTGTACCCACATCATTTTGTATGTCATTTTCTACTGGTTGAAGTTGTTCTTGTGCATCTATATTTTCATTTGATAAACTTTCTTGTTCATCATTTGGCACTTCTGCATTTTGTGCTTTCATAACATCATACAACTGTTCAGCAGCATATAAATGTGCTGGTGTTGCTTGTATGATGATACTCATAATCATCATTGCAGAAACACATTTTTGTATATTTTTTTTCATAAATAGCCTCTCTCTCCGTTTTTGCAACGCCTATTCTTTCTGTGTTTATACATTTTATCATGAAACCTTGTTTTCGTAAATACAGCATATTTAAAAATATAATAAAAAAAAACAAA
>CAJMNV010000186.1 GCA_905214825.1 uncultured bacterium | reverse complement strand
TGAATGTTTTGGGGTATGGTTCAGATGAAAATGGTATGACAAACAACATTGTAGTGCTGTTGGGACAAATGTCTGATGCTTTGGAAACAAACCAAATGGATAAATTTGATAAAATGACAGACAAATTTGTAGAATCTAAAAACAAAACCGCAGATTTTGTTGCGGAATTGGGCACAAAAAGTGAATTTTTGGAAACTGCAAAAGGAAAATTGACCAGTTCACAGGATAGTTTGAACAAACAAATTATTGGTGTACAAGATGTGGATATGCCTGCGGCAATTTCCAGTTATGTATATCAACAATATGCATATAATGCGGCATTAAAGGTAGGGCAGAGTGTATTGTCACAATCTTTTATTGATTTTATGAGATAAGTGAGTTTTGACATTAGGTAAAGAGGGGGACCGAATTATGGAACAACTATTAAAGATTACAAATGTACCCATTGCATTTGAAATGAAAATCAATAAAGCACGTTTGGAATATAAAAATGGGACAGCAGATTTCCAAATTTCTAGAAATGATGGAAAAATGACAATCAAAAGCAGTCCAATTCGTGTCAATATTGACACATTTGAAGCAAGAAACTCTATTACACCAAGTGCATTCAATAGTGTAAAACAATATGCACAAGCAGGGAAAAACGCTGCATATGAAGCAACAGCAAGTATGGCACAACAAGGGCATATGTTACTGAAAGCGAAGATAGGTGATGATGTTTTGGGAAATATTATTGCGTCAAATACAGATAAATATTTTGGTGTAAAAGAAGCAAATGTTGGTTTCTTGCCAACATCAAGGGCAGAATTGAATTGGTCTGAACCAGACATTACGATTGATTACCAAATGGACAGACTGAATTTTGACTGGCGTGTAATGAAGGGTGATTTTGAATTTATACCAGGCGATATTGAAATGACAATTACACAATATCCAGATGTAAAAATTGAATATGTTGGTGGGCCAATTTATGTACCAGCAAGTGCAGACCCAAATTATGAACCACTTGATGTAAAAGCTTGACAATGACACAAGGATGGAGTGACAACGAATATGGAAATGGAAACCAAATATTTTGGGAGATTGTCTTATACAGAAGAAGAAGAAATTTATTTTGAAAATGGGCTGTTTGGATTTGAAGACGCAAAACGTTTTATTTTGATACGTTTTGATAATGAAAGTGGAAATATACTTTGTTTACAAAACATAGAAAACAGTAATTTGGCATTTACACTGATGAACCCATTTGCATTTTTAGCAGAATATGCACCAGTACCATCTGCTGAAGATATTAAGAAAATTGGTGCAACAGATATCAATGAATTGCTTTTTTATAATATCTGTGTGATACAACCCAATTTGCAAGAGAGTACTGTAAATCTGCGTTCTCCTATTGTTGTCAATCCAGAAACCCAGAAAGGGATACAGGTGATATTGGAAGATACTCAGTATTCTTTTAAATATGAATTTGAGAATTTTTTGAAGGAGGACTGAGTATATGCTGGTGTTACAAAGAAAAGCAGGAGAATCTATTGTGATTGGCGATGATATTGAAATTGCAATCGTTTCTGTGGGTACAACATCTGTGAAAATTGCTATTCAAGCACCAAAAGAATTGGTCATATTGCGAAATGAGCTTGTAGAAACCGTTGATGCAAATAAGTCTGCGGCTGCAAAAGATGTTAATGTTGAATATTTGAAAAACTTTATTGTAGCCAATCGGAAAAAAGGGCAAGAAACACAGTATAAAAAAAATTTGGATAAAAAAAGAAAACAGCAAAAGCTGATAGAAAAAAGACAGAATTATTTCCAAGATGATAATAAAAATTAAGGGATAAAATTTGTGGGAAAACATTTTTATAGAATGGAAATATTGTGAAATGAAAAATGACAGTTTGTAAGTTACGAACTGTCATTTTTTTATTATTTCATTGTTTTTAATCTTTGCATAATGAGATTGGATATTTGTTCGCAAGATGCTTGTATACAAATGCCACCAAGATTATATGCAACCATAGGCATACCATATACTACACAGGACTCTTTGTTTTGCCCAATGGTATAGGCACCATTTTTACGCATTTTGCAAATACCATCAGCACCATCATGCCCCATACCTGTTAATATGATGCCAATAGCATCTTGGCGGACTGTGTCAGCTACAGAGTTAAACAATACATCGACAGAGGGTTTGTGCCCACTGACTTTTTCTCCGTCAAAACAATTTACGGTGTATTCTCCACCAATTTTTACAACTTTCATTTGTTGGTCACCAGGTGCTAACAATGCTTGCCCAGGTACGATTTTATCACCATGGACTGC
>CAJMNV010000185.1 GCA_905214825.1 uncultured bacterium | reverse complement strand
AAATCAAATTGGTTCGTATATTCGGCGGTACAAAATGGCAGATATTACAAAAAATTGTTTTCCCTGCAAACATTCCCATCATTGTCAATGCACTCAAAATCAATGTTGGACTTTCTTTTGTTGGTGTCATTGTTGGTGAATTTTTGGTAGCACAATCTGGACTTGGTTTTTTGATTATATATGGCAGCCAAATATTCAAACTTTCTTGGGTATTGATGAGCGTTGTTATATTGGCAATACTTGCCGCTTTGTTATATCAAGCAATATCTATTTTAGAAAAACAAATTTTGAAAAAACGGATATAATATCCGAACAATCAAAAAAGAGCGTATTCACGCTCTTTTTTCTGTATTTTGTTTTGTTCGGCTTACATATAACCACCCATGCCGCCGCCCATTGCCGCTGCATCAGGCATTGCTGGTGTTTTTGCTGGCAATTCTGCAACAACAGCTTCTGTTGTCAAGAATGTGGAAGCAACGGAAGTTGCATTTTGCAATGCACTTCTAGTTACTTTTGCAGGGTCCAAAATACCTGCTTCCACCATTTCCACATATTCTTCTGTCAAAGCATTAAAACCAACGCCAGCAGGTTGTTCTTTCACTTTATTTACAATCACAGAACCTTCCAAACCTGCATTTTCCACAATCTGACGCAAAGGTGCCTCCAGTGCTTTCACAACAATATCTGCACCTGTTTTTTCGTCACCTGTCAAATCTGCACATACTGCTTTTACTTTTTCCACAGCGTGCAACAATGCAGTACCACCACCAGCAACAATACCTTCTTCTACCGCCGCTCTTGTTGCTGCCAAAGCATCTTCCATACGCATTTTCTTTTCTTTCATTTCAGTTTCGGTTGCTGCACCAACTTTAATCACTGCAACACCACCGCAAAGTTTTGCCAATCTTTCTTGCAATTTTTCTCTATCAAAATCGGAGTCTGTTTCTTCAATCGCTGTACGGATTTGGTGAATTCTGCTTTCAATATCTTCTTTTCTGCCCGCACCATCTGCAATGATTGTCAATTCTTTTTCTACACGAACAGTTTTTGCTCTACCCAACATATCCAATGTAATATCTTTCAAATCAATACCCAATTCATCAGAAACCACTTGACCACCTGTCAAGGCTGCAATATCAGCCAGTTGTGCTTTTCTTCTTTCACCATAACCGGGAGCTTTTACCGCAACACAAGTGAATGTACCTCTCAATTTGTTCAATACCAATGTTGCCAATGCTTCGCCTTCCACATCTTCAGCAATAATCAACACTTTACCACCTGTTTGCATAATCTGTTCCAAAATAGGAACCAAATCTTGAATATTGGAAATTTTCTTATCTGTGAGCAAAATATAAGGGTCTTCCAATACTGCCACCATTTTATCCATATCTGTGGACATATATGCAGACAAATATCCTTTGTCAAACTGCATACCTTCCACCAGTTCCAATTCTGTTTTCATTGTTTTGGACTCTTCCACAGTGATAACACCATCGTTTGTCACTTGTTCCATCGCATCTGCAATCATGTTACCAACTTCTTCATCACCTGCGGAAATTGCTGCCACGTTTGCAATATGTTTTTTGGTTGTAACCTCTTGGCTCATTTTTTGAATTTCTGCCACAGCTGCATCGGTTGCTTTTTGCATACCTTTTCTCAAAATAATTGCATTTGCACCTGCTGCGATATTTTTCAAACCTTCTTGTATCATCGCCTGTGCCAATACGGTTGCAGTTGTTGTACCATCACCAGCAACATCATTTGTCTGTGTTGCTACTTCTTTCACCAACTGTGCCCCCATATTTTCATAAGGGTCTTCCAATTCAATATCTCTTGCAATGGTTACACCATCATTTGTAATCAAAGGAGATGTAAATTTTCTGTCTAAAACAACGTTTCTGCCTTTGGGACCCAATGTTACTTTTACGGTATTTGCCAATTTATCCACACCAGCTGCCATTGCATTTCTTGCATCTGTGCTATATCTGATTTCTTTTGCCATATCTGTCAATCCTCCTAATTATGGAATGTATTATCAATCTTTTACAATCGCCAAAATATCATTTTGACGCATTACCAAATATTCTTCACCTTCAAATTTGATTTGTGTTGCACCATATCTTGGGAATACAACACGGTCGCCTTCTTTCAAAACCATTTCCACATTCACATCACCAACCAAACCACCAGGACCAACTGCCACAACCATAGCTTCTTGTGGTTTTTCCTGTGCGGAAGAAGTTAAAATCAAACCGGATTTTGTGGTTTCCTCTGCTTCCAACTGTTTCAATACAACTTTATCACCTAATGGTACCAATTTCATAAGACATTGCCTCCTTATATTCAAAATGTTAGCACTCATCTATATCGAGTGCTAATTTCTGATACTATCTTATCATTTTTTAGAGAATATTTAAACTCTATTTTTCATCATATTTGATATTATTTCCAATTATTCAA
>CAJMNV010000184.1 GCA_905214825.1 uncultured bacterium | reverse complement strand
GGGCGGTAAATGGGTGATGTACAGCAACATACATGTTTTCTTCTTCGTCCCATTCCAACATGGGGAATTCTGTAATCCACAAGAAACGGAAATCATCTGATTTTGTCAATTCCAACATTTTTGAAAGTTCCAGAGGCAATGCACCCAAAGCGTCAAATACAACTTTGTTTGTGTCTGCACAAATCAATAGCAAATCGCCGGGTTTGCCTTCCATTTTGTCTACAATTTCCTGCAGTTTCTCGGGTGTAAAGAATTTTGCAATTTGTGTTTTCAAACTGCCGTCTTCTTGTATGGCAATCCAGGCAAGACCTTTTGCACGATATGTTTTGACAAATTCCACCAAACTGTCGATTTTTTTTCTGGGTAATGTGCCACAGCCTTTGGCATTTATGGCACGAACACTACCCCCTGCCTGCAATGCGGATTGGAATACTACAAATTCTGTATCTTTGACGATTTCGGAAATATTTACCAATTCCATGCCAAAACGTACATCAGGTTTGTCTGAACCGAAACGTTCCATGGCTTCTTGATATGTCATACGTTGCAAAGGCAGTTTGACATCTACATGCATAATGTCTTTGAATACTTTTTGCAACAATCTTTCGTTGATGTCCAAAATGTCGTCCACATCTACAAAAGAAAGCTCCATGTCTACTTGTGTAAATTCTGGCTGTCTGTCTGCTCTTAAATCTTCGTCACGGAAACATTTTGCAATTTGGTAATAACGGTCCATGCCGGAAACCATCAAAAGCTGTTTGTAAAGCTGTGGGGATTGTGGTAAACCGTAGAAATTGCCGGGGTGTACACGGCTTGGTACAAGGTAATCTCTTGCACCTTCTGGTGTGGATTTGCCCAATATGGGTGTTTCAATTTCCAAAAAGCCTTCACTGCTTAAAAATTGACGCAATACTTGTGCCACTTCATGACGCAATACAATATTTTTGAGCTGAGAAGGTCTTCTCAAATCCAAATATCTATATTTCAAACGCAAATCATCTTTTACAGTGATGTTATCTTCAATTTGGAAAGGTGTTGTTTCTGACTCGGATAATATTCTGAATTCTGATGCAATGATTTCGATTTTACCAGTTTTCATGTTGGGATTGATATTGCCTTCTGTTCTTGCGGCAACAACGCCTCGTACTGCCAATGTATATTCACTGCGTACGGTTTCTGCTTTTTCAAAAATTTCTTTGGGTGCAGTGTTGCCGTCAACTGCAATCTGTACCAAACCAGTTCTGTCACGCAATGCAATGAATATCAGTTGTCCCAAATCACGGCGACGTTGTACCCAACCCATTACAGTGACTTCTTGACCAATCATGGTTTCGTCTACATGGCAACACATATGACTTCTTTTTAATCCAGTTAATGCTTCTCCCATATCTTTAAAATCTCCTTACAGATAAAAAATTTTCTGTTACTATCATACCATTTTTCCGAAAAAAGTAAAGTTTATCCGTTCATTTTCTGCGAGAAATTGACAAAATGTAATTTGTTGTAAAATTGTGCCATACCATATATAATGAAAATAGGGAAAGAAAAGGAAAGAAAGGGGAATGTTTATGGAACACAAAGTGATTACCATTAGCAGACAATATGGCAGCGGTGGTCGTATTATCGCTAAAAAATTGGCAGAACAACTTAATATTGCATTTTATGACAATGAACTGATTAACTTAGCCGCAGAAAAAACAGGACTTTCCACAGAATGTTTCAAAGATGCAGAGCAGATTTCTACGGGGAATTTATTGTTTTCTTTGACATCTTTGACACCCATGATGGATAATTATGGTTTGCCATTGAATGAAAAAATATTTTTGGTACAATCACAAGTGATAAAAGAAGTGGCAGAAAAAAGCAGTTGTGTGATTGTGGGACGTTGTGCGGATTATGTGCTTTCGGATTTTCCAAATTGTATCAATATTTTTATTTATGCAGAAATTGAAGACCGTGTCAAACGTGCCGTAGAAGCATATGGCTTGGAGAGCAAACATGCAGAAGCCGCTGTATTGAAAACAGACAAAAAACGTGCAGGCTATTACAACTATTTTTCGGGCGAAAAATGGGGAAAAACACAAAATTATGATTTGTGTATCAATTCATCAAAAATGGATATTGATGATGTGGTTACAGTATTAAAAAATTATATTGAAAAAAGATGATAAAAAACCCTCTTGTGTATACACAAGAGGGTTTTTCATAAGAAAATGTATTTTTAATCTTTTTTATGGTCTGATAAAAAACATTTTCTGGGGCAAACATCGCAATTTTTGCGACATATGGAACTGCCATCGTCACGCACAGCACCAGCATGTTTATAAGCAAAATAGCCAATACATATGCAAAGTATTAAAAATATGATTTGATACATTTTCATGCCCCCTTTTTGATGATAGTACAGATTATCATTTTAACAATAGAAAACAATACTGCTTTTTGCATATACAGAGATGGTATTGTTGTCTTAGAAATTTAATGT
>CAJMNV010000183.1 GCA_905214825.1 uncultured bacterium | reverse complement strand
GACTACAATTCAGAGTCCGTATGTTATCGGCACCTAACATGCAAATAATTGCTTTATAAGAAATCTTTAACTTATTTTTTGCTTTTTTCTAATTTTTGTCCACCAGTGCAATACAAAAATAAAAAACATTCATCGCATTTCGGTCTGCGTGCAATACAAATTTTTCTGCCATGTGCAATCATTTGTGTGTTAATGTCAATCCATTTTTCTTTTGGCACAATTTTCATCAAATCAAACTCAATTTTCACAGGGTCTTGATTTTTTGTCAATCCCAACAAATTGGAAACTCTTTTGACATGCGTATCCACAACCACGCTTGGTATACCATACCAATTCCCACGCACAACATTTGCTGTTTTTCTGCCAACACCTGCCAAAGATGTCAAATCATCTAATTCCGAAGGCACTTCCCCATCATACACTGACAACAATCTTTGACAACAAGCAATGATATTTTTTGCTTTGTTATGGTAAAACCCTATGGAATGAATGTCTTGTTCCAATTCTTGCAAATTTGCTTCTGCAAAATCTTGTATAGAAGTATATTTTTGAAACAAGTCTTTTGTCACAATGTTCACACGGTCATCGGTACATTGTGCAGACAATATCGTTGCAATCAGTAACTGCCATGCATTTTCATGGTTCAAATAACATTTTGTCGGGCCATAATGTTCTTGCAATAATTCTAATATTTTGATTACTTTTTCTTTTTTTGTCATG
The DNA here is from genome assembly GCA_905214825.1 of uncultured bacterium. Classification (GTDB taxonomy): domain Bacteria; phylum Bacillota; class Clostridia; order Lachnospirales; family Anaerotignaceae; genus Anaerotignum. The sequence continues at coordinate 1,807 of CAJMNV010000183.1, read as the reverse complement.
GAATAACGCTCCTTTTTTTCTGCAAAATAATATCCCCATTGTATCATGAACCCATAAAAAAAAAAACCAAACAATAACAAAAAAAAACCCCTATACTATCATGAAACAAATAAAGGTTAGGTGTTGACACAATGTCACAAATGATATTGAAGAACGCAACATGCAAATCCACAAAAAAAAGACGTTTGCTGTTATCCATATTGCAAACGCAAAACAAACCCATAACAGCAGAAGAATTGCTTGAACAGTCTGCCGCAATACTGCCGATGAACCTCTCCACCATATATCGCACACTCAATACATTTACCGAAAATGGTATTTTGCATAAAACATTGCGTAAAGACGGAAAAGCCTATTTCACATTGGCAAAACATGACCATACCCATCATTTGGTTTGTACGGTTTGTCAAAAAATCATTCCCATAGAGAATTGTCCCTTGCAAGAATTGGAAGAAGATTTACAGCAAAAAACAGGTTTTCATATCACAGGGCATTTATTGGAATTTTCTGGCATATGTGCAGACTGTTTACAAAAAAACAATGCCAACAAAAACGAAACACATGCATAAACCATTTTCCAAATATGTAAAAAATATGTATAACCATATACAGTGGAACAAAGTATACAACAAAAAGTACAAAAAAGCAGAAAGTACCTATCTTTCTGCTTTTTTCATGCTTTATATTATTTCTATTTCATTTTTTGCATACATTGCAAAATTTTTTGTTGTTCTATTTGATGTATGGATAAAAAAGGTTGCAATGCTTCTAAATTGCCAATCGTTTTTTCCAACCAAATCAAATCCAGCCATTTCCCATGCTTGTATCCGCAATTTTGAAATATTGCAACCTGACAAAATCCCATTCGTTCATGCAGGGCAATGCTATTTTGATTACTACCTTCCACACAACCATACAACTTCACAACATGTTGCATTTTCAAAATATCCGTCAATATTTGATACAATCGTTTTCCAATGCCTTTACCTTTTGCCTCTTTTGCCAAATACACAGACAATTCTGCTCCCCAACGAGAAGCAGCACGCACCATAAATTGATGGGCATAAGCATATCCCAAAATGCGACCATTTTCTTCATACACCAAATAGGGATATTTCTCCAATATTTCTGCAATTCTGCCTGTAAATTCTCCAATCGTTGGCACAGTATACTCAAATGTAGTTGTGGTATTTTGGATATAATACGCATAGATATCCAATATTTCTTTTGCATCTTGTATAGTTGCCATTCTGACTTGCCCCATATACTCACCCTTTCAGCACTTGTTTGTTTTTGAAAATATAGTCCACACCAGAAACCACCGTAAACAATACTGCCAAACCAACAAGCACCGTTTCCACCATAGACATACATGCAAAAGGCAGTTGCAACAACACTAATATAATCATAATCATCTGTGTTGTGGTTTTGATTTTGCCCCACCAACTTGCTGCCATCACAATATTGGCTTCCATAGCAAGTGTGCGAAATCCCGTGATGGCAAATTCACGTGCCAATATCACAATCACCACCCATGCAGGCAAATCTTCCATCGCAACCATAGAAACCAATGCTGCCATCACCAACAATTTGTCTGCCAATGGGTCCATAAACTTTCCAAAATTGCTTACCATGTTATATTTTCTGGCAATATGCCCATCTAAAAAGTCTGTGATGGATGCCACAACAAATATCGCTGTTGCAATATAACGATTATATGGTTCTTGCATCAAAAACAACACCAACAAAAACACAGGTATCAATACCACACGCATAATGGTTAATTTATTTGGCAAATTCATCTCCA
>CAJMNV010000182.1 GCA_905214825.1 uncultured bacterium | reverse complement strand
ATATAATCTCGATATTTTAGCCAACCATATTTTGGGCGTATGCCATACACATCTTCCAAAAGTAAAAAGTAAGCCGCTAACTGCATATAATCGCCTTTATGCGGCAATTTATCCATGCCAATAGTACCACTTTTCAATTCCACAGGCACAATGGTTTTGCCGCCAATACGTCGAAACACATAGTCTGGTTTGCCCTGTAAATCGTATGTTTCGGAATACAACAATTTCCCAAAATTTTCTTGTTTTTTACCACCATGTTTCTGGTCTGCATAAATCAATGTAAATCCCCACATACCATCTTTTCTGGGGTATTTTTGGAGTTGTTTTTTTCGAAAAAACAAACAATATACCAAAATCAATACCACAACCCCTGCAACAAAAACAGATTTTGGCATTTGCGAAACATCTATTTTTTCAAACCATTCCACGATACAACATCACTCCCATAAATACCAACAACAAACACAACACCGCAATGACAGTGATTTTGACTTTTTTTCTTTTTCGCATCATGTTTTCATACATATCATTATGATATTTTTCCCCTCTGACAAAATTGGAAAGTGTTGGGTCTTGTTGTTTTTGTTGTTTTTGTTGTTTTTGTTGTTTTTGATTTTTCTGCACTTTTTGTGCTATTTGAACTTTTGTCAGTTTTTTTTGTACTTGATTTTTTTTCATATCATACAGCTGTTTTCTGCCATATTTTTTTTCGTAATACCACTGATAATTGCAATAGGTGTATTTGTTTAACTCGTGTGGTGACAACGTTTCTTTCGCCATATTGTTTCACCTTCATTCAAAATCAGAACGACTCAAATTGCGTTGCAACATACGATTATATCCTGCCCAATGTCCTTGTGTGCTGTCTGCGGCAAGTGCTTCTTCAATCATTTTTGTTTTTGCGTCCATATTGTCTACACAATGCAACAAAAACGCTTCCATTGTAGATGGTAATTTGGGAGAACCATACTCATATTCTCCATGATGCGCAAGCATACAATGTTTCATCAAAGACTCCAAACGATGGGGAAAACCATCTATTTTCGTAGCGGTATTGTGTATCAATTCCGCCCCCATAATCAAATGTCCCAGCAACTGCCCATCATCGGTATAATCATTTGTCGGAAAATCAGAAAGCTCCAACACTTTGCCCACATCATGCAACATCGCAGAAGCCACCAAAATATCTCTATCCACATCTTGGTATCTGCCTGCCATAAAATCACAAATCTGTGTCACAGACAAAGAATGTTCCACTAACCCACCACGATAACTATGGTGCATGGCTTTTGCCGCAGAATGATATGCAAACTCTTTGCTGATAACAGGGTGGTTGATGAAAATTTCTTCCAATAATTTTTTCAAATACATATTTTTGATTGTTGGAATAAACGCCAAAAATGCTTTATACATTTCTTCTATATTTTTTTCTGTACTAGGCACATAATCCACAGGGTCATATTCCCCCTCATTGCTTCTTCTCACCCGTTTGATATTCAACTGTAAATCATTGTTAAACGTAGTCACAAAAGCATCTATTTTAATAAAATCATTTTCTTGAAAACTTTGTATATCATGGTTCAAATCCCACACTTTGGCATCTACGGTACCTGTTTTATCTTGCAATTTCAAAGATAAATAGTTTTTACCGTTTCTGGATTTCATAGTTTGTCTACTTTTACACAGATAATGTTCTATGATATTTTCGCCTTCTCTTAACTCGTTGATATATTTCATATTTTTCCTCTCTTTCTATGCTACATTATGTTATATTATATACCAAAAACAGTGTAAATACCAGTCTGACAGCACTTTTTCTGTCAAATGCGGAACAGAAACAACCCTCTTTTCGTCACACAAACACAACGTAACAAAAATGTAACGTCAAAAAAAAGAAATTTATGGTATGATGAACAAAAAGGAGGTCATCACATGAAAACAAAACAAATTTTATGCAGTGCTTTTGCTTGTTGTATGATGGTTATGGCAATGCCATTTTCTGCAAAAGCAGAAACATTGCCCATATGGCAATATGATTTTGCAACACAAACCAAAGACATCGTTGGAGAAGGTTTTACATGGAACGCTGACAGCAAAATTTTATCATTAGATGGTTTATCTGTCACCATTCCAGAAGGTGTCAATGAAAACAGTGCCGCCATTCGTTTGCCCAAAGACAGCGTATTATACTTGGACAATGACAGCGAAATTGTCACAGAAAGTTATGGCTGTCACGCCATATATGCCGATGGAGATTTGACAATCCGTGGCAACGGGGAGAAATTGACACTCAAAACAACCACTGCCAATGCAAATGCTGTGTATGTGTATCGTGGCAAAATCAACCTCGAAGATGGTGTAACCATACAAGCATATCCTAGTGGCAGTGCATTATATGTGGACGAAGCAAGAGGCAGTGACGGCGTTGTCAATGTCACAGGTAATGCAAAAGTAGAAATTTATGACCCAAATGATGACACCACAAGAAAATCTGTTCAATGAGAACTCCTATCTGCTGGCTATTCCCCAAGGAG
>CAJMNV010000181.1 GCA_905214825.1 uncultured bacterium | reverse complement strand
TATGTCATAACACTGCCATTTGCACAATCTGCCATATATTGTCCTGCATCATCGTCCATGTTGATGACACTTTTTTCACTTTTTGCAAAAAGCAAACCTTTTGCTTTTCGATAATTTTCCATTGTTTTATGATAGTCCAAATGGTCTTGTGTCAAATTGGTAAACACTGCCACATCATATGCCACACCGTCCACACGGTGCAAATCCAAAGAATGAGAAGAAACTTCCATCATTACATGGCTAACATCTTCTTGTTTCATTCTTTGCAACAATGCCTGTAATTCCAATGACTCTGGTGTTGTGCGTTCTGTTGGGATAATGGTATCGCCAATGCGATTTTCGATTGTCCCAATGACCCCTGTTTTGTTTCCTGCCTCAGACAATATAGATTGTATATAATAGGTGATACTGGTTTTTCCATTTGTACCCGTGACACCAATCATACACAATGATTTTGTTGGGTTTTCATAATATACCACTGCCATTTGTGCTAGTGTTTTGCGATTATTTTCTGTTTGTATCACAGTAACATTTTGGGGAATATCCGAAACTTCTCGTTCTGTTACAATGGCAACGGCTCCCTTTTCCAATGCCATCGGGATATACCGATGTCCATCTGTTTGAAACCCACTGATGCACACAAACACATCCCCTTTTTCTACTTTGCGAGAGTCGTATACAATATGATTGATTTCGATTTGCTCTGTTCCCTGTATATTCGTATAAGGAATGTTTTGCAACAGTTTTTGTAATTGCATGATACTTCCTCCTTTTGTGTTTTGTTTTTGTCATGGTGTTATTATATCACAATTCTTTGTATTCTGTGTATTTTTTCCCAATGCATTATGCTATATTTCCAAAAACATATCATTCCGGATATAAAATCACTTTTGTTCCTTTATTGACGATTTGCCCTGCGGGTGGCATTTGGGAAACCACCGTTTCTGAAATATTTCCTTCTGTTTGCAAACCTACTTGATACAACACATTTTTCGCCTCTTGATATGTCATACCCATAACATCTGGCACAACCACTGTCAAATCTTCCGGCAGTTCCCATGCTTTTGAAATACCCAAATACGGCAATATATTGGTCAACAATTCTTTCATAATCGGCCCACCTACTGTACCACCATAATATACCCCTTGTGGTTCATCAATCATCACAAAAGCCATCATTTTTGGGTTATCCGCAGGTGCAAATGTCATAAAAGATGCAATATATTTTCCGCTACGACGTGGCAATTTCTCAGATGTTGCTGTTTTTCCACCAATACGATACCCTTCCACAGATGCCTTATTGCCAGTACCTTCTGCAACCACGCTTTCCAATATCATTTTCATGGTTTCTGATGTTTCTTTTGACATAATGGGTTCTCCTGCATCATAAGAAAATGTTTCTATCATATTGCCATTTTCATCTGCCACACCATATCCAATATGTGGTGTAATCAAATATCCACCATTCACTGTTGCCGATGCTGCACGCAAAAGCTGTAAAGGTGTAATCTGGAATGACTGCCCAAATGACATGGTTGCCAATTCCACAGGACCCATATTTTCCAGTTTATGTATAATACCTGTAGCTTCTCCTGCCAAATCAATGCCAGTTTTTTCATAAAAACCAAATTTTTTCATATATTCCAAAAATGTTTCTGCCCCCATGCGTTCTGCAATTTCCATAAATACAGGGTTACAAGAATTTTGCACACCTTCTGTAAACGTTTGTGCACCATGTGTGCGAGGATACCGCCAACATTTGATTTGTCTATCCCCTGCCACATAAAACCCTTTGCAATAAAAAGTTGAATTGGGTTCTACAACATGTTCTTCCAAACCTGCTACTGATGTAATGATTTTGAATATACTCCCAGGTTCATATGTATCATTGATAGCATCATTTCGCCACATTTGATTGAGTGCATCATTTTGTTCTTTTTGTGACAAATTGTCCCAGTTTGCTGCTAATGTTTCATCATTTATGGTAAATGGTGTATTCAAATCAAATGATGGATAATTTGCCATTGCATAAATTTCACCATTTTGTGGATTTAACACAATCATTGCACCTTTTTTTGCACCTTTTGCCTCTACCGCTTTTGCCAATGTCTGCTCTACATACTGTTGTATCACAACATCTAATGTTGTCACCAATGTTTTTCCATCTATTGGCGGTATTCTTTGCTGTTGTGCAGAAATTTCTCTACCGACAGAGTCTGTCACTGTTAATATTTTGCCTTGTTCCCCTTTTAATATATCATCATATTTTGCCTCTAAACCAATGATGCCTTGGTTATCTTTTCCCACAAAGCCAATGACTTGTGCTGCCAAATCACAATAGGGATACACCCTTTGGACATCTTCGTCCACTTTTACCCCTGGCAAATCTGCCTGTCTGATTTTTTGTGCCGTTTCCATATCCACTTTTGTTTGAATACGAACCAAAGCAACTTTTTGCTTGACTTTTTCCAGCACTTCTTCATATGGTAAAGTCAATATATCTGCCAAACATTGTGCTGTTTTTTCTTTTTCTTTGATTTGTGCTGGAATGACAC
>CAJMNV010000180.1 GCA_905214825.1 uncultured bacterium | reverse complement strand
ACCAAAGTATGCCATCCATTTTTTATGTGTCTAAATGATGCAAAGGCTCAAACTCTGTATTGATGCTTTTGCCAAATCCCGTTTGCCAAACTTCCATAGAATGTCCATGTGTTTGGTATGTCTTTTTATGCGTACTGTGACAATGGGATTGTACATGAGAAATACATTCTGATTGTTGTGCATAATGCATAGATATCACCTCATTTTATTAAAATACCCATTTTACAAGCCATCATACCAAAAAAAGAAAGCGAATTATGGCACTATTTGCAAGGTATATTTTTTGGTTGTGAGGGAAAATTGGATACATAACATTTGTAAAAAAATGTGTGAGATTGGATTGGTGGGTGTCATAGATATGAGTTATTATAGAAAAGTAGAAATCAGTGGTGTGAATACAGCAAATTTGCCAGTTTTGAGTGCAATGCAGGCAAAAGAACTATTTCACAAATACCATGATGGTGATGCATGTGCAAGAGAAATGTTGATTGAGGGCAATTTACGTTTGGTGTTGAGTGTTATCAAAAGATTTGAAAATCGAAATGAAGATATGGACGATTTGTTTCAAGTGGGTGTTGTGGGGTTATTGAAAGCGATTGAAAACTTTAATCCTGATTTGGACGTTATGCCATCTAGTTATTTATGCCCTATGATTAGTGGGGAAATTCGGCGCTATTTAAGAGATAACAATACCATTCGTGTTTCTCGTTCTTTGCGAGATTTGGCATATCATGCATTGCAGGTAAGAGAACGTTTGACTGTAGAACATGCAAAAGAGCCAACGGTGGAGGAAATTGCAAAGGAATTAGGACAAAGCAAAGAAAGTGTGGTATTGGCATTAGATGCCATACAAGACCCGGTTTCGTTATTTGAACCTGTGTATCATGATAGCGGAGATGCATTGTTTGTGATGGACCAAGTCAAAGATGAAAAACATGGTGATAGGTTTTGGGTAGAAAATTTATCATTGCAAGAAGCCATGCAACATTTGTCAGATAGAGAGAAAAAAATTGTGGCTTTGCGGTTTTTTGAAGGAAAAACACAAACAGAGGTCAGCTCTGAAATTGGCATTAGCCAAGCACAAGTTTCTAGATTGGAAAAATCTGCACTGAAAAGAATGAGAAAATATGTATAAATGATAGACAATTTTGTTTATTTGCAGTAAAATAATACCATATGTGGCATATGTATAAAAAAATTGTCAAAAAATTTTTGAATTTGTTTTTTTATGATGTTTGCCATCGCAATACCGCATAACAAAATCAGTCAATTTCATGCGGGATTTGATGATAGTATCCTTTTTTATACGTTTAGGAGGTATTTGTATATGAAATTAAATGCACAAGAAACCGCAGCATTATTTATTGATTTTCAAGAACGTTTGGTGCCTGCCATTGATGACAATGCAGCCATTGTTGACAAAACCGTGATATTGGCAAAAGGTTTGCAAGAATTTGGTGTACCAATTGCATTCTCCCAACAATATACAAAAGGTTTGGGTGAAACAATACCAGCAATCAAAGAGGCTTTTACAGATTTCACATATTTGGAAAAAACATCTTTTTCTTGCTGTGCATGTGATGAGATTGCAGATTGGGTGAAACAAACAGGTAAAAAAAATATATTGGTTTGCGGTGTAGAAGCACATATTTGTGTGATGCAAACGGTTTTGGATTTGTTGGAAGCAGGCATGCATGTGTTTGTTGTGGCGGATTGTGTGGGTTCTAGAAAACCTTACGACAAAGAAATTGGTCTGAAACGTATGGAAAAAGAAGGGGCTTATCTGACAACTTGTGAAGGGGCTTTGTTCGAGTTGACAGGTGGTGCAAAATCTCCACAATTTAAGACAATTTCAAAACTGGTGAAATAAAAGGTACAAAAGGTAATATGGTTTCTTCTGTATTACCTTTTTTATTTTGGTTTTACTATTAAAAAATGAAAAATATTCAAAAAATTGATTTATTTTTTGTAATAATTTTCAAAAAGTACTAATTGCAACAAATTTGGAGAAATGTTATAATTTGTTTCGTGAAAAAGTATCTGAATGAAAATACCATAATATGAAGGAGTAAAAATATGAGAGGGATTTATACATCTGTAACAGATATTCACAGAAAAGTATTTACAGAAGTTGCAAGAATGGCATATGAAGGTGGAGACTATGCAAAGAAAATTGAACAGCTTCCATTCAAAATATTGCCAGGTGAATTGGCATCTTATCGAGAAAGCATTTTTTTGGAACGTGCAATTATTGGCGAACGTTTGCGTCTTGCTATTGGTTTGCCAGTGAGAACTGCCGCGGAATCTGCCCCTGTTTCTGAAAATATCGAAGAAAGTGTCATTGCCAAAAAATATTATGACCCCCCTTTGATTAACATTATCAAGTTTGCATGCCATGCGTGTCCGGAAAAGCATGTTATTGTTACAAATGGTTGCCAAGGCTGTTTGGCACACCCTTGTACAGAAGTTTGTCCAAAGGACGCAATTCATATGGTGAATGGGAAATCCTTCCTGTCTTTTCAATCTGCGTATCCATCTTTAAAATATGATTGATCAGCCATCCGC
>CAJMNV010000179.1 GCA_905214825.1 uncultured bacterium | reverse complement strand
AGAAAGAAAGATTGTTTAAAAAGAAGAAAAAAAATATGAAGAAATAAAAAGAAATAGAAAGAAATGCAAGAAGTGCATTGGAATTTCATTTGCATGAAATTGATAAAAAATTGGAAAAAATGCAAGGCAGTAAAGGCAGTGTTTATGAAGGGCATGGAAAGGTAAAGCAGCCAACAAAAAGTTTTACCAGCCGTAGAGTATAAAAAATTGGAATTTTTAAAAGGAGTGTTATCGTATGATAAATTCAACATTTGGCGGTTTTATGACAGCACGTTTGGGTATGAGTGCCAGTCAACAGGCCTTGAATATCACAGGGCAAAATGTAAGTAACATCAACACACCAGGATATACCAGACAGTATATCGATCAAGTAAGTTTGAATGTTGGGGGAGGAAGCAATCGTTATGCTTCTGGTATGGCAAATATTGGGAATGGTGTATGGGTGACGGGTACAGGACAGGTGAGAGATCCATTTTTGGATAGACGTTTCCGCAACGAAATCTCTTTTGTTGGGCAATATGATATTAAAACATCTGGTCTGCAAAATGTGCAAGATATTTTGGACGAAACAGGCAAAACAGATGGTGGCGGCGGTATCCATAACCAGTTGGCTGATTTTAGAAAACAGTTGAATGAATTATCAAAAAACCCCAATGCTGTTGAACATGATAGTATGGTGAGAGGTTCTGCCGATTCTTTGGTGAAACTGTTGAACTCTTATTCACAACAGTTGGAAAAAGTGAGAAAAGATGCAGAAACTGATTTGAAAGATGTGGATATTCCTGCGATTAACAATATATTGAAAAATATTGCAGAGCTGAATAAAAGTATCAAAAGTGCAGAAGTCTGTGGCGATAGTGCTTTGGAATTGAAAGACCAAAGAAATATGCTGATTGATGAATTGGCAAGTTATATGCCTATCGAGGTAAAATATAAACCAATCACTGTAACAGATGGCAGAAAAGTGGATGAATTGACAATCAATTTTGTATCAGGTGATGGAAAAGAACTACCCCTGTTAATTGATGAATACCCTGGCTCATTGGAGGTAGAAAAAGATCAGGCAACAGGAAATTGGAGCTTGAAATATACTGGCCCTGATGGACTTGGTGGTATGAAACCATTTCCTATTGACATTACAAACAGTTTGTCAACAGGTTCTTTGAAAAGCTCTTTGGAACATTTGAATGCAAAAGGCGAATTTGATAATCCACCAACAACAACAAAAGGTATTGGATATTATGAAAATATGCTGGATGTGTTGGCAAGAGATCTTGCAACAACTATGAATGATATGAATAAAGTACCTGTGGTTGATGCAGATGGTAATGCAGTGATGGACCCCAATAATCCACAAGAGCCATTGATGAAAGAATTCCCATTGTTTACCAAGAAAGACCCAAATGCAGATTGGTCTGCGGATAATATCCAGATTGCAGAAGGTTGGACAAAAAAAGAATATGGTGTTATCAAAAACAATGATGCAAAATGGCAATTACAAAAAGGGGCACAAAATCCGCCAACACCAGCAGACATGGATAAAGGTAGTTTGATAAACAATGACAAAGGTTCAAGCAATATTTTGGACATGATTGCGGAAATGGATAAATCAAGACCATTTACCACACAAGGGGCAGGACAGGGCGAAGGCTTATTCACAGGTACATTTGAAGAATTCTACTCCAATATGGTGATGACATTGGGGCAAGATATTAAATCCACCACAGAAATATTGAACAACCATGTAACCATGGCAGGACAAATCAATGGTTCTCGTGATAATTTATCAGCAGTTAGTATGGACGAAGAAGGTATCAACATGATGCGTTTCTCAAAATCTTATGCAGCATCTGCAAGAATGATGACTACATTAGATGAAATTTTGGACACATTGATTAATAGAATGGGTGTATAATACATAGGGAGGTAATGAAACATGGTTTCAAGAATTAGTACAAGATCCATTATGGGAAATTATAACCGTAATTTGAATAAAGCGATTATGAACTTGGACAGCAGCAGAAACAAAGTTTTGACAAATCGTCAGTTTAATTATGCAGCAGAGGATCTTTCCGGTGCATCAAAATCATTCCGTTTGTGGAGAGAATATAGTAGAACAACACAACAATTAGAAAATGTGGAAAATACACAATCTTTGTTTGATAATGTTTCAGAAGGGGCGTTGCAAGTTAGTAGTATCTTATCTGAACAGGTAACAGAAGATATGTTGCGTTCTATCAATGGGGCAACCAGCCCAGAAACAAGAAAAACATATGCAAAAACATTGAAAGGTATGCAAGAATCCATTGTGTTGGCGATGAATAATAAATATGGTGATAGATATTTGTATGGTGGTGAAAAAATAGATGAAGCACCATTTAAATTGGAAGATGATGGCAGATTGACATTCCGAGGTGTTGATGTTAATCCACCAAGACAAATAAAAAATCCAAATTTTGATGCAAATAAGCCGGCAGACCCTATTAAAAATCCTGAAATGATAGATAATCCGGATTATCAGCCAACAATAGACAAATTAAAAGAAATGCCTGATCAGAACCGGAGATTACCTGGCACTGGGAAGCATCCTCTGTTACA
>CAJMNV010000178.1 GCA_905214825.1 uncultured bacterium | reverse complement strand
GCATTGTGCAATGTTTCTCCTTTTTCGGTTACTGTTCTTTTTTGCTCTAACAAATCTGTCACAATCGGTTTTAAGTCTTGTTCCAATACATCTTCCACTAATGTTTCAAAAAGCATTGGGGGTGGTGTTTGATATTTTTGTATCCATTTTACTGCCAACAAAGGACGCAACACATAAAAATACTTTTTCAATTTTACGCTTTCTCCTGTCAAATACCTGTCATATTGTTTTTGTGCGGTATGCAAATACTGATATTGTCCCGTTTTTGCCAAAAAGCATTGCATCATCTGTGGACGGATTTCTTCCCATATATCACAAGTACGATATACAATGGGGGAACTGAGCCACTCAAATAATGTCGCATTGGAACGATGTAACAAACGCAATGCTTTTTGCAAATCCCAGCCATTGATGTCCAATGTTTCATCTAACTGCCATTCTATGACATCTTTTGTTTTTTCCAATTTCCAATAATGCTCTGGATTGCGTATATAAATAAACCGTACATCATAATCGCTATTTGTGGAAGCAAATCCCCAAGCACGACTTCCGGACTCCACAGCGTATAGTATCACAACATTTTCTTTTTGTTCAATTTCCTTGAGTTTTTGTTCAATGATTGTACGCATAACGGCCCTCCTTTTTTATTCACCTGCTTTGAAATTGTAAACAGGGCGAATTTGTTTGATAATTTCTATGGTTGGTTCGATATGTTTTACAATTTCTTCCATAGATTTGTATGCCATAGGGCTTTCATCTAATGTTGTGCTGTCTGCGGTTGTGGTATAAATGCCTTCCATTTCTTTTTGGAATTCTTCCACAGACAATTCTTTTTTCGCAGTGGTTCTGCTATATATTCTGCCTGCACCATGTGGTGCAGAATAATTCCAATCTGGATTGCCCTTGCCTTTGCAAATCAAACTGCCATCTCGCATATTGATGGGAATGAGCAATATTTCATCTTTTTTTGCAGAAACTGCACCTTTTCGCACCATATTATTTTCGTGGTCGATGTAATTGTGTATGGTTTCAAAATGTGGAAAATCTGTTAACTCTTTTTCAAATAAATGCCCCAATATGATATTTGCAATTTCACGTCTATTTTTGGTTGCATATGCTTGACAATATGTCATATCTTCCAAATACATCTTTCTGTATTCTCCTGTCAAATAGCACAATTCTTTTGGCAAATCAATTTCTTTTGCTTGAAATGCTTTTTCTAATGCAAGAATTGTAGGTTGTATTTCTTTTTTTCTACCTTGTGCTTTATATGTTTCAATCACTTTCTTTTTTTCTTCCAACAACGTATCTTTCCCACGCAGAATATCATATGCCAAATTTTGATAAATTTCTGCAACTTGTTTGCCCAAATTGCGGCTGCCCGTATGAATAACCAAATATTGATTGCCTGCTTCGTCCACGTCTACTTCTATAAAGTGATTGCCACCCCCCAATGTGCCAATACTTTTCTCAATATGTTTTGTCTTTTTCAAAGAACGATAACAATGCAATGACTGCAAACTTGGCAATCTTTCTTTGCGTCCTTCATGCACACATTTTCCCGCAGGCACAAAACGGTGTATAATATCATCTAATTTTGCAAAATCTATGGGTTGTTTGCCAATTTCCACCGTCAACATACCACACCCAATATCCACCCCCACAATATTGGGAATGACTTTTTCACCCAAATCCGCAGTAAAGCCAATCACACAACCTGCCCCTGCGTGTACATCCGGCATAATGCGAATACAACAATCTTTTACAAAAGACTGTTGACACAATCTTTGTATTTGTTCTCTTGCACTATCTTCTAATGTATCTGCAAATACTTTTGCCTCTGTATATTTTCCTTTTATAGTGAACATACTATCCCTCCTTTATCCATTTCCTTGTAAAGCAGTTGTCAACTGTGTCAACAAATCCTGTCCACCATTTACTTGAATATTGCCCACATTTTCGCAAATACGTTCCAAATACTCCAATTTTTTCAACTGATACAATATTTTATTTTCTTCCATCAATTTTGCAGTATTCAACAAAGAACGAGTCGAAGCAACTTCTTCTCTGCGTGTGATGACATTTGCTTGTGCTCTTTTTTCTGCCAAAAGCACTGTATTCATAATATCCCGCACATCACCTGGCAATATCAAATCTTTGATACCTGCATCTAGTATATCCACATAAAACATTTCTTCTTTTTCTTTCAATTTTTGGAATACAAAATCAGAAACTTCTTGTTTATTTTCCAACAATTCGTCCATGCGATATTTTGCCACATATTCTCGCAATGCAAGCTGTATTGCAACATGCATTTGTTCTTTGTAATCATCAATTTCTGTCAATACTTTGACATAATCCGTAATTTTATAATGGCAAACAAAATTCACACGAATGGTCACTTTATCTTGTGTCAGCACTTCTTGCCCATTGACTTCCATTTGCAACAAACGCATATCCACAATACCAGCCTGCACTTTTGTTGCTGTTTTCCAAAAATAATAAATACCCGTATCCAACAAACGCACCAATGTTTTATCATAATACAATCTTGCTTTTTCGTATGCCGCTACTTCCACTCTGATATAATGTGTAGATGGAATTTTATCAAATATATATTT
>CAJMNV010000177.1 GCA_905214825.1 uncultured bacterium | reverse complement strand
AAGGCGGCAAATTCCAAGTGCAAATTGATGGGGATTTGTTTAAGTGTATTGTCAAATTGCCGTTGTGGAAACAACAAGAACATACAGAAGAAATTGAACAAGAGGTATTTGTGGATGAAATAAGCGACGATGTAGCATCAGCAGAAAAAGAATAAAATCATAAACAAGAGGAACATTTGTTGAAAAAATCAATGCATGTTCCTCTTTTGTTTTGCAATTTTATGTTTATTGCATATCATAAGATTTTATGTAACAAATACCAACAGCAGTTGGTCCTGCATGTGTACCAATGGTAATCCCAATATGCCAAGGGTTTGGCTCGACAAAGAAGCCTTCTTGTTGCAATGCCGAAATAAGCATTTCTGCGTCTTCTTGTTTTTCTTTTTCGCCACGAATGACACAAAGATGGTAGCAATGCTTTTGGTTACCGATTTCTTGTTTTGTCATGTCCAATATGGTTTTGAGTGCTTTTTTATGCCCTCTGACTTTGCTTTCTGGAAACAGTTCGCCTTGTTTCATGACGATGACAGGTTTGATATTCAAAATTGCACCTGCAAAAGCAGCAGCTTTGCCAACACGTCCACCATGTTGTAAAAAATCCAAATTTTCTACGGTAAAATTGATTTTTGTTGTTTGTTTTTGTTGGTTTAATGTGTCAATCAGTTTGTCCATATCATAGCCTGCGTTTTGCATACGACATGCTTCCCAAACCAAAAGTCCTTGTGTGCCTGTGACACAAATGCTGTCCAATACTTCGATACGGCGATTGGGATAATTTTCTAACAATATTTGTTTTGCATTGTTGGCACTTTGAAAAGAACCGCTGAATTTGGAAGTCAAACAAATACATAAAATATCTTTGCCTTCTTTTAGATAAGGCTCAAAAACATCAATGTAATCTTGTATGGGTGGCAATGATGTTTTTGGATATACTTTTTGTGCTTTGATTTTGTCATAAAATTCGTCTGCTGTTAGTTCCGACAATTCTTTATAATATTGTACGGTGTCAAATGTTGCATAATAAGAAACAATGCCAATATCCAATGTTTGCAAAAATGCAGAAGGGATATCGCAAGAACTATCTGATATAATTTGATAATTTGACATGAAAAGACCTCCATTTGTACAAGGTTTTATCGTTACATTGTAAAACAAATGTCATTTGTTTGTCAATGAAAAGCCAATGAAGTTTGATAAAAAAGCCAAAAATTGCTTTGATTTTCTATATGGACAATGGTATACTGAAATGACGCACAAAGGAGGCGAAACAAATGTTAAAAACATTGGTGATTGCAGAAAAACCATCTGTTGCCAGAGATATTGCAAAAGTTTTGGGTGTCAAAGGCAAAGGCGATGGTTTTTTGATGAGTGAACAATACATCATATCATGGGCAATCGGGCATTTGGTGACATTGGCAGAACCAGAAGCATATAGCACTGCTTACAAAATATGGAGTTTTGAAAATTTGCCCATATTGCCGCAAAATATGAAATTGAAATCCATAACCAAAACACGCAGTCAATTAAAAGTGTTGCATCAGTTGATGCACAGCAAAGAGGTGGGAGAAATCATTTGTGCCACAGACAGCGGAAGAGAAGGGGAATTGATATTTCGCTATATTTATGATATGACAAAATGCAACAAACCATTTCGGCGGTTATGGATATCCAGTATGACAGAAACAGCAATCAAAGATGGTTTTGCAAATTTGAAAAATGGTGCGGATTATGACTTGTTGTACCAATCGGCAAAATGTCGTGCAGAGGCAGACTGGCTGGTCGGTATGAATGCCTCTCGTGCTTATACCATACAATACCATGCTTTGTTGAGCATTGGACGTGTACAGACGCCAACGCTTGCTTTGATTGTGGAACGTCAAAAAGAAATTGATGCATTTGTTGCACAAGATTATTTTGAAGTGGAAGCAAATTTTGGCACATATACAGGGTTTTGGATAGATGAAAAAGAACAAACCAAAATAAAGAAAAAAGAACAAGCAGAACAAATTGTTTCTCGTGTGAAAACCAAAAGCGGTGTCATTGCCAAAACAGAAACAGAACAAAAAAAGCAGTTCCCGCCTTTATTATATGATTTGACAGAATTGCAAAGAGAGTGCAATCGCAAATTCGGATACGCTGCACAGAAAACATTACAGATTGCACAGGCGTTATATGAAAAAAGAAAAATGATCACATATCCACGTACAGACAGCCGCTATTTGAGCGATGATATGCAGACAAAAGTCAAACAAACCATGCAAAAGCTGGAAAAAACAACCACATATGGCATATATGCAAAAGAAGCATTGCGGTCTATGACATTTCACAAACGCATTGTCGACAACAGTAAAGTCACAGACCATCATGCTATTATTCCCACAGATACCAATATCAAAACAGAACATTTGACAACAGAAGAAAAAAATGTTTTTGATTTGATTGCAGGGCGGTTTATTGCCGTGTTTTATCCACCGTATTTGTATGAGGTTACAAAAGTGTATAGCCAAGTAGAAAATGAATGTTTTTTATCAAAAGGAAAAGTGGTGTTGCAAGAAGGGTGGCAGGCAGTGGAAAAAGTGTTTTCTCCGACACCAAAACGCAAAAAAACAGAACCGGAAGAACAACAGTTAC
>CAJMNV010000176.1 GCA_905214825.1 uncultured bacterium | reverse complement strand
ACATACATCAAATACCGCCGCTACCAAATAACAACCTGTTGTGGAAAGCACTGCCCCCAATACATTCAATATCGGAATTTGTATCAACACCGCATTGAGTATCACTTTTGTCACTGCCCCCAACAAAGCTCCCACAACAGGCACTTTGATATGGCCAAGCCCTTGTAATATCCCTGTTGCTGTCTGGCATAACGCCAAAAATATAATCGAAACACCACCCACAACCAAAAGCATACCGCCTTCTTTTGCAGATGGAAACAGCATTGCCAATATCTGTGGGCCTAGTACCGCAATACCCACCGATGCAGGCACAGATATAATCATGGATATGCGCATTGTCAAATTCATTTTTCTTTTGACTTGTTTTCTTTCACCCAAACGATTTGATGCTGCAATGCTTGGCAACACAGCTGTTGCAATCGCCGTAGATATGGAAACAGGCAATGTAGTCAATGTAACATATTTCCCATTTAACTGTCCATACAATGCTGTTGCTTCCATTTCGGAAAAACCAATACTTTTTAATATTTTTGTCACCATTGCCATATCAATCAAATTTGTGATACTAAAAACCGCTGTACCTGCAATAATCGGCAATGCGGTTTGCATGATTTTTTTTGCCAGTTGCCTTTTGCTTTCTTCATGGGATTGTTGATAACATTTTGCACGTCTTAGCAAATCCGGACGAATGAGCAAATAGCTAATACACACCACAACCAAACCTGCCGCCGCACCAATGCCCGTACCCATCGTACCACCTGCCGCTCCCAAAGGCAGATTTTTTGTTTGCCCCACAGGTACCGCAATACCCAAAAACAAATACGCCAAATACACACTAAAAAATGCATTAAATATTTGTTCCACAATTTGAGAAATCGCCGTTGGCACCATGGTATGCATACCTTGAAAATATCCACGATACACAGACATAATTGCAACAATTACCAACGTTGGGCAAAGTGTCAGTATGGCATAATAGCTATCTGGAGACTCCACCAATATTGCCATTTTTTTTGCCGTCAATGCAAGCAATACTGCAAATATCGTGCCCAATGTTGTCGAAATCCATAATGACACTTGAAACACACGATGTGCATTGCGATATTGATGCAGTGCCAAACGTTCAGAAACCAGTTTGGATATTGCCGCAGGCAAACCCGCAGAGGACAGTATCAACAAAAACATATAAATATTATACCCTGCACCATATATACCATTGCCAACATCACCCAGCATATTGGTCATTGGCACACGATACACAAACCCCAAAAAGCGTACCAATATTCCTGCAAATGCTAGTATTGCCGCTTGTTTCAAAAAGGAGCCTTTTTGCTTTGTTTTCCTTGTCATACTGCACCTCTGTCTATACTACTTTTTTGCATTTTTATCTGTTGCCATGCACTCTGATTTTTCTACGTTGGTTGCAATCCAACACCTTTTTACGCATACGCAAACTGATTGGTGTCACTTCCAACAATTCATCTTCTCCAATAAACTCCATACACTGTTCCAAAGACATTTGTATGGGTGGTGTCAAACGCAGTGCGTCATCAGAACCGGAAGAACGTGTATTTGTCAGTTGTTTTTTCTTACATACGTTAATGTCCATATCATCAATTCTTGCATTTCTACCAACAATCATACCTTCATACACTTTTACGCCTGCACCAATAAACAAATCGCCTCTTTCTTGTGCATTATACAAACCATAGGTAATGGCTTCACCACTTTCAAATGCCACCAAAGAGCCTTGGGAACGTGTTGGAATTTCCCCTTTGTATGGTTCGTACCCATCAAACACAGAATTCAAAATACCATTTCCCTTTGTATCTGTCATAAATTCGTTACGATACCCAATCAAACCTCTTGCAGGAATGGAAAATTCCAAACGTGTATAACCACCTTTTGATGGATACATATTTGTCATTTCGCCTTTTCTTGCCCCTAGTTTTTCAATGACATTACCCACAAATTCTTCTGGTACGTCAATGGTCACAGCTTCCATTGGTTCACATTTTTTTCCTTCGATTTCGTGGAACAATACTTCTGGTTTGGAAACTTGGAATTCATAACCTTCTCTACGCAATGTTTCAATCAATATGGACAAATGCAATTCCCCACGACCGGAAACTTTTAAAGCGTCCATAGAATCTGTATCTTCCACACGCAAACTTACATCTGTATTCAATTCTTTATGCAATCTGTCACGCAAATGACGAGATGTAACGAACTTACCTTCCTGTCCTGCAAATGGGCTGTCATTGACAGAAAATGTCATAGACAATGTGGGTTCGGAAATTTTAACAAATGGCAATGCTTCTGGCTTTTCAGGAGAACAAATGGTATCCCCAATCATAATATTTTCAATACCACTCAATGCTACAATCTGCCCAACTCCTGCTTCTTTGACTTCCACTCTTTGCAAGCCTTCAAATTCATACAATTTTGTAATACGCACTTTTTTCTGACTTTCTGCATTGTGCATATTCAAAACCACAACTTCATCATTTACACGCAGTGTACCATTTTCAATTTTACCAATACCAATTCTACCCACATATTCACTATAATCAATCGTAGAAATCAATGCTTGCAAAGGTGCTTCTGTATCACCTTTTGGTGCAGGAATATGGGCAACAATCGCTTCAAACAACGGT
>CAJMNV010000175.1 GCA_905214825.1 uncultured bacterium | reverse complement strand
ATATTCCAATGTTTGGTTTTCTGTATTCAAATCTTCATACAACGTTTTTAATATAGAATTTTTGCCTGTATTTCTTTTACCCAAAATTGCAATTATGTCATTTTTTATATATTCACATTGCAGTATAATTCTCGCATTCTATGTGTTTCTATATCTGCCAATCTAGTTGGTATTGGAATATGGCTTTCTTTGTTTGTCAAATTACAGACCAATTCTGTTGCTGTATCTAAGTCAATATAATTTCCAGCTGATACAAAAATCGGTTTTACGTCTTTCATTGTTCGCAAAACACGTCCATAAACTTCTCCATCAATCACAATATCTGTATATGCATTTTTCTCATTATGCGGCATACAAAATTCTACATCATGAATTTTATAATAACTTTTTGCAACACCGATTGTCGGTCTGTTTAGATAGAAAGAAGCATGTGTCGCTATACCCATATGGCGAGGGTGTAAATAGCCATTGCCATCAAACACATACAAGTCTGGTATTTTTTCCAATTTTTTACTTGTTTCCAAAACAAGAGGTAATTCACGAAAAGCAAGACAACCCGCCATATATGGCACATGTATTTCTCCAAATGCATGTTTTGTTTCTATGACATGTTTTGTTTGTTTGTCCAACACCACAATACAACATACGGCATATTCTTTTTCTTGTCTTTTCCAATAAGCCATATCTACACCTGCTACCGTTTTGACCGCTTGCTCATTACAACCACACAACTGTATTTTGCCAGCCAATTCGTTTTGTATAGAAATTGCTTTATCCAAAAATAACTTTCTTTCATTTTTTTCATAAATCATATACCATCACCACCAAATTTTTTTGTTTATCATATTTCGCTTTTCATTTCAAATAAAAATTATTTTTATGATTATTTTAAATCATATATAATCCCAAACATATCCAAATAACGTAAATTTATGTTTTTATGACATTTTTTGCTGTTTGATTTTTGATTTGTAAAAACCATGCAAAAAAATGCATGGTTCTTATCATTTTTATTTCTTCTGTTCCTGTGCCAATGCTTTTACTTCTGCCAAAGACAATTTGGAATGTTTTACCACTTGTTCTAATGACATTTTGTCAGCCAACAATGAGCGAGCAATTTCTTTTCTTGTTGCGAACTCTGCTTCTGATTTTGCTTTTTTTTCCAATGCTTCTAATACATCTGTGATACTCGGCATTTTCGACACTCCTTTTACATTTTTTATCATATTCTGTTCTGCATTGCCAATTTGTGATTATATGAAAATTCTAACATAGTTTTTTTATTGCTACAATATCATTTGCTGTTGTATTTTCCAAAAAGAAAAACCCAATCCATGTCTCATTCTTGTCAACATTCAACAACGCACACAAAGTGTAACTTTCGCCCCACCCGTTTGTGTGGAATTTTCTAATATCAGTTGACCATCATGCTGTTTTGCAATTTCATTTGCAATGTAAAGCCCCATACCAAAATGCATTTTTCTGTTGCGACTTTTATCCTCCATATAAAATTGTTCCATTGCATGGTACAGTGCATATTCCGAAAAACCTTGTCCATCATCCATCACTATTATTCGCAAAAAACTATTTTCATAAATCATCTGTATCTGTACAACGCCACCCTTTGGTGAATATTCCAAAGCATTATATACAATATTGAGTATTGCACGTTCCAGCAAATTGCTATCTACAATGATTTGATTTGGCAAATGACATGTTTCTATTTGTAAATGTATGTCTTTTGTATGACACAATGCTTCTATTTGCATTTCGATTTTATTTCGGAATACATTTGTATTGTGTGTTTCTTTGCATAACCGATACCCCATGGAACATCTGGATATTTCAATCAGTATTTTGATATATGCTTGCATCTGCTCAGAACTTTCCATAATATATTGGGCATATCGTTTTTGTACATCGTCTAGTTGTGTTTCATAGATTAAGTCAATATTTCCTTGCATGACCGTCAAAGGTGTTTTCAAATCATGTGCCAATGCGGCAATCTGTTCTCTTTGCAACTGTTCTGTTTTCCACTGCTGTTCCAGAGCATATTTCAATTTTTCCTTCATATTTGAAAAGGACACCAATACATGTTCAAATTCTTTGATTTTTGAGTGCCCCACTTCAAAATCGAGGTTTTGTTCTGCAATCTGTGATGTTGCTTCAAAAAGCGGCAAAAGTTGCAAACGCAGATTTTTTGCAAATCTTGTCGTCAAAAATACACAAACAAAAACGCAGTTGATCACCATAAAAATACCAACCAGCACTTCCGGAGATGGCAAATGTGCATTGAGCCATGTATTGATAAACTGTGAACCAATGTAATATTGTAAAATCACATATTCGTTTTCACGTGTCACAAGCAAATATTGTTTGTTTAATGCCGCATTCATGTTTCCGGTCGTTGCATATTCCATCGCATTACGCAAATCTTCTTTATCCAAATTGGTTTGTATTATCTGATAATGCTTATCCAACAACAGATACTTGCAGCCAGCAGGCAGTTGTACCTCCGATAGTTCTGGTGTCATCGCAATAATTGGTGCAATATTTTTGACACTTCGTTCTGCATAATCTGCATAAGTGACAACGCCAAATGATACACCAAATAAGAATATCACAAATGGAATAAAAACAGCCACGAAAAGACCCACAAGCAACATCATCAAAAATTTCCAAAAAGCTGTTTTGAGTGTGTTTGTTTTGTTCATTCCCATTTGTACCCAATCCCCCATACTGTTGTAATTGGTCGCACATC
>CAJMNV010000174.1 GCA_905214825.1 uncultured bacterium | reverse complement strand
TGGCACATTTTTATCCAACCAGCACATTGATTACCGGATATGATATTATATTCTTCTGGGTAGTAAGAATGGTATTTTCTGGTATGGAAAATATGGGTGAAGTGCCTTTCCATGATGTGTTGATACATGGTTTGATTCGTGATGACCAAGGCAGAAAATTCTCAAAATCATTGGGCAATGGGATTGACCCGTTGGAAGTTATCAAAAATTATGGGGCAGACCCACTGCGTTTGATGCTCATAACAGGCAATGCACCCGGCAATGATATGCGTTTTTATTGGGAAAGATTGGATAATTGCCGCAACTTCTGTAACAAAATTTGGAATGCAAGCCGTTTTGTGATGATGAATATGGAAGAAAAACAGGAAACAAAACTGTTGATGCTCACATCTGCGGATAAATGGATACTGTCAAAAGTCAATACATTGGCAAAAGATGTTTCCGAAAATTTGGAGCATTATGAATTGGGATTGGCAGCACAAAAAATTTACGATTTCCTTTGGGACGAATACTGCGATTGGTATATCGAAATGGTAAAACCTCGTTTGTACAACAAAGAAGATACCACAAGAGAAGCAGCGTTATGGACATTGAAAACAGTACTGCTGAATGCGTTGAAATTGTTGCACCCATTCATGCCTTATATCACAGAAGAATTGTTCTGTCATATACAAGACGAAGAAGAAAGCATTATGATTTCACAATGGCCTGTGTATAAAGAGGAATGGAACTATATCGAAAATGAAACAGAAATTGATGCCATAAAAGAAGCGGTGAGAAATATTCGTAATATTCGTGCAGAAATGAATGTTGCACCATCTAAAAAAGTGCAAATGTTTGTGGTTTCTGAAAAAGAAGAAGTACGTCATATTTTTGAACACAGCAAAGTATTTTTCAAAACATTGGGCAATGCCAGTGAGGTGATTGTACAAGCAGATAAAAACGGCATTGGGGAAGATGCGGTTTCTGTTGTGATTACAAATGCAACCATTTATATGCCTTTGGCAGAATTGGTGGATATTGCAAAAGAACTGGAACGTTTGCAAAAAGAAAAAGAAAAAATGCAAAAAGAAATTGAACGTGTGGAAAAGAAACTTGCAAACCAAGGTTTTGTGGCAAAAGCACCACAAAAAGTCATTGACGAAGAAAAAGCAAAAGAACAGAAGTATAGAGCAATATTGGCACAAGTGGAAGAACGCTTGGAACAATTGCAGAAATAATATAAAAATACCACAATATGATTTGTATTGTGGTATTTTTTATGTATTATGCTTGTTGCTCTACCAATGCAAAAATTTCATCAGCTGATTTTTGATAATAGTTTGTGCTGTCTTCCGACACAGCTTCAGCAACACGGGAATTGTAATACATTTGACAAGCTTCTGGTGCCTGCATATGGTGTGTTTTGGCAATACGATTGACAACATCAATTACCAATTCTGTTCTGGCTTTGTATGCCGCATATGCATTTTCTGTTGCATCACTTTCCATTGCCAACAAACCATCTAATAACCCCATGTAAAAATCTAAGTCCATACTGGGAAAATGTACTTGGGTTTGTAACAATGTGTTTACCAGACCATTTTTTTCTAATGATACATATACATGATTTCCCGCAATATTTTTCAAATATGCATAATATTCTGTGCAAGAAACCAATAATGATACCGCATCTGTCATAATTCCAATCGCTCCTTTCTTCAATATGATACTTGTTTTTTGTCAAAAATGCAATGCAATCTTTTCGACTTGCTATTTTTTGCAAAAAAGTGTATGGTAAATATAAATAAAGGAGGGATTATTTTTGCTTTCGGTAAATATTTCAAAAAGCATTACACAATATTGTCAAAATGTGGTTTTGGGTTTGTTGCAATGTCGGGTGTCTGTGTATACAAAAGATGCAGATTTTGCGGCGTTGTTTCAAAATAAAATTGCAGAATTGGCAGAAACAGAACTTTCACAAGCAAATAAAAGAGATACCATACAATCCACAAGAAAGGCGTATAAAGCACTGAAAAAAGACCCAAACCGTTATCGTTGTTCTGCGGAGGCGATGTGTAGACGGATTGCGAAAGAAAGAGGATTGTATGACATTAACAATGTGGTAGATATTACAAATTTTCTTTCCATTGCGTCGGGGTATTCTATGGGGACGTATGATGTGGCAAAAATAACAGGGGATATTGTTTGGAAACGTGCTGAAGAAGGGACTGCGTATCAAGGGATTGGAAAAGATGTATTGCATATTGCGTTTTTGCCTGTATTATTTGATGATTTGGGAGCATTTGGCAATCCAACCAGTGATAGTCTGCGAACAATGGTGACAGAAGATACAAAAGAAATTTTGATGGTATTTTATTGTTTTGATGGCGGGGAAAAATTGGATATGTGGTTGCAACAGGCAGAAATTTTGTTACAAAATCATGCAAAAGCAACCGATTTTGAAACAAAAATATTGTTGCCGGAAAAAAGAAAAGCCTTATTTTAAATAAGGCTTTTTTTATTATGCAATATTATTCTGCATCTTCTGCTTGTGCAGCTTTCAGTAATTCTTCATTGAAACAAATTGCCAATTCATCAAGCTGTTTTTGTTCTACCACATTGGGGGCATTTGTCATTGGGCAAGAAGCATCTTTGACTTTGGGGAATGCGATAACATCACGGATACTGGTTGCACCACTCATCAACATAATCATTCTATCCAAACCGAATGCCAAACCGCCATGTGGTGGTACACCATATTTGAATGCATCTAACAAGAAGCCAAAGCGTTCTTGTGCATCTTCTTGCGTGAAGCCAAGCAGTGTAAACATTTTTTGTTGAATATCTCTGCGATGAATTCTGATAGAGCCTCCACCCAATTCATAACCGTTTAATACAATATCGTATGCTTTTGCACGAACTGCCCCAGGGTTTGTGTCAAGCAATGGCAAATCTTCGTCCATAGGG
>CAJMNV010000173.1 GCA_905214825.1 uncultured bacterium | reverse complement strand
CTGCACGGCTCAACTCCACCAATTTTTTACGGATAAATTCTGTTGCACCAACGTTAATCCCACGTGTTGGCTGGTCTGCAATAATCAACACAGGGTCAGCAGAAAATTCTCTTGCCACAACCACTTTCTGAATATTACCACCTGACAACATGCCCACTTGTTGTTTTCTGGTTTTACATTTGATTTTATAATCTTTTATCAACTGGTCGGTATCTTCGTGCATTTTTTTCATATCAAACAATGGCCCTTTGTTGTACTTCTTATCTGCAAAACGGTCACTAATGATATTTTCTTCGATACTTGCTGTCCCTGCCATACCAAATGTCATACGGTCTTCCGGTATCAAAGACACCCCAATATCACGAATTTTTCTTTGTGGTTTGCCAATCACGCTCTCGCCATTTACGGTTGCAGTTCCACTGTCTGGTTTATTTAAGTGAAACAACATATCCACCAATTCTCTTTGTCCATTGCCTTCTACACCAGCAATGCCCAAAATCTCACCTTTTCTTACATCAAAAGAGAGCTTGTTCAACATTTTTTTGTTCCATTCATTTGTATATTCCAAATCTCTCACAGACAATACCACATCTGTTGGTTGTGCTTTTTCTTTTTCCACTGTCAAAATAACATCACGACCAACCATCAAACGAGAAATATCTTCTTTTGTAATATCTGCCGTCTGGTATACCCCCATAGATTTCCCTGCACGTACAATGGTAATACGGTCTGTAATTTTTTTGATTTCGTGCAGTTTATGAGAAATAAATATCATTGTATACCCTTGTTCTTTTAAATGTATCAATTCTTTGAACAATTCTTCTGTTTCTTGTGTCGTCAAAACGGCGGTTGGTTCGTCCAATATCAATATTTTTGCACCACGCACCAATGCTTTCAATATTTCCACTTTTTGTTTCATACCAACAGGAATATCTCTCACTTTTGCATCAGGGTCAACATGCAAGTTATATTTTTGTGCATATTCTTTTGTAATTTCCACCGCTTTTTTATAATCCATAAACATTTTGCTGCGTTTTGGTTCCATACCCAAAACAATATTTTCTGCAACTGTCAAATTAGGTACCAACATAAAGTGTTGATGCACCATACCAATCCCTTTTGCAATCGCCACAGTTGGAGAAGATAAATTGACTTTTTCTCCATTGATATAAATTTCGCCTTCTGTTGGCTGTTCCAAGCCAAACAACATTTTCATCAACGTAGATTTTCCCGCACCATTTTCACCCATCAGTGCATGAATTTCACCTTTTTTGACATCAAAATTAACGCCTTGATTAGCGGCGATACCATTTGGATATACTTTGGTAATTCCCTTCATTTGTACAGCATATACCTGTTCTGTCATCATTGGGTCTGCCTCCTTTTTTATTTTTTTATCATATTTCTGAACTCCTCTGCATTTTCAAAAAATCTTTTGTCTTGATTTTATCATAATCATCAACAGATTTTTTCAATACGCAGAATGATGAAAAAAAGGGAGCTGTTTTAGCTCCCTTCTCTTAAACACTTTCAGCGAACCAAATTACTTTTTTTCATTAAGGTTTTACAGCGTCTCTCAATGTTACTGCTGCATTTGTTGTATCACCAATTGCGGTAGGTACTTCTACTTCACCACTTTTTACAGATGTAATGGTTTTTTCCATGATTTCTTTTACGCTGTCGGGTGTCATTTTGTCATAGTTTTTATCTGTTACCAAACCAACGCCGCCTTCATTGATACCAATCATAACATGTTGGCCAAAGTATTCTGTACCAGCGTCCCATTCGTCAAAGAACCATACCAAAGAGTCACCGATATTTTTCAAACCAGAAGTCAATGTAATTGCTGCCATTTCTGGGCTGAATGTTGCTTCTTGGTCAGAGTCCACACCAATAAAATAAGATTTTCCTGTTTCCAAACATGCTTCTGCTGCACCATTACCAGCATTACCAGCAACACCCCAGATGATGTCACATTTTTTGTCGTTAATCATAGATTCTGCCAATTCTTTGGATTTTGCAGGGTCTACATAGCTGTTTGCATATCTGGTATCCACTTTAATATCAGGATTTACAGACTGTGCCCCCAAGATATAACCATACAAGAAGTCATTGATAACAGGTGCGTCCATACCACCTACAAAACCAATCACAGGATCTTCGTTGATATTTGCTACATCTGTTTGTGTTGTCATTGCTGCTGCATAAGCCCCAACCATGTAACCCAAGTCATTTTGTGCATAACCCAAGTTTACAACGTTTGGCAATGTGAAAGATGTATCATCATAAATCAAGTATTTTTGGTCAGGATAATTTTTTGCTACATTTTGCAAATAGTCAGGCATTTGGTTTGTCCCCACAATAATCAAATCATATTGCCCGGAAGCAGATACTTCTTCCAAAGTTGCTTGCCATTTTGGTTCATCTTCTGTTGTACCACCCATTTCCATGGTCTGGTATTTAATTCTGCCGACATCAGACAATTTTTTCAAACCAGATTCTGCAGAGTCAAAAAAAGATTTGTCACCTAAGTTCCCGTTTACCAAGTTACAAACGTTGTACACTTTTGCACCGTCTGCACTTGCATCTGCACCATCCGTTGCTGGTGCTTGTTCTGCACTACCGCCACAGCCTGCCAACATGGTTACCGCCATAGCGGAAGCCATCAGCAGAGAAAGAAATTTTTTCATAATTAATCTCCCTTTCTTTTTTAGAAAAATAATAATTTTATACCACAGGAAAACCTCCTGTTCACATATAGTTTACAATATCTATCTATTATTGTCAATTCAATTACTTTATACACAAACTATTTTGTAAAAAACAACTAAATCAAAATATATTTTTTGGAACAAATGAATATTGTATTCAAACATCTTATATATCTTCATAAAAAAACGTGGCTTTTCTCAAACATTCTTTGATAAAAAAACCACGTTTCTTTTTTCACACTTTACAATTAACCTTTTCTGAATAACCCTTTTTTCTTTGGTTTTTTTTA
>CAJMNV010000172.1 GCA_905214825.1 uncultured bacterium | reverse complement strand
AGCAATCATCAAAATACCGTTCGTATACGCATACCAGAACGCAACAGAAAAACAAATACACCAAAAGAAAAAATAACAGAAACAAAACCAAGTAACAACAGCATACCAGAACGAAAAGAAAAAAGCTTTGAGCAACTTGCACAGTTAGCCTCTTCTATTGTAATGATTACCATACATGACCAAAGTGGTAAACCTGTAGGCTCTGGTTCTGGGATTATGATTGGAAAAGATGGCTATATACTGACAAATTATCATGTGGTACAAGGGGGATATTTCTATTCTGTGCATATTGAAGAAGATGATACCGTTTATAAAACAGATGAATTGATTAAATATCATTCTGTTGATGATTTGGCTATCATACGAATTTCCAGAAAGTTAAATCCTTTGCCCATCTATCAGGGGAATACAGCACTGGTACGAGGGCAAAAAGTGGTTGCGATTGGCAGTCCATTGGGCTTATTCAATTCTGTATCAGATGGTATTATTTCTGGGTTTCGTACCATAGATACTGTTGATATGATGCAATTTACTGCCCCAACATCTCATGGTTCTTCCGGTGGTGCTGTATTGAATATGTATGGTGAAGTAATTGGCATTAGTACCGCAGGTATAGACCATGCACAAAATATCAACTTGGCAGTTTTATATAATAATATTAACATTTTTGTTAAGGGATTTTGTTAAGCATTGTTTGGATACATCATATTTTGCACATACAATGGTTATGCTTTCTAGCATAACCATTGTTCATATCCACATTATGTGGCAGTGTCGTTTATGCAATTTAGCACAATGAGCTTTCTACCATAGCAAGTATCAAACTACTCAAAGACCGCAATGATGCACATTTAAATTAGGCTGTTGTGGTACATATCATGCATTGGTAAATAGGAAAACCTTTTCGCAAATAACAAATGTCATGTTTGGGAAACAGTGCAAAATGTGATGATAAATTATGAAAGAGGTGTAAAACAATATTTATGAAAAACAAAGAAACTTTTTTACAAACAGGCTGGGTAGTTGCACTACTTGCTATGGTCTGTTGCTTTTTATGGGGCAGTGCATTTCCTTGTATCAAAATCGGTTATGCTCTATTTCACATTGCCGCTGATGACACAGCCTCTCAAATCGTATTTGCTGGGGCAAGATTTGTATTGGCAGGTATTTTGACCATATCCATTGGCAGTATATTAAGCCGAAAAATGCTTTTTCCAGCAAGCAATTCTTGGAGAATGGTTATCAAATTATGTTTGGTGCAAACGGTCATTCAGTATTTACTTTTCTATATTGGGCTTGCCAATACTTCTGGTGTAAAAGCCTCTATTATTGAAGCTTCTAATGTGTTTCTTGCTATTTTGATTTCTGCTCTTATTTTTCATTATGAAAAATTGGGTGTAGGAAAAATTATCGGCTGTCTTCTGGGATTTGCAGGTGTTGTACTTATTAACTTAAATGGAACTGGTTTTAATGGGTCTATGACTTTCTTAGGGGAAGGCTGTATATTTCTATCTACACTGTCTTATGCACTTTCTTCTGTACTCATCAAAACATATGGTCGACATGAAAATCCCGTTACACTGAGTGGTTACCAATTTACATTAGGTGGCATAATCATGACACTGATTGGATTTTCCATGGGTGGCAAACTGCACGGCTTTACAGTACAATCCATCATGCTTTTAATTTATATGGCATTGATATCTGCTGTGGCATATTCTTTATGGGGAATATTATTAAAACATAATTCTGTCAGTAAAGTTGCCGTTTATGGTTTTATGAATCCTGTATTTGGTGTAATTTTGAGTGCGGTGTTATTGAAAGAGCAAAATCAAGCATTTACCATACAAGGGTTGGTATCACTGATTTTGGTATGCATTGGCATTTATATTGCCAACAAAGATTTTTCAAATGAAACAAATGAAAATAAACAAAAACAAAAATTGTCAACATAATAAATATATAAATTGAATTTTTCGTCATGACATATTCTGTTTTCACTACCAAGAGGAAATGACAATGAACAATCCAAAAACAGCAGAACTTTGCTGTACCATATTTGAAAAAAGCAGAGCTGTTTCTTTTTTTATCTTAGATAAAAAAGATTGGAATGGATACAACCTATACATGTATCAAATTTTACATAACAAATCATAAGCTTAGGGCAATTTCGTCGCACTAAGCTTTTGTATGCAATTTTCTATTTCTTATTCTTTCTATAACGACTATTCTCTTGAAAGACAAATTGACGAATTTTTGACTCACTTGTTGTATCTAGAGATATAAAACGACAACCATAACCCCATACATTTTCATTTGCTGTTGGAATTTTATTTAAAATTTCCGCAGAAAGATACAATATATTTTTTTCTATTGGAAGTTCAAAAAAAATATGCATACCTTGTGAAATAGAATCTCCTGCCAATAAGAACAAACCGCCTGCACTGATGTTTTTCACGAATGCTTTCACTGGGTTTTCTAGTGCTAAACTTTCCAATGTGATAGGTAGTTCAACAGGAACACGCAAATCCCCTCTCGTATTTATACCTTTATCAATGTTTATCTGATGCCCCATACAAAGAGCACAATTATCGATTCCTTGATTGAGAGAGATACAACGCAAAGAAACAAGAAATGTTATGTTATTATTGTCATTTGTCTTCATTACAAGAAAGGCTTCGTTTGGGATAGGATTTATAAACCGTTCCAACATATGAATGAAAAGATTGTCATCAACTTTCTCATATTTTATTATTGCAATCAGCTCTGCATTCTTGTCATACAGCATTCCGGATTTTAAATTTTCCACATTTACATTATATTTTTGCATAAGGCAATTCCTCCTTATTTTCACCATATCATTTTAAAAACCTGTTTCTACCCCTTACCTTTCATACAAATCTTTTTATTTTATGATAAATGATTTGTTTGTATGTCTTATTTCGTACCATCTTGTACAGTTTTCCTAGCGTTTTCAGGCATTAGGCTCTGAGCGACGATGATATGTTACGTATGCTCCATTTTTTTCAGTATATAGGATATTCGCACTTTCTTCAATAAAAAAAATAAA
>CAJMNV010000171.1 GCA_905214825.1 uncultured bacterium | reverse complement strand
ATAATCCACACCACATGCGTGTAAATATCGGTACTCATCTGTATTAACAGGATAAATTTCCAAACCCACCATTCTAAAATATTTTCTTGCCAATTTACATGCCTCCCCAATGTATGTTACATCACTTTCGGCACGGCTCTCTCCTGTCAAAATAAGTATTTCTTCCATACCACTATCTGCAATAATTTTCATTTCGTGTTCTATCTGCTCCATTGTCAATTTCATGCGTTGTATATGGTTATAACATTTAAATCCACAATACACACAATAATTTTCACAATAATTTGCAATATATAATGGGGTAAACATATAAACCGTATTACCAAAATGTTTGCTTGTTTCTATGCTTGCCTTTTGTGCCATTTGTTCTAAAAATGGTTCTGCCGCCGGAGAAAGCAATGCCTTAAAGTCTTCCACAGAACAAGTTTCATGTTCCAAAGCAGTCATAACATCTTTTTCTGTATATTTTGTATAATCATAAGACTTCATTTGGCTGATGACTGTTTCGCAAACATCAGATTTTATAATTTCCATACCCGGCAAATATTCCATATGGTTTTTGCGTACAGCAGGATTTCTTTCAATTTCGTGTTTTTTAGCAAGTGCTTCTGGTGAAAGATATGCACCATCTACAAAAAATTTATTTTCCATATATGCACACCTCCTCAGTCATGCAAAAATCCCGTCAATGGGTCTGATGCAGAAGCTCCCCTTGCAAGCACTCTGCCAAGTCCAGAAAGATAAGCATTTCTACCTGCTACAATCGCTTGTTTAAATGCAGCTGCCATAAGCGGAAGATTGCCCGCAGTTGCCAAAGCTGTATTTGCCATGATTGCTGCTGCTCCCATTTCCATCGCCTCACAAGCCTGTGAAGGTCTGCCAATACCTGCATCTACAATAATTGGTAAATCTATTTCATCAATCAAAATTTGTATAAATTCTTTTGTCGCAAGCCCTTTATTGGAACCAATGGGCGATGCCAAAGGCATAATACTTGCCGCCCCGGCATTTACCAAATCACGTGCAACATTCAAATCTGGATACATATAAGGCATAACCACAAAACCTTCTTTTGCAAGAATTTCTGTTGCTTTGATGGTTTCATAGTTATCCGGCAGTAGATATTTTGTATCTTTCATAATTTCTATTTTCACAAAATCACCACAACCCAATTCTCTTGCCAATCTTGCAATACGCACAGCTTCTTCTGCATTTCTTGCTCCAGATGTATTCGGCAAAAGTGTCACTTCTTTTGGAATATAGTCCAAAATACTTTCTTGCTCTTTTGTATTGGCACGACGCACAGCAAGTGTGATAATTTCTGCTTGTGCATCTTTTACAGCAGCCTCAATCAAGTTTAATGAATATTTCCCAGAACCAAGAATAAATCTTGAATGAAATTCATGTCCGCCAATCACGAGCTTATCATCTTTTTGCATATAAATCCCTCTTTCTTTTATTTGTTATGGTTCATAATTTTCTGCCAAAACACGAAGCACCATGTTTGCTTGATGTGCCGCACACA
This sequence comes from uncultured bacterium, assembly GCA_905214825.1. Lineage (GTDB taxonomy): Bacteria > Bacillota > Clostridia > Lachnospirales > Anaerotignaceae > Anaerotignum. Next base: position 1,546 of record CAJMNV010000171.1, on the reverse strand, counting down.
ACATAACACGAGAGGATACAAGCCCAATACCATCTGCTACATCACTGACACCATCTCCGCATAAATAAAATTTATCCATAATCCTTCTTGTTTTTATCATATTTGCAGAACCAAGCCCTGCCATGCCAGAAGCGGCAATCAGATATTTCGTATTCAATTTTTCCAAAACACCATTCACAAGCATAGATTTTTGTTCTGCATCATCAAAAGCCTCACATATCACATCTGCCTCTTGTAATATTTCTTCAAAATTTTGTTCTGTAATACAAGTGGTGTATGTCATTATTTCAACATATGGTGCAATTTCTTCCAAATTTTGTTTTAAGGCTTTTGTTTTATAAGTACCAATTTGTGCAGCTTTATATTGTTGTCTATGTAAATTAGAAATATCTACTTTATCAAAGTCTATCAAGATTAGTTTTCCAATACCAGCTCTTGCCAATGCAACAGCAATATTTGACCCCAAACCGCCCAAACCACATATTGCAACAGTACTATTTGTAAATTTTTTTTGCAGTTCTTTTCCATGTCTTGCTTCCAGTGTTTGTTGCATTTCCTCTCTTTCGGGAATACAACACAAATCAACCACCTCCTACAAAGCAAACAACTTCTAACACATCTCCATCTTGCAAAATGATTTCTGCATATTTTGCTTTTGGTACAATTTCGCCATTTTTTTCAACTGCAATCCGTTTTTGTTCATACGAAGTAGATGCAATATATTCTGCGATAGATTGTCCCGCAACATCAAATTCTGTTCCATTGATTTTGACCATATTCTCACCTCCTAACAAAAAATGGAAGTTACCAAATTGGTAACTTCCATATCATTTCTGAATTTACAGACGTCCCTACGTTGGCATTATCCAAATCAGGTTTATGGGTCGAAGCGTAAACCTTCCTCTCAGCCTGTAAAACAAGCTCCCCAATGTTTATAAAATTCATTTTCATTATATACCTTTTCTATGGAAAAAACAATCATTTTTTTGCAAATACAAATGATATTTATGTACATCAAAATTTACTGATGTTTTTCTTCTTTTAAAAATGTTCTCAAAACCAATGCAATAACTGCAAGAATAATAATCATGAAAAATGTACTGTCATAAGCACCACCTGATTTTTCAATGAAAGCACTGGAAACCAATGGGCCAATCATTGCTGCCGGTATCAATGAAAAGTTTGCGATGCTGAAATTGACTGCAAAATTCTTTTCCCCAAAGCGATTGAGTATGACTGCTGATGATAATGTTGGTGTACCACCATATCCAAGACCACTACACACAAGCCCAATTAAAATCAATGGTGCAATGTGAGAGATTGCCCCCAGTACCAGAAAAGCCCCTGCCAGTATCACAAAAAAATTATTAAGCAATATAGATTTCTTTTCTCTATATCTATCAAAAAAAGCCCCATGCACAACACGCCCAATGCCGTTAAACAACGAAACAATCAACCCAATCACCGCTGGCATACCAAAAGCCACTGCAATAGATGCTGCACTATTGATGACCAACAAACTTGCCGAGTTCAGTAATATTGTCCA
>CAJMNV010000170.1 GCA_905214825.1 uncultured bacterium | reverse complement strand
ATTGATAAGGAGTAGTACATTTGGTTGTTGCTTTCAGAGAGTCGTTGTTTGGTGTGAAACGATAGAGCGAAAAATGGAACTGGCCTTTGAGTTTTGCGTGGAACGCTTTTTGCAAGTATACAGCAACGGGTACCTCCGTTAACAGGTGCAAGAGTGTGTTTCTTTTATTGGAAACAAACTAGAGTGGTAACACGGAGTATCCCTTCGTCTCTAATAGAGATGATGGGATTTTTTTATTAGACAATCAGCAGAGGAGGCGTTTGGTATGGAAAGTCGTTATGATTTTCAAATGATTGAAAAAAAGTGGCGTGAAGAATGGGAAAAAAATCCCATCAATAAAGAAGATGATGTAAAACCTAGATTTTACTGTCTGGATATGTTCCCTTATCCTTCTGGAACAGGCTTACACGTTGGGCATTGGAGAGGATATGTATTAAGTGATGTTGTAAGTAGATACAAAGTATTGCAAGGATATCAAGTATTACATCCAATGGGTTGGGACGCATTTGGTTTGCCTGCGGAAAACTTTGCAATCAAAAATAATATTCACCCTAGTATTGCAACAACAAACAATATTGCAAATGTAAAAAGACAATTACATGAAATTAGTGCAATTTATGACTGGGATAGAGAAGTGAATACCACAGACTCAGATTACTATAAATGGACACAATGGATTTTTGTGCAAATGTTTAAAAAAGGCTTAGCTTATGAAAAAGAAATGCCTTTGAATTGGTGCCCTAGCTGTAAATGTGTATTGGCAAATGAAGAAGCAAGCAATGGTACTTGTGAACGTTGTGGTACAACGGTTACAAAGAAAAATTTAAGACAATGGATGTTGAAAATTACAGCATATGCAGACAGACTTTTAGAAGATTTGCAAAAATTGGATTGGTCAGATAAAGTGAAAAAAATGCAATCTGATTGGATTGGAAAAAGTTATGGTGCAGAATTAGATTTCCATGTAGTTGGAAAAGAAAATGAGACCATTACTGTATATACCACAAGACCAGATACTTTGCATGGTTGTACATTCATGGTGCTGGCACCTGAATATAAACAAATTGCAGAATTGACTACACCAGCATGTAAAGAAGCAGTTGAAAAATATTGTTTTGAGGCATCAACAAAATCTTCTGTCGATCGTATGACCAATAAAGAAAAAACAGGTGTATTTACAGGTTCTTACTGCATCAATCCTGTAACTGGGAAACAAATTCCAATTTGGATTGCTGATTATGTGTTGGCAGATTATGGTACAGGTGCGGTAATGTGTGTACCTGCACATGATGAACGTGATTTTGCATTTGCAAAAAAATTTGATTTGCCCATTACACAAGTCATTTTACCAGAAGGTGAACAAGAAAAAGAACTAGAAGAAGCATATACAGGTGATGGTGTGCTTATCAATTCTGGTGATTGGAATGGTATGAAAGCATTTGAAGCAAAAGAGAAAGTACCACATATCATGGAGGAAAAAGGACTTGGCAAAAAAACAGTCAATTATAAACTGCGTGACTGGGTATTTTCCAGACAAAGATATTGGGGTGAACCTATTCCGATTATCCACTGTGAACATTGTGGTGCAGTACCTGTACCAGAAGATCAACTGCCTGTTTTGTTGCCACAAGTAGAGTCTTATAAGCCAACAGATACAGGAGAATCACCATTGGCACATATTGATGAATGGGTAAATACCACTTGCCCTGTTTGTGGAAAACCTGCAAAAAGAGAAACAAATACTATGCCACAATGGGCAGGTTCTTCTTGGTATTTCTTGCGTTATGTAGACAATCATAATGATAAAGAAATGGCAAGTATGGATATGTTGAAAAAATGGGCACCTGTTGATTTGTATGTGGGTGGTATTGAACATGCGGTATTACATTTGTTATATGCTCGTTTCTATACAAAATTCCTGTATGATATTGGGGCTGTACCATTTGAGGAACCATTCCAGAGATTATTCAACCAAGGTATGATTACAAAAGATGGCAAAAAAATGAGCAAATCTCTGGGAAATGTGGTTTCTCCTGATGAATTGGTAGAAAAATATGGCTGTGACTCTTTGCGTATGTATGAATTGTTTGTGGGGCCTCCCGAACTGGATTGTGATTGGGACGATAGTGGTATTGATGGGGTATTCCGTTTCTTAAATAAAGTTTGGAAATTGGTTTATAGCCAAAAAGACCATACCATTGCACCATCAAAAGAAATGGAATATTTGAAAAACAAGTTGATTGTAGATATTACAAATCGTTTGGAAGCATTGACCATGAATACAGTTGTCAGCGGATTTATGGAAGCGACAAATAAAATTACAGATTTGAGCAAAAAAGAAGGCGGTGTGGACAAAGGCACATTGGAAACATTGATTGTGTTATTGGCACCTTTTACACCACATATTGCAGAAGAATTGTGGCAAGAACTGGGACATCACACATCTGTATTTGAAGCACAATGGCCAAAAGCAGATGAAAGCAAGTTGGTACAAGATACCATTGAAATTGCATTGCAAATTGGCGGGAAATTCAAAGATACTATGGTAATTGACAGTAATGCAGATAAAGATACTGTGATTGCAAAAGCAAAAGAAGTATTGGCATCTCGTTTAGAAGGAAAAACCGTTGTAAAAGAAATTTATGTTCCAAGAAAGATTGTAAATATTATTGCAAAATAAAGAAAAATAAAAAGAATAAAGTAGTATAAAATCAGGCAGAATATTCTGCCTGATTTGTTGTTTCAGAGGTGAAATATGAAAATCTATCAATTATATACCACGTTTTTATATCAATCAGAAGTTTATGAAAGAGCAATGCAAATATTATCAGAACAAGAAAAAATTTTTATTTGTCATATACAAACAGAAAAACAACGTGTTCTTTCTTTGGGGGCAAAATTGTTACTAAAATATGTGCTTGCCAAAGAGGGGATACAACAATATGAAATAGAAAAAGGAAAGCATGGCAAACCGTTTTTAAAAGAAAAAGATTTGTATTTTAACATATCTCATACAAAATCATGCGTGGTGTGTGTGGTGAATGATAGTATCGTTGGTATAGATATTGAAACCAAAACAAGAAATTTGCCCCAATATTATGAAAAAATATTATCT
>CAJMNV010000169.1 GCA_905214825.1 uncultured bacterium | reverse complement strand
ATACAGGGAAAATTGGATATTTGCCTTTTCAAAAACCAATATATATACTGGAACTTTTGATTACATGGATTGGGAATTTGGCTGGAACGTTTTTGGTGGCAATGATGGTGCGAAACAGCCGTATTTATGAAAGTGTTGCAGAAAAAGCAAATGGTATTGTTTTATTGAAATTGCAAGATGATTTTTTCAGTTTGTTTTTTTTGGGAATATTTTGTGGGTTATTGATGTTTTTGGCGATTGATACATTTCGCACACAAAATGGCTCTACCACAAAGATGATTGCCTTATTTTTGCCTGTGATGGTGTTTATATTGGCAGGATTTGAACATGTGATTGCAAATATGTTTTATTTTTCTTTGACAAACACATGGAGCATACATGGTTGGCTTGTTGTTTTGGTGGTAACGATTGGAAATAGTGTGGGTGGTATGATGATACCATTTTATTTGAAAATATTTCATTTGAGAGAAAATTGAATGATATGAGCCGACGGAAATCCGTCGGCTTTGTATCATAAAAGGAGGATATATGCAAAACGCTGATTTGAATGAATTGTTGCAGGTGCTGCGACAGTGGTATTTGAAAGGACATAGGGATTTGCCTTGGAGAAATACAAAAAATCCATATCATATTTGGGTTTCTGAAATTATGTTACAGCAAACAAGAGTGGAGGCAGTAAAGCCATATTATGCAAGATTTTTACAAGCATTACCAACGATTGCGGATTTGGCAGAAGCACAAGAAGATGTGTTATTGAAATTGTGGGAAGGTTTGGGATATTACAGCCGTGTGCGAAATATGCAGACAGCAGCAAAACAAATCATGGAACAACATGATGGAAAAATGCCTGCTGACCACAAAGCTCTATTACAATTAAAAGGGATTGGTTCTTATACGGCAGGAGCAGTTGCGTCCATTGCTTTTGATTTGCCATATGCGGCAGTTGATGGCAATGTGTTGCGTGTGATGTCACGTGTGTTTGCAGACAATAGAGATATTTTGTTACAACAAACAAAAAAATCATGGGAAATGGAAATCAATGCAGAATTGACAGAAGAAATTGCTGGTGATGTTAACCAAGCATTGATGGAATTGGGAGCAACGGTTTGTGTGCCAAATGGGGAACCAAAATGTGAAATTTGTCCATGGCGTGTATATTGTGTGGCATATCGCCAAAATACAGTATTACAATATCCTGTCAAAAGTGAAAAAAAACCACGCACAAAAGAATATCTTTCTGTTTGTTTTTTGACAGATGGTAAAAAAATTGCACTGCGAAAAAGAGGAACAAAAGGACTTTTGGCAAATTTATGGGAATTGCCAAATGTGCAAAAAGAGTATGCATTGCCTATGGCTTTGATACAATGGGGGATATCAAAAGCAAATATTACACAGATGAAAGGACAAAAACATATTTTTACACACATAGAATGGTATATGGATAGTTACTATATATTGGTGGAACAAAAAGAAGAAACGCCTTTTGTTTGGGTGGACTTGGCAGATATGACAGAACAATATGCTTTACCATCTGCTTTTAAGAAAATATGGCAAGAGGGTATTGCAAAAATGGAGCAAAATAAACAAACAGTCATATGATAATATAGATTTTAGTATAATATTTTGAAAATATATCAAATAAGAATGATTATTATTTGACTTTGTGTGTTATGCGGTGTAGAATAAGAATATATTGTAAAAGGGAGAAAAACAATGGAATTGGTGAGAATAGCAAAACAAACAGATAAAACAGCATATCGTAAATTGTGGAAAACTTGTTTTGGTGATAGCGATGCATTTTGTGAATGGTTTTTTGAAAATCGGTTTTTGCCCAACCATTGTGTTTGTCTGGAAACAGATGGGCAGTTTGCGGCATGTATGCAAGCATTCCCTTATACAATAGGTGTTAGAGAAAAAGCAGTCAAAGGCGTGATGCTTTGTGGGGTTTGCACACACCCAACATATCGCAAAAAAGGATATATGAATCAAGTGTTTCGTTATGAAATGGATTTGTTGCGACAAAAAGGATATGCCATTGCGGTACATACACCAGCAGTTTTGGAAAGTTATTTTTCATTTGGGCATTATCCTGTGGCAGATGCTTGTTACTTGACAACAGAACAAATTCCACAAGTACAACCACAAAAGAATGTGTTTGCAGTTACAGACAAACAGTGGGAAATGTTATATGATGGTTATGTGGCATTTGCAAAAAGATACAGTGGCATGATTTGGAGAAGTAAAGATGATTTTTTCAGAAAATGCCAAGATTACAGTGCAGATGGTGGTATGTGCAAAGTATATCAAAATGAAAATTGTTTTGGATATGTGTTTTATTACCAAACAAAAACAGAAGTGACTTGTGTGGAAGCAGTGGGTGATGATACGGCAATACAAATGGTATTGCAGGAAATATTATCACAGGCAGAAGGACTTTCTTTTTCTGCAAAATTATGCCCAAAAACAAATGTTGCATTTGATTTTTGTAAAAAAGCAGTCAAACCAAAAGGTGTTATGGGGCTGGTTTGTGTGGAAATGTTGTTGCAAATATTGGAATTGCAATCAGAGGCAGCATTTATTGTGCAAGATGATGTTGTGGCTGAAAATAATGGTTGTTTTACATTAGATGGAAAACGAAGTGATAAAAAACCTGCATTTACCATAGAAGCAGGAAAATTATTGCAAGTTTTAGTGGGCTATGTTTCTTTGCAGGATTTACAAGAGGAGATTGTTGTACATGATGCAAAAGGTTTTGCGGAAATTGCAGACGCATTGCCTATGGTAGATTGTTATATTGTGGATGAATATTAAATTTTGGAGGCGGATAGTATGTCAAACGTATCCTGTTTGGAAAAGGAAACGGAAGTAAATTGTAAAAACGGGTTTTGTTTTCGCCCGATTACATTGGAATCAAAAACATTGATTGAAAGTTATACAAAACCCTGGAAAACAGATTGTTCAGATTTGTCTTTTGCCAATTTATTTATATGGGGCACAGAAGGCAAAATGGAATATGCAGAAAAAAATAATGTGCTGTATATCAAATTGGATTTTGAAAATGTGCCTGTGTTCTTTTGGGCACCTATCCCCAAAAAAGATATGGTTGTGGATTACAAAAAAGCCATTTATGAGGCAGTGGATTATATGAAACAG
>CAJMNV010000168.1 GCA_905214825.1 uncultured bacterium | reverse complement strand
TAGCTGTGTGCTTGCGGATAAATGGACAGAGGCAGACATACAACTTGTACACCAAATTATTTTTGGACATGCAACATTTGCAAACTTAATACAAAAATTTGAAACCAAATTTTCAATCAGCGTAAAAAATAATTACGCCATGCAGGCAACTTTCATCTATTTTTTCAAAAAATTTATATTTGAATTACAAGGTATCATTCCAGACAAACATTTTTATCTAGACTCTAAAAAAAATCAGACCACATTAAAAATTGTACAATATGTAACGGAAATACTGGATACTTGGCATCATGAAAATGCCTTGCAATACCCCATTGACAATAACCACATACATTGTTTATCCATACAATTAGAAGCAATATTACGCCAATTTGTCAAACCAGTGCATATCATTCTCATCTCTGATTTAACCATGGAATTGGAAATTATGAAACTAACACTTGGCAGACAATTCTCATCACAACAAATTTGCATCACACAATTTCTTTTGAATGCCAAAAAAATGGATTTTTTATACAACTTAAAAGACTGCGTCATACTTGTCAATCACAGACTTGGAAATTTCATCAACCAGCTTTCACTTTCCAAACAAAATATTGTTATATCAACAACTGTAGAACTTAATGATTATGATATCAAGGCAATTCAAAACGCCATTCAATATTATATGGAAGAAAATTTTTTGAAAACCATTGACAAGTTATAAAGATATTTGTTTGTTACTTTATAAAAACCCCCAACGATTAAGTTGGGGGTTTTAAAGCATATATTTATATGTTGGTAATACAGCATACCATTGGTACAATGCACCATTTCCATAAACGTTCTTATAATATTGTTTTTTCGGCATAATTACGCAAAGAAATGTGATTTTGCATACTTTATCACCAACTTTCCAAATATACTATCACTTTGGAAACATGCATATCACCATAATGGATTTTGTTATTTTCCACAACGGTTTTTCGCTGTGGTAACCATCTTTTGTATTGCTATTGGAGAATATAAAATTCTTTGCACTAGATGCAATGGCCACACACATGCAATGTCCTTTTTTGAAACAATTCGATATTTTTATGGTACGGATTTTCAAGCAAACGATTTCATCTTTTGTCAAATATTCTGATTTTTCAAAACCATTGCGATATCTTGCACTCAATATGCTATCTGCCAATTTGATAGAACGACCGTTTTCGTCCACATCTGTCCATCATACCATAAAGTATCAAACCCCATATGTACAGGTTTTTCAAAAACCCGTTTCCCAGCATCCTCAGATATATTTGCGTGTCTGTTGCCGTAAAATTGTCATCAAATCAACCCAATACTGCATACAATATTGCATTGCATATTCTTTTTGCCATTTTTGCAATATTGTTTTTTGTTCGTGTCCTGCGAACACAAAACAAAAACCAATTCTCTTGCAGGACAAGTGACAGCAATGTGCTAACCATGATATTGTGAGGGATATATGGTAAATCCTGCTATGTAATGCATAATATAGAACGTAGAAAAACAGGTACAACACCTTTTATATGTTGTACCTGTTGTTTTACAAAAATGCAATCTAATTTTGATTTTCATATTGCAAAAAAATGCCACTCACACATGCTTTTGGTTGATTTCTTTTTTGGAAAGAAGCACAACCGTCTCCACATGCACCGTCTGCGGAAACATATCCACCACAAAGACTTGTTCCAAATGATATGTTTCTTTACAAAGATACTGCAAATCCCTTGCCAATGTTGCAGAGTCACAAGAAACATAAACCACTTTTTGTGGTTTTATCTGCAATATGGTATCCAAAAGCACCACATCACAGCCTTTTCTAGGTGGGTCTACCACAACCACATCTGCCTGTATTTTTTGTGTTTCATACAATTTCGGAATAACATTTTCTGCTGCCCCGACAACAAATTCCACATTTTTGATACCATTTGCTTCTGCATTTTTCTTTGCATCTGCAATGGCTTCTGGTACAATTTCCACACCAAACACAGACTTTGCCTTTTGTGCCAAAAAAAGTGATATTGTACCAATGCCACAATACAAATCCAACACCGTTTCCGTACCATGCAAATCAGCCAACTGCAAAGCTGTTTCATACAACACATTTGTCTGTATGGGATTAACTTGATAAAAAGAAAGTGGGGATATGGCAAAAGAAATCCCACCAATGGTATCATGCATACAATCTTGTCCCCAAATGACCGTATTCTTTTTACCCAATATCACATTTGTTTTTGCTTGATTTTCATTGACCACCACAGATGTCATACCTTCTATTTGGCAAAGTTTTTCTGCCAAAATATCTGCGTGTGGCAATGTTTTTCCATTCACCACAACACAGACCATAATTTCGCCTGTATGATACCCCACACGTATCAAAATATGACGTACCAACCCTGTATGCGTTTGTTCATGATATGGTGGGATATGATATGTGTGCAAAAAATCTCGTATAATTGCCACAATTTCTTGATTGACAGGGTGTTGTAATTGGCAACAGTCTGTATCAATGATACGATGGCTTCTATTTGCATAAAAGCCGATTTTCACATCATTCACAGTTCCTCCCACAGGGAGTTGTACTTTATTACGATACTGCCAAGGCATATTCATACCGATTGCTTTTTCCATTTTCACATCAGAAAAACCACCAATACGTTCCAAATGGTCTCTGACTTTTTTTGTTTTCCAATCCAGTTGACTTTCATATGCAATATGTTGCAACTGACAGCCGCCGCATTTATCTGCCACATGACATTTTGGTGTGATACGTTTTGGGGATTGTTGCAATATTTCCAGCAATTTCCCATAACCAAACTGTTTTTTTGTTTTGACAATCAAAACTTTGATGTATTCATGTGGCAAAGCCCCCTCTACGAAAACGGTATAACCATCTATTTTGCCGATACCCTCGCCATGTATACCGATATCTTCCACATACATTTCATAAATCTTATTTTTTTCCACAGGAAATTTCATGCTTTTTCTCCATTTCTATGATATTGGGAGTATGGGCAAACCGTCGCACTACACACACAAGGTCTGCAATGTGCATAACTTGCTTGTGGCGTACCTTTGCCATCATACAACATACGTCGCATTTCTGCCATGGTTCTTTTGACTTCTTTTCTGACTTTTCTGGTATTACGTACAAAAAACATATAATCTCGATAT
>CAJMNV010000167.1 GCA_905214825.1 uncultured bacterium | reverse complement strand
GGGGGTGGCGGCGGAGTGGGGGGGGTGGGGGAATAAAAATAAAATTTCATGCCCTGTTGTGCCCGGTTTTAATGTCATTGTTTTTTGTTTTACTGCTTTCTTGTTTTCCATATACATCGAAACCTTTCTGTCCCTATTTTCTTTATTTCTTTTTGCAGATTGCTTTTCATATAAATTTCCTTTCTGTCCTGCACCAAAACATATCACGATATTTTCCTTTTACTTTCTTTTTGTCAGATAAAAATGCAGCTCTTTTTTGTGATACCTTCTCTATGATATTCTCAAACCGATTCTTTCATTTTTCACATCAAATATTTTTCCCAAAATGGCAGTTAGCCTTCTATTTTTTTTTCGTGTTTTCAAAGAATAAAATCCCCCCTTTTTTATAGGCGGCTTGGTTTTGCTTCACACAAATTGCCAAAACATGAAAGAAATGTCGATTTTTCAATAAAAATACCTTATCAAAAATTGCCAAATGATTGCCAAAATGGGTATTGGCAATTTGGCAATCGAAAAATGCAGTTTGGACATTGCTTGCTTTGCAGACACGCACACATATTTGTGCAAAAACGATTGCAAAAATACACCCATTTTTTGCAAGCATATACCTATCTTATCTGTCATTTTTTCTGCATTTTGGGGTGTGTCATTTACAAACATGAAGGTGTATATTTGCAAATTTTACCGTGATTTTTTGTATGTTTTTTTACAGATATACCACCCTTAATGTGTGTTTTTATGACTGCCATAATGGCTTGTGTTTGATACATTGGGTGGTAGACTTTCTGTCGGACAACCACGTGATAAAATCAGCTTCTTTCATCAAAAAAATTTCTGTTTCATGTCGTTGGGAAAGACTGCCCATACGATAAATGGATAAATGTAATCCATCATCATCTGTTAAAAAATGTGTCTTGACGGCATTGACAATGGCTGCCACTTCTACGCTGTCATTATCCCGAATCCATTCCGGTTTGGCATACAAACTATGTATCACCAAAACGCAAGTGCTGTGAGCAAAATCCGGTTTTGGTTTATCTGCAAAATATGCTTTCACTGCATTGCCAATCAACATCGAAATATGCTCTTTTGTTTTGGAAGTTATGTTTTTGATTAACGGAAACATCGTCAGTTTTAGGATATTTTTCTCCATCTCTATGTTGATATCTTTTTGTATGATTTGGCAAATGCTTTTGCCTTGCAGTGGCACATACCTACAATTTCTATCTATCAATCCGGTATAGTACGGTAACTCTTTTTCATATCCGGCAATACATTTTCGACACAATACTGCCATATATTCCATTTCCTCAAGCAATGCAACTAAGTTTGGTAACTGTTTCATAACTGTTTCGTAATCAGATGGTTTTGCGGCAAACAGTTCCAGTTTTTCTCTTACAATATTTGCCCGTTCCGATAAGGTATACATCACAAACACTCCTTTCTTTTTAGTCCTCTTTGAGTTGGTTGTTGTAAAACTCTGTATATACCCCGTGTTCTTTTTGTAATAATAGTGCATAGAACAATGGGTAAGGTATGTCGATATATTCCACATTGGTATCCTCATATACCACCATCACAATCTTGTTTGTCTGTTGAAAGCCATTGTCTGAAATCTCTGCAAGCAATACTTCTTGCAGTGCATAAAATGGCATGGAAACCAGAGCCGTATCCAATACATAATAGGTTCGCAGTTCTTCTGTATTTGGCGTATGCAGAAACATTTTTGCCACAAATAAGTTGCTGTACACATCATCTACAATGGTAATTTTGCATTGTTGATGTTTTTGGGCAATGCTTGTAAGGACACTAAACGCATTCATATATTTTGTCGGTGGTTGGTAATCTGCATAAAATTCGATATAACAAAAATCATCTTTTTCTATCAGTGTGATATGATTGGATTGCATATATCGTATGACATGTTGGAAGTCTGTCTTGGTTATACGAAACATGGATAATATGTCTTGTTTGCGAATACAACCCCAGCCGGCAGAAAGAAAATCTAAAATTTGTTGTGTTCTATCTCCGGTAAAGTCATATAATTCTTGGTTACTGTAATGCACTTGTAACACCTCCCACACGACGGTTTGCTTCTATATGCATTCGTTCATTTGGATCAGTTGTGATTGCCATATGCTCTGCCGGCGTACCACTAAATCGGATTTCAAATGCATTGTTTTCGCAAATCAGCATGGCATCACCACGCTGTGAAAACATGGAAATTTGATTGCGTGTTTCTTGGTTTAAGTACAGCATCTCACTGACAACGCCCAACGTGTATTGCTGCATTTTCAGCAATATTTGAAATTGTGAGTTGTTGATGATGGTACTCAATACCGACTCGTTGTCTTTTGATTTCCAGTCCTGAATATCCTGTGATGCTGTGATGATTTGCCCATTATATGCACGAATGATTTTATACAGCTCCTTCACAAATGCTGCGGTCTGTCCACTGCCTTCGCCGACTAACTTCCACAATTCATCAATCAAAATCACTTTTCTTTGTGCGATATTCTCTGACATGATGTTCATGATATGGTTGATGATGGTAAACATCATTGCTCCGATAATTTTGTCGCCGGAGCTATCCAAATCCGAAATATCAAACACCAGATAATCATTATCCAAATCTGTAATGTTGGTGTGCTGATTTAAGAAGCTGTATGTACCGGATACAAATTGCTGCATAATACCAATCAATTCATAAATGGTTTGTTTGAATTGTTGTGTGTCCGGCATCGTAACATGAAACAAATCTTGTGCTGCGGTATCCGGTTGTTGTGGTTCCAACATATGATTTAACGCCACACAAACATCACTGATGATGGGCATTTCTTTATAGCTGCCATCGGGGTTTTTGATACTGTCATTATCCATGGTAATGCCCTTTTCCCGATACGCATTGACAATCGCCACATTCAATAAAGATTGTTGTAATGGTGTTAAATATGGCATTAAAATTTCAAAGTATGCAGATACCACAATCAATTTTCTTGACAGATAACTTTTCTGTCCCAAGTAACTATTTTCATCTTCTGTTGCATGGTCTGCATATGCCGTATCGGGGATACGAATATCAAAAATGTTGACATGATTGTTTCCTTCCGTTGTAAACTTGATGAATTTTCCACCGATATTTTCACAAAATCTCCGATATTCTTCGCCTTTTAGTTGCGCAATCAC
>CAJMNV010000166.1 GCA_905214825.1 uncultured bacterium | reverse complement strand
AAGATGCAATTCAAGGTGCAAGCTCTGCAAATTTCAGCAGTATCGAAGAGTTTTTCAATGAGCTGATTCATGTTGTAACAAACTTAATTCCACCTGTTGCAACACTGGCATTATTGATTGGTGTGCTGGTTTCTTTTTTATGTGCACCATTGAAGAAATATCGAGGTGTCGGATTAGGGTGTATTGTATTTGGGGTATTGTTACTGATATTGTATCTGTTCTTACCAACCATTATCAACATGTTAGCCGGTAAATAATCGGAACTATCATCAGATTTGAGAGGATTTCCGGTTTTTTTGTGTTTGTTTGGTGTTCACTTGCTGTTTGTGTGTGGCATAGACAAAACCGGATTTCTTTCTCAAATTTTGGTGTCAGAAAAGAGGTGAATGTATGTCTGCGATTGTCACAGGCATATTAAATGCGTTAATTGGGCTGATTTTGCAAATTTTGGCATCAGCATTGCAATTTTTTGCAGATACATTTTTAGAAACAGCGAAATTTGATTTCCAAACATTCGGAGAATATCTGCCCTTTTTTGCCAATATCCTTTCTTTCTTTAAAGTATTTGCGGCAGGTTGGCTGACATTTGTGGGATTTTTGTTTATATTGAAGTGCTTTGGTATGGCAGCAGGACTGCGTATTGAGAGAAGCCGTATTTGGCAATTCATTGTACGATATTTGTTTTATGGTACATTGGCAATTTACAGTTGGGGCATTATGTCGTTTTTTTATAATTCGTTGGTAGTCGTCATACAAGATGTCATAAAAATTGATGCCACAGGAGATTTGAAGTTATCGTCATTTTTACTGGATTTGGGAGAACGAGCAGCCTCCGGCTTGATTATTGGGGTTTCCGGACCTGCGGGGGCGATGTTGGGTATTGTCAAGGTATTAGTCATGTTGGTTGTGACAGTGATGTTGGTTGTCAATTTTTTTAAACTCATCAGTATTTTTTTCATTCGATATATTCGATTGGTAAGTTTGGTGGCACTGGCTCCGGTTGCATTTGGTATGGCGATATTGGAAGAAACAAAAGACATTTTCCATACGTATATTCGTACCTTTTTTGCGGATATGTTTGTATTTATTATGACAGCATTTTTTATACAAGGCTATATCAGTGTAATGTCATCAGCAGGCAGTGGCAATAAATTTGAAACAGGGGTTGCGTTTGCAGATATTGCATATGGGGATTTGATATGGGCATTTTTTGCATTGGCATATTCGACATTCGCAGTGCAGTTTGACCAATTTGTGTCAAGTCTTGGTGTCAATCTGAGCAGAGGTGGCAGTAGTAACGGTACCAGTATACTGAGTGCCATAGGTGCTTCTGCGATGATGTTACGCAGAGGGATTGGCAGAGGCAGTGCAGGTGGTGGATTGGATACACCGTTTGGCAGTGCCTTTTCCAAAAATTGGAATGCCTTAAAAAGTGCAGTGGTAGATGGCAGCCGTGCAGGATTTGCCGGTGGCAGTACAAAGGGCGAAGCATTTGCAATGGGGGCTATGGGTGCGGCAAAAGGATTTGCAGGCAGTACGAATATCGCAAAGGCAGCCGCCATGACAAAAGATGGCAGTTCATTTGCGGAAGCACTCAACCAAAAGTTTGACAAACGGTTTGGTGAAATGCAAGATGCAGCCAAAAGAGGAATGTCACAAAAAGACTATGATGCAACAAAAAAACGTGCAGAACAAAATGGGTTTGACATTGCACAACAACGTGCCAGAGATGCCATTATCCATGATATGAAAGTCGGCAATGTCACGCCGCAAATGGCACAAAATCAACTGTCTGCAAACGGATTGTTGCGAGAAGATGAGCAATTCCATGCAATGGGTATGGCAGAATATATGGTAGCAAATACACCTGTTACACCAAAGCAACCCGAACAAGAGGAAAATATGGCACAAACATACAAAATGCAACATATGGACGCACAGGGAATGTATCAAGCACAACAAAATTCCGCAAACGCACAGGCAGGAGTGCAATCTTTTGCAGATGGGACAACAGCAAAAGCTGGAGAATGGCTGCGTACCCATGATGATACGAAAGCCTTTGGTGGAGAAAAGCATTTTCCGGACAATACAAAAATATCTGCCGATGGTACGATGCAATTTGCCAATGGTGCAGTGATGAAACAAGGCTTAAAAGATGGCAATGGCAATACATTGCCACAAGGTGCCATACAGCATGGGGATGGGATTTATACCGATGGAAATCGTATTCTTGCCGCCAATGGTGTTTCTCAAGATGTAACACAACCAATCAAATTACCGGATGGTACCATTGTCAGACCGAATGGTGACAGAGAAATCCATGGTGGTGCAAATGCAGGTGGTACAACGATTGACAAAAATGGCGTTGTAACACATGGCAATGGTGCAGTTTCTCAAAATGGCATCAGCAAACATGAAAATGGTGCAGTTTCTAAGGGTATGGTAACCAAACATACAAATGGCAATCAGAGCTTTTCAGATGGTTCTGTTTTGCAAAAAGATGGCAATATGCTACATATGCATGGAGAAACCACAAATGCAGATGGTACGACCACAACGCCGCAAGGCGACAAAATATTCTCTGATGGTTCTGTACTGCATCACAATGGTGATATGACAGCCAAATGTGCAACCAAGCATCAGGATGGCAGTACCACATACCCAAATCGTGTGGAGCATGGAAACGGCAGTGTGACATACAACGATGGTCATGTATCGTATGCCGATGGTACGACCGTAGATGGCAAAGGGTATATTTCTTTCGATAACGGAAAGTCGTATCAAGCAATCCAAGATATGCCAAACGGAAAATATGTCCACCCCACAACCGGCGATATTGCGTATGCAGATGGCAGTGTTTCTCATGTGGCTTCTGGAGCTGTCAGCAATGCAGATGGCTATATAGGACGTGTCAACCATGCAGATGGCAGAAATGGCACAGAAGGTACATTTTCATTGGGCGGCAGTGTTTATTGGGCAAATGGTACCACAGCCAATGCAGATGGCAGTATAGAATTTGACACACACAACAGTGGAATTGTGGTAAAAGGGCAGACGATTTTACATCAAACCGGTACGAAAACAAGCACAAAAGATGGTATAACACAAATCAAAAGAACAGATGGATATACAACATTTGGACAAGCACAAACACAACACCGTACCGGTACAAAATTTCGAGGGTTTGGTATACGTTCCCATAAAAAATAAGCGT
>CAJMNV010000165.1 GCA_905214825.1 uncultured bacterium | reverse complement strand
TTTATTGTTACTTTATTTTGATATATTCCACATTTTGTTCAATCTGTTGTTCCAACAACTCTGCAATATCCAGCATCACGTCCATACAATCTGTCCTGTCAGCAGAAATAGTTTTGCAATCAAATCCATGATATTTTTCTTGAAACGCCAGAAAAAAGAACAATCGTATTCTTTTGGCATCATCTTCTGAAAACAATATCCCCAATACCATCAAGGAGGCAACCAACGCCCCACAAGTACCACAAATACCAAAACCTGCCTGCAATACGGCACAACTATCTTCCAATTCTTTTGATAAATCAAATTTATATTTTGTAGCAGCAGCATGCAATATTGCAAAAGCACAGTTCTCTCCTGTGGCACAATATGCTTGTACAAATTGTTTCATACTTTTTCCCTCTTTTTCCATATTCTCATTTTTACTTTATGACATATTTATATTTTTGTGCAATCCATAAAATTTCAAAAAGGAGAATACTTGAATTATCCAAAGTATTCTCCTCTTTTATTTTCTTACAAAAAATATATTTTGGTTTTATACATGACAAGCATTACCATCTTGTGTTGTCAATTTTGTTGCCATTGGGCGATATTTTCCTCTTTCCCAACGTTTGTTTTGACTACGTATCCAAAGCACACAAATGGCAATCCCAATCGCACTGCACGCAAATGCAGTAATACTTTCATTGAAAGGCAACAATGGTGCTACCACAAAATGCCCAAAAAGCAAGCCAGCCAAAAAACCAATCAATGGAATACCATACATAATCAATACTGCATGCATAAATGCATTGTCTTGCAATTCCAATTCTACCCAATCTCCCACTTCTGCTTCACACAAATTTTGTGCTTCAATATCCATATCTTTTTCCATCATACCACGAAAACAAGCACGACATTCACCACAAGCCTCTTTTCTCACGATATGCACTTTCACAAAACTACCTTTGGTTTCTGTTACCAAACCTTTCATGAAATACCACCTTTCTATTTTTCATAAGTCCATATTTAGGACATCATTTACTTTTGATACAACATATTGTACCATAGACCCCATAGAAAGAAAAGTACCATTTTGCACATAAATTTTTGGAAAAACGTTTTTCTTTCATATCATGTTTATAACAAAACAATAGGATATTTATTTTTGCCATGCCTTATCTACATAAAACCAAAAAAACAAATTTTTTGTCAAAGCCCCCAATGGCACAGCCAAAAGCAATCCCCAAAAACCAAAAAATCCACCAAACACCGCCAATGAAAACAATACCAAAACAGGGTGCAATTCCATTTTTCTTCCCATAATTTTCGGCACAATCACAGCACTGTCTATCTGTTGCAATAAAATAATCGCAATCGCAGCATACAATCCACGCATTGGTACAGCACTAAATACCCCCGATAACACAGCCAACAAAAAAGCCACCACAGCTCCAAAATATGGTATCAAATTGGAAAAACCCGAAACCACACCAATCACAACACCATAAGGAATTCCAATCACCCAAAACGCCAATGAAAACAATATCCCCATAATCGTTGCATCTAAAAACTGTCCTCCTAAATATCCCATCAAAACATGATAAATCTCTTTGCAAATATTTGCCATACAATCCGTTTTTCTTATTCCAAAAAACACATCACAAACCTGTCTTAAAAAAAACTGTACATTTTCTTTTTCTGATAAAAAATAAAACGCTGCTGTCAAACCAATAACAATTTGTACCATCTGTCCGCCAGCGTTTGGTAATGCTGTTGCCACACGCAACACAAACTGTTCTATGTTATTGCTCATTTCCAAAACAGCTGTCGACAGCAACCCTTCTACATTTTGGAGTAGCCCATATTCTGCCAATTTTAATTGTATCATCACAAACCAATCGCCAACTTTTCGCACAAAATCGCCTATCTGCTCTGCCCATTTTGCAATATCTGCTGTACCCAACTGCACCAAAACCATGCCGCCAAAACCAAACAACACCCCCAACACCAATACATATGTGATGATAGCACCAACCTTTCTGTTTTTGATTTTTTTTCTTTTCTTTGTGGCAATATATGTTTCCCATATTTTTTGAAAAAAACATACCAATGGTTCTAATAACACCGTAATCCCCACAGACCAAAAAAATGGTGAAAAAACGGCGAGGACATGCCTCGCCGTTTTTAATATGACATTTTTCGCTACAGAAAGTTTAAACAATACCGCACCAAACAAAACCAAAATACCCACTGTACCAATAATATAACAACAAATTTCCAAGTATTTTTTGTTCCATTTATGCCACAAATGCCAAACTTCCTTTCTGCTTTTGTTTTATTTCATTCTTTTCAATACTTCTTTCAAAAATTCCCATGTACGAATCGTAGATGAAATAGAAAGTCTTTCTTCTGGTGTATGTACATCATACATATCAGGCCCCAAAGAAACCATATCAATACCAGGAATTTTTTCTGCAAACAAACCACATTCCACACCAGCATGTAATGCCATCAATTCTGGTTCTTTTCCAGATGTTGCACGATATGCATCTTGTAAAAATTTGAGCAACTGAGAATTTGCATCATATACCCAACCTGGATAATCATTGCTGCTTTCTGTTGTCGCCCCTGTCAAATCTGCAATCGCTTTGATTTTGTTGCAAATCACTTCTTTTCTGGAAGTAACTGCACTTCTGACAGCACTATCAAAATGCAATTCTGTTTCTGTTGTTTCCACAACACCAATATTACTGGAACTTTCCACCAAACCATCAATATCCAAACTCATTGTTTGCACACCATAAGGAATCAGCAACAATATTGCAATACAACTTTGTTTTACATGCTCTGTAAACACACTTTCCACTGCCTGTGTAGATTTTTCCCATGTAATTATCATATCCGCATCTGTATGACGATATTCCTTTTTCAACAAAGTTTCCATATCAGAAACAATACTTGCTGCTTTTTGTGCTTGTTTTTCTGTCAATGTCAATACAGCTTCTGTTTCTCTGCAAATAGCATTATCCATTTTGCCACCATTGACAGACGCCATTGCATAATCCACACCTTTTTCACAAAGCTCTTGCAACATTCTACCCATCAACTTATTAGAACTTGCTCTTTGCAAATGAATATCGCTACCAGAGTGACCACCTTTCAAGCCGCGAATTTGCAATGTATATGCCACTGCATCTGCTTTTTTTGGTTCTTTTTTGATTGGCAGATTGACACGCACACGTCTACCACCACAACAACTGATTAAAAACTTACCCTCTTCTTCTGAGTCCATATTGATAAA
>CAJMNV010000164.1 GCA_905214825.1 uncultured bacterium | reverse complement strand
CAATTTGTTTTTGAAAGCTGTGTTCTTGATGGGGCTTTTTGGTATTGGCGGTATTCCGCTTGGAAATGGGTACATCAGTAAAACATTGTTGCATGAAAGCATTGTGGAATATATCCATTTGTTGCAAGAAACAGAGCAATCTGTATTTTGGATACAATGTGTGGAATGGGGATTTTTGTTTGCAGGTGGTTTGACATTGGCTTATATGACAAAATTGTTTGTTGCTGTATTTGTGGAAAAAGGAAACAATGTACCAAAAGATACCACAACCATAGGTGAAAAAATATTATTGGGCATTTGTACATTGATTTTGCCTGTGCTGGGGATATTCCCACATGCAACACAAGACCGTTTGGCAGAAATGAGTGTGTCTTTTGTATCAGCACATATGCCTGACCATGCTGTGCATTATTTTGCATGGGTGAATTTGAAAGGTGCTTTGATTTCAGTTGTGATTGGGGCATTGGTATATGGTGTATTGATTAGAAAATGTTTGATGAAAAAAAATCAAAATGGAGAAACCATATATTTGGATTGTTTCCCAAAATGGTTGGATTTGGAGAAAAAAGTGTACTGTCCGTTATTGCTACAAGTATTGCCATTTGTGGGGGCATTGTTTGCAAGAATGTGTGCAAATTTGACAGATGGTGTTGTAGCATTGTTGCGTATGTTGATATTTAATGTGGATAATGGGAAATTTATTCCAAAGGAAGATAAATATTTCTCTGCCTACACAGACGGCGAAGTGGATAAAACCGTATATCGAGAAGGGTTTGCACGCAGTTTGCTGATGATTGGCATTGGTTTGGCTGTGGCAATGCTTTACATTTTGTTATAAAGAGAAAAAGTCGACAAGTATATTGTCGACTTTTTGTTTGTGATTGATTTATTATCGTTTTAATGCATCAATGACTGCTTGTGTAAATGTTTCTGTGGAAGCAGTGCCACCCAAATCTTTTGTCAAAATCTCTCCTTTTGCAATGACATCTGCAACGGCTTTTTCAATACTGCGTGCGGCAGTAGTTTCACCTAAGTGTGCCAACATCATCGCCCCAGAAAGTATTGCCGCTGTAGGATTTATGATGTGTTGCCCTGCAATATCAGGTGCGGAACCATGTATGGGTTCAAATATGGCACCATCTACACCAATATTGGCACTGGGTGTCATACCCAAGCCGCCTACCAAACCAGCACAAAGGTCTGAAACAATGTCACCATACAAATTTGGACATACCAAAACATCATAATTTTCAGGATACATCACCAAACGCATACACATAGCATCTACAATGCTGTCATCAAATGTGATTTGTGGATATTCTTTTGCAATTTCTCTTGCAATATCTAAAAATAGGCCATCTGTACATTTCATAATATTGGCTTTATGTACCGCAGTGACTTTTTTTCTGCCTTCTCTGACAGCAAAGTCAAAAGCGTAACGAATGATACGTTCACAACCTTTTCTGGTAATCAATTTGATGCTTTCGGCAGCATCTGTACCAATCATATGTTCAATGCCTGCATATAAATCCTCTGTATTTTCTCGCACAACAACCAAATCAATATTTTCAAATTTGGAGGGAATACCTGCATGTGTTTTTGCAGGGCGTACATTGGCATATAAATCAAATGTTTTACGCATGGCAACATTCACACTACGAAATCCTGTGCCAATGGGTGTTGCTACGGGGCCTTTTAATGCAACGCCGTTTTTTCTGATGGAAGCGATTGTTTCGTCAGGTAGTGGTGTACCATATTTTTCAATCATTGCCGCTCCTGCTTCTGCAACTTCCCACACAATGGGAACTCCTGTTGCTTCTATGACTTTTTTTGCAGAGGCAATGACTTCGGGGCCACTGCCATTACCAAGAATCAATGTAACAGTATAAGACATGTTTCAAACCTCCTTATTGATTATTTGCTTTGGTATAATTCAACAAACCGCCTGCCAACAAAATGTCACGCTGACGTTCTGAAATATTCAGTCGAACAGGAATGTCTTCTCCTGTTTGTACATTTGTGATTTGTACAATTTGCCCTTCTGCTGCTCCTTTGATTTGGTCAGCCACATATTTGATGGTAAATTGTGTGTTGACTTTCATGTTGTCATAATCCCACTCATTGACAAACACCAATGGCAATATGCCGTTATTGATGAGGTTTGCCATGTGAATGCGTGCAAATGATTTTGCAACAACAGCTTTGACACCCAACTGTAAAGGTGCAAGCGCAGCATGTTCACGACTGCTACCTTGCCCATAGTTTTGTCCTGCGACAATGAAACCACCATTTGCTTTTTTGGCACGAGCAGGAAAATCAGGGTCACAAGGTGTCAAGCAATAATCTGCCAAATAAGGTACATTGGAACGAAATGGCAATAATTTTGCATTGGAAGGCATAATATGGTCTGTTGTAATGTTGTCTGCAACTTGTATCAATACCGTACCGATAATGTCTTTGGGGACCTTTGTGTTTTTGGGGAAAGGCTGTATATTAGGGCCTCTCACCACTTTGACACATTGTCCTTCGGGGGCAGGTGGTATGATTAAATTGTCATTTACCATAAAATGTTCGGGCATTGCTACCAAAGGAGCTTCGCCCAATGTGTGTGGGTCTGTCAAAACGCCTGACAATGCACTGGCAACCGCAGTTTCAGGGCTGACAATATATACTTGTGCGGATTTTGTGCCGCTTCTGCCTTCAAAGTTACGGTTTACGGTACGCAAAGAAACTGCATTTGTTGCAGGAGCCTGCCCCATACCAATACAAGGTCCACAACCACATTCCAATATTCTTGCTCCTGCGGATATGATGTCTGCCAAAGCACCATTTGCCGCCAGCATATTCATCACTTGTTTAGAACCCGGAGCAATGACAAGGCTGACATTGGGGTTTATGGTTTTGCCTTTGAGCAGTTTTGCAACAGTCATCATATCTGTATAAGAAGAATTGGTACAACTGCCAATGGCAACTTGGTCAACTGCAATACCGCTGATTTCACTAACTTTTTTGATGTTGTCTGGGCTGTGTGGACAAGCAACCAAAGGCTCGATTTTATCCAATGCAATGGTGATTTCTTCATCATAAATGGCATCATCATCTGCTTTTAATTCTATCCAATCTTCTGCTCTGCCTTGTGCAGTTAAAAATGCTTTTGTGACAGCATCGCTGGGAAATACAGATGTGGTTGCCCCCAGTTCTGCCCCCATGTTTGTGATTGTGGCACGCTGGGGTACACTCAATGTTGCAACACCATCACCGCCATATTCCATGACTTTGCCAACGCCACCTTTTACAGAAAGACGGCGTAATACTTCTAATATGACATCTT
>CAJMNV010000163.1 GCA_905214825.1 uncultured bacterium | reverse complement strand
AGCGTGATGGCATATGTATTGCTTTCTTTTGGCGTGAATACCAATATGGTTGGTTCTGCAAGTGCAATAGATGCAATACTTATGAATATAGATGATACAACGATGATACCGATTGACATTTTGAATAATCGCTTTAATTGTACATGGTCACGTTTGCCGTATTGATAGCTGAACAAAGGTGCTACACCGTTTGCAAAACCCATGTAGGCAGAAGCAAATAGAAATTTTGCGTATAACATAATGGTGATGGCAGCAACACCATCTTGTCCTATCATTTGCATCATGACACGATTGTACAAATATGTGGTAACACCAGATGATGTATTTGTAATCATTTCGGAAACACCATTACTCATGCTGTTTTTTAATATGCGAAAATCCCATTTTGGTTTGACAAAATATAATATAGCTCTGGGTTTCATGAAATAGAACAAAGGAGGAATGCCACCAATCAAAAAGCTGGTTACAGTTCCCCATGCGGCACCTTTTATACCCATATCCATCAAAACAATGAATACATAATCGAATACAATATTACTGACACCGCTTGCAACATTGAGCATTAAACCGATTTTTGGTTTGCCTGCTGTGACAAAAAGCACTTGAAATAGTATTTGCAATATGGATATAGAATAAAATGCAACCATAACGCTACCATAATCAATGCAGTAGGGCAATAATGTTTCATCGGAACCCAAAAATAAAGAAAGGGGTTCTATAAATATAAAGCAAAGTAGGGATAATATTACGCCAACACCAAAGGCAAATAACACAATCAATGTGAAATGCTGACGTGCGATGTTTTCTTTGCCTTCCCCTAATTCTCTGCCAATGATCGCACTACCACCTGTGCCAAACATGACACCAATGCCCATCATGACATTGATTAAGGGATATACGATGTTTGTTGCGGACAGTGCTGCAGTGCCGACATAACGGGAAATGAATATACCATCTGCGATAACATAAGTGGCAACAAACATCATCATAATTACAGTGGGGAGTGAAAAACGTAACAGCCCACCCAGTCCAAAGTTTTTTGAAATATCGTTTTGCATAGGTCACCTCTTTTTTTTGATAAATTTATTTACAATAATATAGAGCCATAAAGTTGTATGGCTCTTTTTTTTATGATTGTGGCAATGAGGATTGCAACGCTTGTATTTTTTGTTCGTCTGGTGTGATATAAATGGTTTTATTTGTCAAATAAATGACCATACCCGGTTTTGCACTATTTGGTTTTTTGACATTTTTTCTTTGTGTGTAATCCACAGGTACCATACTGCTGTTTTTTGCTTTGCTATAATAAGCAGCGATATTGGCAGCTTCTTCCAATGTGGGAATGGGTACTTCGTCTTTGCCATTTGTACGAATGATGACATGAGAACCTGGGATTTCTTTGGTGTGTAACCAAATATCGGTTGGTTCTGCAATGCGTAGTGTTAATTCATCATTTTGCAAATTGCTTTTGCCGACCAATATTTCAAAACCGTCAGAAGAAATGTATTGCATGGGTTTTGCTTTTTTTTGTTTTTGTTGTCCTTTTTTCAAAGGTTGTCGACGAATGAAGCCGCTTTCTGCCAATTCTGTACGGATTTCTGCCAAATCTGCATCATCTTTTGCTGTGTCTAAAGCATTTAATACACTTTCCAAATAAGCCAATTCTTCATCATTTTGTTTTTGTTGTATTTCCATAGCAGCAAGTGTACGTTTTGCTTTGTTGTATTTTTGAAAATATTTTTGTGCATTTTCAGAAGGTGATTTTGTTGGGTCTAATGCGATTTCGATTTCTGCCATATTTTCATCATAAAAATCAATGGTTTTGAAAACAGTGACGTTTTTTGGAACTGCATAAATGTTTGCTGTTAACAATTCACCTTTGCGTTTCCACATTTCTTTGCCTGCAACATCTCGCAATGTTTTTTGCTGGATTTCTTTTTTCTTGACACAACGTTCGATATTGGTTTGTACCAAACGGCGAGTATCATGTGATTTTTGTTTGATGCGTGCTGTATTATCTCGTTCGGTATAAAAACATTCTAATAATGTGGAAATGGTATCAAATGGTTTTGCAAAAGCAGTACCAAATTGTGTGATGGGCAAAACACCAAAATCCAACATGTTGTTGCCTGCTTTTTGGTAATATATCACAGGGAAAAAATTACCATTTTTGATATCTGCCATTATTTGAGAAAAACAATAAAACAGATTTTCTTTTTGATTTTCGGTCAATGTTTGGCAGGTGTCAGAGCTATCTAAGCCTGCACGATAACAGATTTCAGATGCCATGATAGGGCTGATGCCTGTATAATTTTGATAGATACAATTTTGCAATTTCATGCCATTTTGTTGTGATAATTTTTGTAAAAATATTTCCTTATCCAAAAGCATTGGATTTTGTTTGTTTTGGGTAGGAGGAAATGTATATGTTTTGTTGGGCAAGACTTCACGGACAGAGCTTTTGTCGTGTGAAATTCTTTTGATGGCGTCTAATATTTTGCCATTTTCATCGGTAAGTATTAGATTGCTATGTTTGCCCATGATTTCCAATATGAGTTGTTTTTGTGTCATATCGCCCATTTCGTTGGTAGCTTCTATTTTTAATATGATGATACGTTCAAAATTAGGCTGTATGATGTCTACAATTTTACCGCCTGCAATATGTTTGCGAAGCACCATACAAAATAATGGTGCAGTCATGGGGTTTTCTCTAGTATGTTCCGTAATATGCATACGAGGGTGTCCGGAATTTGCAGAAGCCAATACTTTATAGTTGCTACCTCCGCCACGGACAGAAAAACGGATTTCATCGGCAACAGGCTGATGGATTTTGTCTATTCTACCACCAACCAATTTTTGTTTGAGTTCGGTGACAATGGCAGCTGTGGTAATACCGTCTAATGCCATGACAATCCCTCCTTTTTTGTGTATAATTTCAAGTATTCAGTATATCATGTTTTGGATAGGAAGAAAATAGGATAGTGAAGGAAACAAACATTAAAAAACAATTAAAAATAGTGGATACAATTTACGGTTTTTGTTGCACTTTTGCAAAAGAATGCGTATAATAAAACAGTTAAAAATGTACGGAAAAATGATAAGAAACAATAAGATAAGGAAGGTATCAACATGAGCCATCAAGTAAGAAGTATGACAGGATACGGCAGAGGAGAACATTTGGCACAAGACAGAAAATTTGTTGTGGAAATGAAGTCTGTGAACCATCGGTATCATGATTTGAATATCAAATTGCCCAGGGTGTTGGCAAGCGTGGAGGATAATAATGCAGGAAAACGGAAAAGATCCGTTTGTCATCACAAAATATGATGTGACAAGTCA
>CAJMNV010000162.1 GCA_905214825.1 uncultured bacterium | reverse complement strand
AAATGACTTAAAAAAACTTTTGTATCATTGCATTATACTGTTTGGTCTGATTTTTGTTTTGGTATTTCTTGTTTTAAAACTGATTTAAGGAGGTATAGTATGGGTAAAACTTCTACAACCGTAAAACGTCGTTACAATGAAAAAACATATACAAGATGGTTTGCAGACCTTCGCAATGAAGATTTTGAAGAAATCGAAAATCTGCGTGGCGATTTTAGCCGTGCAAAATTTCTGAAAATGCTTGTTGCATTTTATATCCAACATAACGAAAATAAACCATCTTAAACCACAAAGGCACACATATCATATGTGTGCCTTTTCGTTATATGTCACGAGGTATTACACCAAAGGCTTTTCTGCGTTTATGCCCAGTCAATTCCCCTTGCATGATTTCCACTTCTTTCTCTAATTTCTCAATGGTATCTTCCAATTCTTTTAAGTTTAGTTTTGTCAAATTACGGCTGCCAATGCTGTAAGATTGCACACCGCCTTGTAACAATGCTGTATAAGCTGCATAAGCATTTTCTAACTGTTCGGTTTTGATTTCCAATTTTGTTTGTAACATTCTTTTGCTTGCCATGTTTTCACCCTTTACCAGCCATTACTATCCAGCATTTTATTTTTCTGTACTTTTTTCCTTTTTGCTATTGTTTGTTTTGGTGTTTGTTCTGTTGGTGTTTCTTTTCGTTTGCGTTCTACCATATCCAGGTCAGGGTCAAGTACACGAAACCCTGCCATGGCATAATTTCGACAGTCTAATGCTTCATTGTGTGGATGCCCTGGAAGTCGTACCCATTTCCAGCGACTACGTCCTTTTTCCGTTGTCAATTCCAATTTTTCAGACAATAACCCATTGAAAAATGCCATATCATACCCTTTTTCGTTTTCTTTTGGGAAATGACAGTATTTTGCCCCTGCTTCTTGTACTTTTAGATTGTTCATAATATCTGCCTTTCCGCTGTCTACACCCAATACATACAACCATGTTTGTCCAATCACACGCCCATTTACCATGATTTTCACTTTTGATGGTGGTTTTGTATAAGGGATGCCTTCGCCACCTTTCCCCTTAATAGCAAATACCCGTTTTGACATACGTTTTTTACATTCTCTGTATACATCTTGTGTTTTATTCCCACCACTGTCTACCAGTGTGATAGAAATTTTTAAGCCAAAATTTGTATTTTTGAATTGATATACATGGTCGATGACACCGTCAAGCCGTTCCCAAACATTTGCATAGTGTGGGTCACCCATAATCACACCCTTTTTGATGCCCCATGTTTCCCCAAAACGTCCATGTCCTACGACTTCATATTCCAAACGGTCATCTTGTGTATCCACACCGCAAGTCAATACCAGAACACCGTCAGGTACTTCAATTGCTGTACCATCTTCTCTTGTGCCATAGCTTTCACGGCGTGCAAGAAATGTATCTTCGTCATCTATATCGCCTCTATCTTCCCACAACCAACCCAACATCGTGTTAAATACGACTTTTAGACGTTGTGGGTCGTCTTTTGCTGTCAGAAAGGCATATACGATTTTTTCCCACGGTTGCCATGGTGAAGCAAAGCCTTTTAGCCAAAACGAACGATGTCCTCTTTTGTATGCCTCTGGATATGTAGCTACCCATTTTGTAGGCTGTCGTTTCATTTCATTTTCTTGTGCCATATAGCCACAGGATGGACATACCCAGTATATTTCGTTTATGATGTAGTCCTTTTTTCTGCCTTTTTTGATGGTGTCATACTTGTATCGAATGTCATTAAAATCTATTTCGTGATATTCGTCGCAACAAGGACATTGATGACACCATATTTCTTGCGTACCCTCGCTATATGACGTTTCAATAGGTGATGTACCTTTGATAGTTGGCGTGGATACATCAATCATTTTTGCATTAAAAAATGTTGTAGTTCTTGCCTCAGCTAATTTCCAAGGGTCGCCCTCTGTGCCTGCGGATAATGCCCATCTATCACGCTCATCCCCTAAAACGTATTTCACAGGCGTAGATGCCAAAGCAGATGGACTATTGGAACCAACCATTGTCAACATACCACCTGCAAAACTTTTTTGTAGCATGGTATTTCCACTATCACGCCCTTTGACATCAGCAACTTTGTTACGGATTTTCTTACAATCTCGTATCATAGGTGCAATACGCAAACGGCTAAATTTTTTTGCATCATCCAGACTGGGTTGTACATACAAAATGCTGCCAGGGTCTTGGTCGATAATGTATCCAATGATATTTAATTCTAATTCTGACTTTCCCACCTGCGATGATGCTACAACAGAAATTTTTTTGACTTTATGGTCGGTAAATGCATCCATAATTTCAGTCAGATACGGTGTTCTGTCATTTCTCCAACCACCAGCCTCTGCACTGCTTTCTTTGGATAAAATACGATAACGCTCTGCCCATTGGCTGACAGTCATAGGCTCTGGTGGTTTGTAATGTGCAAATGCCTTTTGAAACGTTCTGTCAACTGCCCGTTTTTGTATCCTCATCTTCTAAAACTTCCTGATTTTTCCATTTTATGCGTTCCCCTACCTTTGCTTTATAGACCGTTTCATCATATTCGTATTGCGATAATGTATGTAACAAATGGTATACTTCTTTTTTGATGATGTCTGCTGCTTCAGATATATCCGATATACCTGTAACACTGACAGCCAACTGATTTGGTAATGCCAACAGTGCAGAGCGGATTGCAAATACATGATTCGTCATAATTTCCTCCACATCACCTGCTCTGTGCATTTCTCCTTTTAATTCTTGTAATTGCAATTCTGCCATTTCTGCTTTCGCTTGCTTGTATCTTGCTTCAGCTTCCAGTTTTGCACTTTCGTTTTGTTTGTCATCACATGGTTTGATTTTTCCATTCGCTTTTTCTCTCAAATGTTGTATGTATGCCTGTACCGTCGGCATTAAATCATATTTTATTGGTTTGCCCTCACCTTGTATAATGCCCTCGGTTTTCAAATATTCCACCATTCGGGTGGTTATACCAAATAGCTTGGCTATCGTTTGTGTGCTTTGTAAATTTTTCTTTTCTGCCATAATATCACCGTCTCATTTTTTTTAAAAATCAGCATTTTCTCATTGACACGTACGTGTCAATATGGTATAATAAATACATAGAAAGGAGGTGTAAAGAATATGGACAAAAAAATAGGCAAACTGATAAAAGTGGTGCGAACACTTACACAGCTTGCCTTAGAAATCGGAACACTCTTTGCCGTTATAAAAATGGTAATTGAAAGTATCCGATAAAACACACAGGGAAGGGAAACCTTCCCATATAAAAAATATATCATAAGTCCATTTCTTTTACAACATGAAACATACAACCAAACAAATTGTATCTCTCGTTTTTTCTATT
>CAJMNV010000161.1 GCA_905214825.1 uncultured bacterium | reverse complement strand
ACCATGAAAGAAGCATTAACACAATACTAAATCACAAAAGCCAAGGAAATTATCCCATTTCTCTTGGCTTTTTATTTTACATTTTGTTACTATCTTGTATCCCATGTTTCACCACAAGTCGTATCATAAAAATCATATAACAGCTATGTAGATTTGTCAATTTTTTCAAATTCTTGTATATCAAAAAAAGCCGATATGCCACCCCATCATATCGGCTTTTTCTGTTCCCATCAAAATTTTAAGGAGTTTGTCCAGGTTTGATTTTCTGTTACAGCAAATTTTTTCTATCCAATATCATAAACACACGCAACATATCCTCTGATAAATTCAAATTCCCATTTTCATCACCAGATAACACACCATCATCTATCAATTTTTGTATACTTTCTTTACCATAAGGCAAATCTTCTATTTTTTGGTATCGTTTCACTTCTTCTTCCTCCTCTTTTTCTTGTTGTTCTTGCTGTTCTTGCACATATTTCACCCCAAAATATGCACATAATGCCTTACAAATCCCCTCCGCACATTTTTTGCGATACACTGTTGACAACAACAACATTGCTTCCTCTTTATTTGTCATAAATCCACATTCCACCAACACCGCTGGCATATATGTGCTATTTAACACATACAAAGAATCGCTTTTTTTGACACCTCTGTCTTTTCGTTGTGTTTCTTTTATCAAAGCATTTTGTATTAAATTCCCCAAACGCACGGTTTTTGCATCTGCCTTATCATAAATCCAGCTTTCCACACCATTTGCACCATTCCAACCATTGCCAAATGCATTGGCATGTATGCTGATATATGCATCCGCATTTGCCTGATTTGCTCGTTTTACCCGCACAGAAAGTGGTATATCGGTATCTTCTTTTGCCACTGCAATGGTACGAAAACCACAACGTTGTAGCATTGCGATAAGCAACTCTGCCACAGCCGCATTAAATGCATTTTCTGTCATATAAGAACCATCTGCAAAATATGGTGTTCTTTTTCCAGCTGTTTCCTTTCCGTGCCCATCATCTACCGCAATACAAATCATAATATCCTGTTCTCCTTTCTATTTGTCATTGTTTTTGTCTGTAATCCCCTTTGTACTTGGGTCAACCAGCACACCCAAAACTGCCAAACAGGCTGTTGCCAGCAAATATGGATTTGCCAACACCGCTTTGATTTCCTGTACCAATATTTCCCAACTGGTGAACAACTCTGGGTCTGCACCTATGGCTGTCAGCACAACACCAACCAAGCCAACCCAAAACCAAGGATTTTTCATTCGTTCTTTAAAATTCATTTGTTTGCCCCCTTTATATACTATGCATACTCGTCCAATCTGTGATGTGCCGATTTGGTACTACTTTCCACAACTGCAATACGCCCTTCATGCTCTGTCAATAAACTTCTGACTTCTTCCATATCTTTTTGCATACGCAATATAATATCCAGCTTTGCGTCCACAGCCCCACGCCAAGCCGCATCTTGGCGGTTGTGTTTTTCTTTGCTCTGCAAAAAGCTCAACACCCCCAACAAACCGCCTAGCAAAGACAGTACCAATCCAATTTCAATTTGCATATTTCTCCCCCCTTTCTCATGTTTAGCATAAAAAAAACATACTCTCAAAAAGTCCTAACATTTTTTTGTATAAAAAAAATCCAATGTATATCACATTGGATTTTTCAAAATATAACATCATTCCGCAAACACACCCAGTTTCCGAAATCTTTGGTATCTTTTTTCTGATACTTCTTTTTTACCAAGTTTCTGTAACTCTTGTATATCTTGCAACAATCTTTGTTTCAAATCTTCACACATGGTTTCAAATGCGTCAAAATTTTCCACAATCACATCTTCTGCCACACCAAAACGCTTCATATCTTCTGCTGTAATTTTCAAACAAGTTGCCGCATCAGCCGCTTTTGTGGAATCTTCCCACAATATGCTGGCACAACCTTCTGGTGAAATCACAGAAAATACTGCATTTTCCAACATATACACACGGTTTGCAACAGAAAGCCCCAAAGCACCACCACTACCACCTTCACCAATCACAATGGTAATGATAGGCGTTTGCAGACCCATCATTTGCATCAAATTAT
Organism: uncultured bacterium; assembly: GCA_905214825.1. GTDB lineage: Bacteria > Bacillota > Clostridia > Lachnospirales > Anaerotignaceae > Anaerotignum. The sequence goes on along the minus strand of CAJMNV010000161.1, from coordinate 1,328 downwards.
CTGCAATCGCTTGCCCCTGTCCTCTTTTTTCTGCTTCTTCTCCACAATATGCACCAGAAGTATCCACAAAACAAATGATAGGACGAGAAAATTTTTCAGCCTGTTTCATCAAACGCAAAGCCTTGCGGTATCCTTCTGGCATGGGACAACCAAAATTGCAAGCAATTCTTTCTTGCAAATCTCTGCCCCTTTCAATGCCAATAAATGTCACAGGAATATCGTCCAAATTACCAATACCGCCAATAACTGCCGCATCATCGGCATATTTTCTGTCACCATGCAATTCTGTACGTTCTGTGAAAAGCTGTTCAATATACGCTCTGGAAGTCGGACGGTCTTGGGCTCTTGCGGCTTGTAATCTTTCATATGCTGTCATCATGCCTTAGCCCCTCCTTTGCTGTGTTGTTTGAGCAAACGTGCCAGTGTTTTTCGCATATCGGTTCTTTGCACAATAGCATCTACAAAACCGCAATCTTTTAAGAATTCTGCTCTTTGGAAATCATCCGGCAATTTTTTTTTTGTTGTTTGTTCAATCACACGACGTCCCGCAAAACCAATCAACGCATTTGGTTCAGAAAGTATAATATCGCCCAACATGGCAAAACTTGCTGTCACACCACCTGTTGTTGGGTCAGTCAAAACGGTAATATACAAACCGCCTTTTTCGCTATGATACTGCACCGCACCACTTGTTTTTGCCATCTGCATCAAAGACAATATCCCTTCCTGCATTCTAGCCCCACCTGATGCTGTAAAACCCACAACAGGCAAATCATGTTCTGCGGCATATTCAAACAATCTGGTAATTTTTTCACCAACCACAGACCCCATGCTACCCATCATAAATTGTGGATCCATCACAAATATCGCACAAGCTTGTTGGTGAATGGTTGCCGTTCCACAAATGACACCTTCTTCTTGTCCGGTCGCCATTTTTGTTGTTTCCATTTTATTGGCATATCCGGGGAAATCCAAAGGATTTTGTGTTTGTAATCCTGTCATCAATTCTTGAAAACTGCCTTTGTCACAAGTTGCTTTTAATCTATTTTTTGCATTAATTCTGTAATGGTACCCACAAGCAGGGCAAACCATTTTATTTTTTGCAACAGAACGTTTTACATCTATGGATTTACAAATAGGGCATCTGATTTTTTCTTCCACAGTTGGTGTAATGCCACCACTTTCCAGCACATTTCTTGATTTTCGGAACATACCAACAATATTATTCAAGTTCTGTGTCTCCTTCCGCCAACAATTCAGGTAATATCAATGTATCATATTCTCCTTTTTGGAATTTTTTATTTCTCACCAAACGCAGTTGGTCTTCA
>CAJMNV010000160.1 GCA_905214825.1 uncultured bacterium | reverse complement strand
ATAATTGAAAACCAATTTGTTTTATGTTAAAATATAAATATTTATCAAATATTGAAGGTGATTTTATGAAAACATATTTATATAACAACCAAAATATGCCCACCTATATTGGTGTATACAACGCTTTATATTCTGATATTATGAATGGTGTATACCCACCAAATGAAATATTGCCTGGTGAAATCACATTAGCAGAAAAATATGGTGTCAGTAGAAATACATTACGACAAGCACTTGCCATATTACATGAAGATGGTATGATTATCAAATCACAAGGAAAAGGTACCCTTGTGACATCACACCCCAAAAAATCCTTTGCAGAATATGTCACAAACCCACTATTATCTATGAGTAAACAGCCCATCACAGACACCATATTGACCTATCATTATGGCTGTCCAACAGAAATTGCAAAAGATAAACTCAAACTCTCACAAAGCGATATTGTGCTTGCTTGTAATTGTGTATTCAAATCCAATGATTGTATATTGGGGTATTCTTTTACGCAAGTACCTGCTACTTACTTTGAAATGCTTGGTTTAGATACAAGCAAAGAAACTTCTATTCGAGAAGTTATTTTGGATACACTTTTTCAATATTCCAAAAAAATTAACATGACTGTAAAATTGATTTATGCCAATGAAATAGAAATCGAATTTTTACAAATTCCACAAGAAACACCACTTTTATTGATAGAAGCATTACACTATGACAAATCAGAGCATCCATTGGCTAGAAATAAATTTTATGTTATTCCAGAATATTATCATTTAACTTTTGATTTTATAAATTGACCTGTTGTACTGTACTGGATAAAAAAAGAGAACTTCAACAGAATATGTAATCCTATTTGTAGCAACAAAAAAGAATTGTTGCCAAATTATGTTGTAATTTTAATGTCATAATATCACAGATATTGAATTTCTTTACACTGCTGAAAGTCTCTTCACTTTTTTCTAGTTTGGTTTTGCTTTTCTTTTTTCTCATTATTTTTCCTCATCTGTGAGAAGAAAAACGACGAAATATGTAAAATTCACAGAAAGGATTATAGAAAATATTTCATTTACATAAGTGTAATAGATTCTCTTATAATAATGCCATTACAACATGAAAATAAAACAACCAAATACAAGATGTTCCTTGACAGGTTTCTGAAAATACAAGTATAATAGTATTGAATTACAACATAGACGTAAACCAATTCAAAACATATGTAAGCAATCAAACACTGATTGGTTGTGTATGATAGCGAATATGAATTTTTGAAGCTCTCCAAGCATTGTCAAAAGTGTTTTGTAATCCTCGATATAAGAATCATTACAATGTATTATCCGCATAGAGGAAAAGATAAAAACGTATTTTCGGAGTCATACACAATCTAATGGATAATGCAATCTTTGGATTAGAGCATAGAGAATCTCTTTTTTGGCAGACATAGTCACTGGTACAGTATTTATTTTTAAGAAAGGAAGTATTATTGATGAAAATTCATAAGCTCATGAAAATCATTTTGTCGTTTCTTGTAGTCTTAGGTTTCGTTGCTTCTGGAATGCTCTTTTGGATGTTGGATACCAATCAAAATAATGGACACATCGTAAATTCTGCCGGACTGATTCGTGGAAGTGTGCAGCGTATCACAAAACTCCACCTCATGAACCAGCCGATTGATAATTTGGTTGCAAAAACAGAGCAACTCATGAATGGCTTACGCAATGGAGATGAATCTTTGTCTTTAATGAAAATATCTGACGATGATTTTCAGCAAAAGGTGCAAACCATGCAGGACTACTGGAATACAGATTTAAAACAGCAGTTTATTCATGAACATGGTCAACATAATCCACAAACATTATATGAAAAAAGTGAACACTTCTTTACATTGTCTGATGAAGCGGTTGCAGCAGCAGAAAATTTTTCATCTCATAAAATTACACAAATCAAACTATTTGTTTTGTTCATTTTGATTATAAATCTTTTGAGTATTGTTATCATCTGGCGCATTGTCAACAAGCGAATTCTCCATCCACTTTCTTTCCTCGAATGTGAAATTGCAGAGATTGCACATGGAAATCTCTCTATCAACATTGATTATACTTCTGAGGACGAACTTGGCTCACTGGCAGACAGCATGCGGTATATGGTAGAAAAGCTGAGAAGCTATATTGGGGAAATTCAGTATGAGCTTTCTGAAATTTCCAAAGGAAACCTCAATATTCATGGAACATCGGAATTTACCGGTGATTTTCTGGTGATTAAAGATGCATTGGATACCATTGTATCTGCTCTAAATCATACAGTAATTGCCATACATAAAAGTGCAGACCATGTCGCAACTGCCTCTGCACAGATGGCGAACGGTACCCAAATTTTGGCACAAAGTTCAATGAAAGAAAGCAATTCCATGCACTCTTTGAGTACAACTGTGTCACAGGTATCCGAGCGTATTGAAAATACAGCGACAAGTGCAGCATATGCTGGTCAGATGGTACGCAAAGTTCATGAACAGATTGAACTTTGTGGTGAAAAAATGCAGGAAATGGTACAGGCAATGGAAAAAATTTCAGTTAGCTCCGCTGGTATTGAAAAAATTACCAAAACCATTGAAGATATTTCATTCCAAACCAATATTTTGGCACTCAATGCCGCAGTAGAAGCTGCACGTGCAGGAACAGCAGGAAAAGGCTTTGCTGTGGTAGCAGATGAGGTGCGTGCTCTTGCAAACCGAAGCGGGGAATCTGTAAAAAGCACATCTGTTTTGGTTCAGGATTCTCAAAACACTGTAAAAAATGGTACAGAAATTGTATCTCAAACAGCTTCTTTACTGCGTGAAGTTATTACAATGGCACAAGAAGTGACAGGTACTGTTTCCTCCATTACCTCCGCAACAGCAGAACAGTCCTCTGCAATTAAAGAAATCATGGACGGCATCGAACAAATTACAGGTGTTGTAGCAACCAATAGTGCAACCACACAGGAAAGTTCAGCAGCTAGTATTGAGCTTGCTGATGAAGCAGAAACACTTAAAAATTTGGTACGTCATTTTCAATTGTCCGATGATATTTCTGCATATACAAACCGTAAATAACTCCAATAATAATGACTTGATGATACAAAGGATACTTACAATCAATAAAAGAAACAAAAACGGACAGTGATGTAACCCCTTTGTTGTAGGATAACAACTACAACAAAGGGGTTTTATCGCTTATCACCCAAACAAGAATGATACAAACATCTACAAACTCAATATACGAAGCATTGCCTGCCTTTCCTAAACTTTTGTAATAACATTTATCAACGAATATAGGGTATGGTTTTGATAAAACCCAAAAACAAGCTGACTCTCCAAAATAATGCATTTGATAAGAGCATATATTTATAAAATTTTACATAAAAATGCATATAAAACAATACAAATATATATACTATATCAATATTAAATACAC
>CAJMNV010000159.1 GCA_905214825.1 uncultured bacterium | reverse complement strand
GCCAAAGCTGCCTCATGCACTTTCAATCCATAATATCCTTTGCCACAAAATGCAGGAATTAAAGATGGGTGAATGTTCAATATCCGTTTTGGATATGCGACTGTAAAATTTTCGCTCAATATGGACATAAACCCTGCCAATACAATCAAATCAATATCATATTCGGTCAATATTTGTTTGAGTCGTTGTTCATACGCTTGTTGAGAAGCAAATTCTTTTCTGACAACAACGGCAGACGGAACAGAATGTTCCGCCGCCCTTGTCAATGCATATGCTTGGGAATTGCTTGACAACACCAAAGCAATTTCACCGCTTTGCAATATACCGCTTTTTTGTGCATCCAACAATGCCTGTAAATTTGTGCCGCCACCCGAAACAAAAACCGCTATTCTGGTTTTTTTCAGCATACGACAACTCCTTCCTCAGAAACAATGATTTCACCCATAATATAAGCATCTTCACCATTTTCATGCAATATATCCAATGCTTTTTGTGCATCTTCTTTTGCAACCACAACACTCATACCAACACCCATATTAAATGTATTAAACATATCTCTTTCAGGGATATTGCCTCTTTTTGCAATCATGTCAAATATAGGCGGAATACGTAGTGCAGATTTTTCAATTTTTGCCCCAAAACCTTTTGGAATACTTCTTGGAATATTTTCATAAAAACCGCCGCCTGTAATATGAGAAACAGCTTTCACAGTCACTTCTTCAAACAAAGCAAGCATTGGTTTTACATAAATTTTTGTTGGTGCCAACAATGTTTCTCCAATAGATTTGCCGCCCAATTCTGCCAAAGGTGTTTTAATATCTTCATTTTCCACGTCCAACACACGACGCACCAATGAAAAACCATTGGAATGTACGCCACTGGAAGGCAGAGCAATCACAACATCACCTGCTTTTATGGTTTTGTTGTTCAATATTTTGTCTTTGTCTACCACACCAACGGCAAATCCTGCCAAATCATATTCATCTTCTGGATAAAAGCCAGGCATTTCTGCGGTTTCTCCACCAATCAGAGAAGCACCAGACTGTACACACCCTTCTGCAACACCCGAAACAATGGCAGCCACTTTTTCAGGGAAGTTTTTACCCACAGCAATATAGTCCAAAAAGAACAATGGTTTTGCACCACAACAAATAATATCATTGACACACATTGCAACACAGTCAATGCCAACTGTATCATGTTTGTCCATCAAAAAAGCCATTTTCAATTTTGTACCAACACCATCTGTGCCACTGACAAGCACAGGTTTTTGTATGCCTGTCAAATCCAATGCAAACAAACCGCCAAAACCGCCAATATCAGACATTGCACCTGCTGTCATTGTTTTTGCAATATGTGTTTTCATCAATTCTACTGCTTTATAGCCTGCTGTAATATCTACACCTGCCGCTTTATAACTTTCGCTGTGGCTTTTCATTGTTTTTTTCCCCTTTCACTGAGTTTGCCTTCAAATCTGTTTTTGTTTGTCTGTGTGGGTACTTCTGTTGGATAACAGCCATCAAAACAAGCAGAGCAATAGCCTTCTCCTTTTTTTACACCAATGAGCATACCCAAATGTTCTAAACTCAAATAACTCAAACTATCCGCACCAATAATTTGACAAATTTCATCAATGGTATGATTGGTTGCAATCAAGCCATCTTTAGAGTCAATGTCTGTACCATAATAACAAGGGTTTAAAAATGGAGGAGCAGAAGAACACATATGTACTTCTGTTGCACCTGCATCTCTGAGTAGTTTCACAATTCTTGCACTTGTTGTACCACGCACAATGGAGTCATCTACTAGTACCACACGTTTTCCTCTTACAGTTTCGGAAACCACATTCAATTTAATTCTCACTTTATCTTCTCTTGCTTTTTGTCCTGGGGCAATAAATGTTCTACCAATATATTTATTTTTGATAAAACCAATGCCATAAGGAATACCGGACTGTCTGGAATAGCCAATCGCTGCATCTAAACCAGAATCTGGCACACCAATAACAACATCTGCTTGTACAGGGTGTTCCAATGCCAGACAAGCACCTGCATTCACTCTTGCAGCATGTACACTTTTGCCATCTACCACAGAGTCAGGTCTTGAAAAATAGATATATTCAAATATACAAATAGAAGGCTTTTCTTTTTCGCAATGGTCTGTAATACTGCGAATATCATCTCCATCAAATACCACAATTTCACCAGGACGAATATCTCTGACAAATGTTGCACTCACTGCGTCCAATGCACAAGTTTCAGATGCAATGACATAACTGCCATCTTCTTTTACACCATAACACAAAGGATGAAAACCAAAAGGGTCTCTTGCCGCAATCATTTTTGAGGCAGACATAATCACCAAAGAATATGCCCCTTTGATACGATACATTGCCTGATTTACCGCTTCTTCAATGGAAGGGGCCTTCAATCTTTCTTTTGTAATGATATAAGAAATCACTTCTGTATCGCTTGTGGTATGGAAAATAGAGCCTTCCAGTTCCAATTCTTCACGCAATTCAAAAGAATTTACCAAATTTCCGTTATGTGCCAAAGCCATTTTGCCTTTGATATGGTTGACAACAATGGGTTGTGCATTCAATCTGTCACTATCCCCAGTTGTGCCATAACGCACATGTCCAACTGCCATATTGCCTTCGCCCAATTTTTGCATAATACCCGTTGTAAATACATCATTGACCAAACCGCCATCTTTATGATAATGAAAAACTCCATCATCATTGACAACAATCCCACAGCTTTCTTGCCCTCTATGTTGCAATGCAAACAAACCATAATACACCGTAGCCGCAACGCTTGTTTTTTCTTTTGCATAAATACCGAATACGCCACATTCTTCATGAATTTCTCTCATTATTTTACACTCCTGTCCAGTTCGGAAAATTATTCGCCCAACAAACGTTTCAACACTTCTTGATATGCATCTTCCACGTTACCCAAATCTCTTCTAAATCTGTCTTTATCCAGTTTTTCACCGCTGACTGTATCCCAGAAACGGCAAGTATCAGGTGAAATTTCATCTGCCAGCACAATGGTACCATCTGCGGTTTTACCAAATTCCAATTTGAAATCGATGAGTTCAATGTTTACTTCTTTTAAATAGTTGCTGAGTATTTGATTGATTTTGAAAGAATAGTTGCTAATCAGTTCGATTTCTTCTTTGGTTGCCCATTCCATTGCCAAAATATGATATTCATTCACCATAGGGTCACCCAAATCATCATCTTTATAACAGAATTCCAGAACAGTTTGTTTCATTTTTGTGCCTTCCGCCAAGCCAATGCGTTTTGCCAAAGAGCCTGCCGCAATATTTCTAACAATGACTTCTAATGGAACGATGGAAACTTTTTTTACAATGGTTTCTCTGTCGTTAATTTCTTCTACAAAATGTGTAGGAATACCATTTTTTTCTAATAACTGCATCAAATAATTGGTCACACGGTTGTTGATAG
>CAJMNV010000158.1 GCA_905214825.1 uncultured bacterium | reverse complement strand
CACGCTCTGTTTGTAGAATGGGTAGATTATGATGCAGATGGAAAACCAGTAACCGTATACTTTACAGAGGCAAATAATGGTCATGATGGAAGATATCGTCCGGAACAGGATGCAAAAGTAAAAGTGTTACCTTTTGATGACTTTATCCAAAGACAGCCATTTGTGGGTTATATTATGGCAAAATAAATTTCAAAACTAAAAATTGATAGTTTTAAAAAAGCAGATAAATACATCTGCTTTTTTTCATACAAAAAAGGAGGTGTTATGAAAAGAGTGTAACAAAATTACAACAAAAAAAGAAAGGAGATTAGAAGGAATGAAAGTAGAAATTACACAGAAACTCATTTGCTTGCTCATGTCTGGTGTTATTGCAACTTCTGGTGCTATGACTACACTTGCAAATGATATTCAACTTTTTGGTACTGTTTATCACAAAGATCAAAAGTTGCAGATTACAAATCAAGAACACAGAGAACCAATTATGAAGAGCAATGGTCATGTCGATTATGATAACTTTGCTCCTGCACAGGTAAGTTGGACAAACCCTACAACAAAACAGGTGTATCAAGCATACTGTGTCAATCCGGCAAAGCCCGGATATGGTGATACAGCAGATTATACCCTGGATGTTGAAAAGTTTGATGGGGATTGTATTGTAGATGCCGGTGGTTCCGGTGGTGATGGCAAACGTGCAGACGCTCCCTCTTGTGCAGGTAATAAAATTTCTGAGTTTTTAGAGGGGGCTGTCAATGCAGGCTATCCAACTGTCAAAGCAGAAACTTTATTAGGAGGTAGTGCATCGTTTTATGGTGTAAGTCAGGAAAGATTGAATTATGCAGCATATTTGGCAACCAAAATGGCGATATGGTCTGGTATTCATGACAACTATGGTATTGATACATGGACGGTTAATGATGGTGCAACAAAATATCCAAAAGCATTAAGAGAAAAAGTACTTGTTGCTACAAAAGCCATTTATAATAAGGCAGCAAAATATAAACCATCATCAGGACAAAGCCAAGTAACATTAACTGCTAAAGATCCAGTATTAGTAAGTGGAAATTATGAAGTAGTTATCAAAATCAGTAATACCGAAAATAACGTTACTGGTGCAGATATGTTTGTGGAAATGGCAGCAGGCGGAAAGTTTACAGATGGTTTAAAAATTTGCAATATGACAGGGAAAGAATATCCCAAAAAACAACTTCCAGTAGTAATGAAAGATATACTTTGCCAGCCGATGTAAGAGAGTTTAAGGCAATTTTACCTGAGCCAAGTACACCAGAATATAAAGTCACAAAAGAAATTCGGTTGTTTGCAGAACAGAACAAAAAATTATTGCTGTATGGGCGTACCAGCCAACCGGAAACACAAAATTATATCTTGGCAGGCAATGCATATGATAATCCTACAACATCTTTTACCGTAGAAAAAGGTAATCCACTTCCCCCACAAACAGGTAAAGGCAAACTGCGTGTAATCAAATTAGATGCCACAGACGGCAAAACACCCTTAGAAGGCTTTACGTTTGATTGTTATGATGCAAAAGGGCATTTGGTGGACACAGGTACGACGGATAAAAATGGCGAATGGATACCCAACATCACAGAGTCCGGTACTTATACAATCATTGAAAGAGATACAAAAAACGGCTATCAGCTGACACCACCTACCACACTGGTGATTACGGTACCAAAGGATAAAGAAGCAACTGCAACATTCCAAGATTATCCGCCTACCACAGTCATCACGGAAAAAGAAGATGCCGAAACAGGTGAGCCGATTCCAGATGTGCAGTACGAAATCATACAAATTGACGGAAAAGGTGCATGGCGTGCAACAGGAAAAACAGATGGACAAGGCAAAATCACATGGAATGATGTACCGGATGGTACTTATCTGGTCAGAGAAGTTTCTACCGTAGAAGGTTATATTTTAGACCAGACACCGCAATATGTAACAGTCAGAAACGGACAAGCCCCCAGTTTAAAATTTCTGAACAGTAAATTTCCCGGTTTAACTATCACCAAAATAGACCAACAAACCGGAGAAACCGTAACATCACCGGCAACATTTAAAGTAGAGCAGGTGGACGGCAGCTATACCACAACCGTCACAACAAAAGATGGCGTAGCAACACTGAAAAACATTCCGGTTGGTACTTACAAAATCACAGAAATAGCAGCCCCGGAGGGCTATGCGTTGTCAAATTGTCCGGAAATCGTATATTTGGGGAAAGACAAAAACATACAAGTAGTGATGAAAAACTTGAAAAAACCTGTTTTCACAATCGAAAAAATTGACGCACAAACAGGAAAAGCTATCCCGGGTACAAAGTTTGAAATTAAAAAGTCTGATGGTACAAAAATCGGCACAGTGACAACCGGACCCGATGGGAAAGTGACAATCGGTATGAAAGGCGGAGATTTGGGGTATTTAGAACCGGACGTATATACAGTCACAGAGGTATTTGTACCAGAACCATATGTATTATCCGGTGAACATCAAGACATTCGATTAAATGCAGGGGATAACAAATCTTTGCTCTTTGCCAATTTAGAAATGCCAACGATTATCGTGGAGAAATATGATGAGCAAACAGGTGAGAAGTTGCCCAATGCCCAGTTTGCCATTTATGAACAAGCAGATACGGCACGTCCTGTAGCAGAAGGTATGACGGATGATGATGGTAAATTTACATCCGGTCATGTGAAACCCGGGACATATGTGATAAAAGAGCTAAATCCACCACCGGGATATATGTTTTCTGACAAAACAAGTCCGGAAAGAGTGATTGTAGCAAAACCGGGTGATGGTGAGATTGTGGTAAAGGTAGATAATATGAAGTTGCCACAATTAACCATAAAAAAAATAGACAGTATTACAAAGAAACCATTGGCAGGTGTAGTTTATGAGGTAAAACTTGCGGATGATACTAGCGTACAACCAACCACAGCAGCTACAAACGAAGATGGTATCATTCAAATGCCGGGATTACAACCAGGCACATACCAAATCACAGAAATCTCTGTGCCGGAACCGTATATTCTGGCAGATAAACCACAAATTGTAAAATTAAACGGTGGAGATCAAAAGACCATATTGTTTGAAAATATCAAACGTCCTACGTTGATTGTAGAAAAAACAGATGGCACAACAAACAAAGGCATTCCAAATACGACATTTGAAATATCCCATGAAAAAGGCGATGGAAGTATTGAGAAAATCGGTACATTCCGCACAGATAAAGACGGGCTGATAAAATTGCCTTATGTAGAAGCAGGCTGGTATATTGTCAAAGAAACCATTCCGGCTCCTGGATACCAAAAACCAACCAACCCCATCACAAGAATACATCTCAAACCGGGAGAAAATTCTTATTTAACGGATGGCGATGCAGTACAAAAACCGGATGGTGTAGGAAAAGATTTTTCCATTACAAGTGGTGCAAATTATCCGGTTATTGGTGGAATTGTCAATTATCCATTGAACAGCTTGGTTATCAAAAAAGCTGATGCCAATACAGGAGAAATGCTAGATGGTGCAACATTTGAGGTATTTCGTATTACAGGGGAAACCAGTGGACAAAATGGAAAACTGATTTGTACAGTCACAACAGACCATTCTGG
>CAJMNV010000157.1 GCA_905214825.1 uncultured bacterium | reverse complement strand
TTGTTGATGAACAGAAGAAAAAATGTCGACCAAAAAACAAAAGATGCACAACTCAACGATGGTACTTTGTATTGTGCAGGTATGATTGCTGGTGAAGGTCTGGTTGGTATTGCTTTGGCAATATTGGCTGTATTTGGCTTAAATCCTGCAAATTTATTGCATGGTTTCAGCTTGGGCATGCCTGGTAGTATTGTGGTAATGGCATTGATTATTTTGACACTCTTGATGGCTTCTATGTGGGGAAAAAATCGGGTGAAGAAATAAGAAATGAAAAAAAATAAAGAACAAAAACCACAAATCAATTATTTAGATATGGTTCCATCTCCCGTAATTACACAATGGCAGACATCGGAAGATGGAATTGTAACGCTGATGGTGGAGAACAAAGGTGCATTTCATAAAGTGGCACAAGTGTTGTTTCGTAAACCAAAAAAGACACAAGTACATTTAGATGATATGGGTAGTTTCATATGGCCACATTTAGATGGTAAAAAAACAGTGGAGGATATTGCACAACTGGTTAAAACACAATTTGGAGAAGCGGCAGAGCCGTTGTACCCACGAATTGTAAAGTATTTTCAAATACTGCAAAGTTATCAGTTTGTAGAATTGTCTCCAAAAAAATAACAAAAAGATATCCCGAATATATTTCGGGATATCTTTTTTTTGTGGCTTTGCGTTTTCTCGAAAAAATGGTACAATGTGAAACAGAAAATTTAATATTTTTGTAAGGAACAATATAATTTTTTGTAAAAACTGATTGTTATGATAAATTTTGTGAAAGAGGAGGTAAAAAATATGAATAATAAATTTAATGTCTTGGTTTGTGATGATGACAAAAGTATTGTAGATGCCATCGAAATTTATTTAAAACAAGAAAACTACAATGTGATAAAAGCATATAATGGTATGGAAGCATTGCAGGCATTGGAAACAAATGAAGTGCATTTGATATTACTGGATATTATGATGCCAAAAATGGACGGTTTGAATACAACCGTAAAAATTCGGGAAACGTTGAATATTCCCATTATCATATTATCTGCAAAATCCGAAGATACCGATAAAATATTGGGTCTGAATTTTGGGGCAGATGATTATATTACAAAGCCATTTAACCCTTTGGAATTGTTGGCAAGAGTCAAAAGCCAAATGCGTCGCTATACAGCATTGGGCAGTATTGCGGAAAAAAGTAATATCATCAAAATTGGCGGTTTGGAATTGGACAAAGACGCAAAAGAAGTGCGTGTGGAGGGCGAACCTGTCAAACTGACTGCCACAGAATATGGAATATTACAGCTTTTGATGGAAAATGCGGGAAAAGTGTTTTCCATAGACCAAATTTATGAAAAAGTGTGGAATGAACTCTCTTTTGCACCGGAAAATACCGTTTCCGTGCATATTCGCCGTATCCGTGAAAAAATAGAAATCAATCCAAAAGAACCCAAATATTTGAAGGTGGTGTGGGGTATTGGCTACAAAATCGAAAAAATATAAATTGTATCAAACAAAGTGGAAAATCTGTGCGGTTTGTGTGATGTTTTTTAGTGCTATGATGATATTTTTTTGTGGTGTGATATTTTCCAATGTGTCACAAAATTGGAGCAAAAGTATACTCACAGAAGAAAATTTTTATGATACCACAGAATTTCGAAAAATGTTTTATGATGCATTGGATAAAGCGATTTTAGTAGATGTCCATTATGAAAGCGAAACCAAAATTCAAAATGGTAAAAAAGTCAATAGAGAAGAATTGATAGCAGGGTTTAAACGGTATTATAACATCATTGATGGCGTGATTACAAGCAGTACAAAAATCAATGATACATATGATGGTTTGATTGTGTATGGTACCATTCCAGAAACATTGCAAGAAAATTTTATTGAATATTCGCAGTTGGTGGAAACTAGATTGCCACAATATCGTCAAATGTATATACAAAATCAGTTGGATGATTATAGAAAAGCGGTTCGTTATTTAGAAGGTTTACAGAATTTTTATTATTTTGTGGAAGATGGTTCTGGCCGTATGGTTGCTGGCAATGCAAGTCGTACAGAAGTCAATAACAAAGACAGAACCATAATGCTTTCTACGGAATTTTGTAGTGATAATATGAGCGAAAATGCCATGTTGACTTATAGTAATGCGTATTTGGAACAAAGCAATGCTACCATATATGCAGCCATTGACGAGCCTTTGATTGGTGATGATTGTTTTGCGGATTTATATCAAGAATTTCAGCTTGCTCGTACCAGTTTGCCATATTTGTTTAGCATTTCAACGATAGCAGCATTGATATTTTTGTGTTGTTTGATTTATTTGATGCGTGTAGCAGGGCAGAAGGAAAAGGCAGGTCAAATACAATATTTACTTGTAGACAAAATGCATAATGAAGTACATGCACTTTTGGTGATATTTTTTGGTATATTTTCATTTTGTATGGCAATGTTGCTGACAGATTTTATACGATACCGCAGTATTCCGTTTTGGGCATATGTGTTTATTACATTGCTGGGGATATTGTATAGTATTGATGTGGCAGTGGTTATCAGTTATTTATTGTCTGTCAGCAGACAAATCAAAGGGAAGATATTTTTCAAAAATACATTGGTATCTGTGTGTTTGCGAAAAATTGCATCTTTGTTTACAGGGGCAACATTTCGTGGTTGGCTGATATTGGTGATGCTGACATATGGTATGGGGAATTGTATCATTGTATTTTTTATGTTTGTATATTGGGTCAGCAATTATATGATATTGTTTTTGGGATTGTTGATTGTGTATAATGCATTTTGTTTATATTTGTTTATGCGGGCATTGCGTTCTTTGAAAAGGATTATGATTTCAGCAAGAGAAACATCGAAAGGAAATTTGACATATCAGTTGGATTTGTCTGAGATTTCTCCATCATTTTTGAATTTTGCGGAAGATATTGCAAACATACAAGATGGATTGAAAAAAGCTGTGGAAGAAGCGGTAAAGGGAGAACGTATGAAAACAGAATTGATTACAAATGTTTCTCATGATTTGAAAACACCTTTGACTTCGATTATCACTTACGTGGATTTGCTCAGACAGCAAAAGCTGGAAAATCCAACGGCAAAAGAATATGTGGAAGTATTGCATGTCAAATCTTATCGCTTGAAACAGTTGATTGAAGATTTGATTGAGGCAAGCAAAGTGTCTAGCGGTAATGTTGCAATGGAAAAAATGCGTGTGGATTATCGACAGTTGACCATGCAGGCAATCGGTGAAATGGAAGAAAAAATACAAGAAGCGGGTTTAGAATTTAAACTGCATTGTGAAGGACATGTTTATATTGATGCAGATGGCAGACACACATGGCGGATATTGGAAAATATTATTTCTAATGCAGTCAAATATTCTATGGAACATTCTCGTGTGTATATTGATATTTCGCAAACAGAAACGGAAGGCGTGCTTGTGATGAAAAATATGTCTGCAACACCCATTGATTTTGATGTGGAACATTTGACAGAGCGTTTTGTGAGAGGCGATAGTTCCAGAACAACAGAGGGAAGTGGTTTGGGGCTTTCGATAGCACAAAGTTTGGCAGAAGTACAAGGCGGCAAATTCCAAGTGCAAATTGATGGGGATTTGTTTAAGTGTATTGTCAGATTGCCGGTGTGGAAACAGCAAGAACATACAGAAGAAATCGAACAAGAAGTATTTGTTGACGAAACAAGCGACGACGTAGCAT
>CAJMNV010000156.1 GCA_905214825.1 uncultured bacterium | reverse complement strand
TCGTAACTACGCAACAGTATGCCGTGTGGGGCATCGGTTTGTGTTTCAATAGAAAATGTTGTGCTTGGCAGTTTGGAAAAGCCTGCCTGTGATATTTGGTTATATGGTTTTATGGTATACATGGCAAAGCCTCCTTTTTTATAAATGTTTTGTTTCAAAATCACGCATGAATGCTACCAAAGCAGCCACACCTTCTTTTGGCATGGCATTGTATATGCTGGCTCTCATACCACCAACAGAGCGATGCCCTTTCAAGTTGACAAAACCATGTTGTTCTGCTTCTTTTAAAAATGTTGTGTTTATTGCTTCATCGGTTGATACAAAAGGAATGTTCATCAAAGAACGATGTTCTTTTATCACCGTGCCATAGAACAGTTTGGAATTGTCCAAAAAGTCATATAATAATGCGGCTTTTTGTTCGTTTTTTTGTTGCATGGCTTTGACGCCGCCTTGTGTTTTTACCCATTGCAATACTTTACCCAAAAAATAGATACCGTATGTGGGTGGTGTGTTGTACAAAGAGTTGTTTTTGGCATGAATGGCATAATCCAGCATTGTGGGAGTGTACGGCTTTGCATGCCCCAATAAATCATCTCGCACAATGACAACCGTTACCCCCGCAGGCCCAAGATTTTTTTGTGCTCCTGCAAACAATAACCCAAATTTTGTAATGTCGATTTCTTCGGAAAGTATGGAAGAAGACATATCACCAACAAGCGGAATGTCACCTGTATTGGGTAATGTGGTAAAACGTGTGCCATATATGGTGTTATTTAATGTAATATAAAAATAATCCGCATTTTTGGAAAATGTATTTTCATCTAATTGTGGGATACGGTCGAAATTGGTATCCGCAGAAGATGCAACAACCTGTACATTGCCATAACGTTTTGCTTCTTCGGCGGCTTTTTTTGCCCATTGCCCTGTGATAACATAATCTGCACAGCCGTTTTTGTACATCAAATTCAAAGGCACCATGGCAAATTGTGTGGAGCCGCCACCTTGTAAAAATAAAATATGATAATTTTCAGGAATGTGCATCAAATCTCGCAAATCATTTTTTGCTTGTTCCAGTATGTTTGTAAAATCTTTGGAACGATGGCTCATTTCCATCACTGACATTCCTGATGAACCATAACAGACAAATTCTTGTTGTGCTTGTTTCAGTACTTCCAGTGGAAGCATGGAAGGGCCAGCAGAAAAGTTCCATACACGTTTTTTGTTCATCATGAATATCAGCCTCCTAAAAAATAAAATTGCCGCAACGATACGGCGATAAAAAGACAAGTATCTTTTTGATATAATATGCATTTGATTATAACACGACAACAAAAAGCGTCAAGCAAAAATTGTGATTTGCAGTTGCCAAAAATGCTTTTCGGAATAATTTGCAAAAAAAAGGAAAAAAGTTGTTCAAAAAACAGCATTTTATACAGACATATGTCTTCTGATAAAAAACAAATAAAGGGATATTGTATTTTGTATATATTATGATACAAAATATTTTTTGTATTTTCTGAAAACAAGCTTCATATACTACTGCAAGAAGGGGGTATGTGTATGAAACAAATCAAAAAAGAATTGCAGACTATTTGCTTGGTGTTGTTTTGTTTAATAGTCTGCATTGTTACCACGCAAAAACAAAGCGTCACAACCATGTTACCTATGGCATCAAAAAATATTGTATTAGATGCAGGACACGGTGGTTGGGACCCCGGAAAAACAGGAAAACAGGGAGAAAATGAGCAGGTATTAAATTTGGCAATTACACAAAAATTACAACAATATTTGGAACAAGGTGGAGCAAATGTATATTTGACAAGGGCAGACAGCAATGCTTTGGGGCAAAGCAAAAATGAAGATATGCGGCAAAGAAAAGAAATTACAAATACCAGTCAAGCGGATATTTTGATTAGCATTCATCAAAATGCTTTTCCAACATCATCGCCAAAGGGGGCACAAGTGTTTTATCATAAACAAAGCGAAGATGGGAAAATATTGGCAGCGTATATTCAAAACAGCTTAAAACAACGTACAGATACAGAAAATAAAAGAGAAGCCAAAGCCAATACAGATTATTACATATTGCGTACCACTGAAATTCCTGCCGCATTGGTGGAGTGTGGGTTTTTGTCTAATCCGCAAGAAGAACAAAAACTCAATGACACGGCATATCAAGATAAAGTGGCATGGGGAATATATTGCGGGATTTTAGATTATTTTGCTGCAAAAGAGGGAACGGACAGTTTACACAGTGGCAAAAAGCGGATATAATGAAAAAAGAAACAGCAAAATGGAAAGGAATTTTATCCTATGGAATATACAACAGAACAGAATTTTGAAACACTTGGTGTGTCAAAGGATTTGATTGCAGGGCTTGCAAAACAAAGTATCACATACCCAACCGATATACAGCAAAAAATGATACCTGCCATATGCACAGGGCAAGACGTTGTGGGACGTTCGGAAACGGGTTCTGGTAAAACATTGGCATACCTTTTGCCAATTTTTTTAAGGTTAGACCCAGATGTTAGGGGAACACAGGCAATCATATTGGCACCCACACATGAGTTGGCAGCACAGGTACACAAACAGGCAGAATTGCTTGCCCAAAATGCAGGTGTAAACGTGCGGAGTGCATTGATTATTGGTACAGCAGGTATACAACGTCAAATGGAAAAACTCAAAGAAAAACCACAAATTGTGGTGGGTTCTGCAGGGCGTATGTTGGATTTAATCAAACGTAAAAAAATACAGGCACATTTGGTCAAAACCATTGTGTTGGACGAGGGTGACAGATTGTTGGAAGATGGCAATTTTGCCGCTGTGCAAGCTGTCATCAAAACCACATTGCGTGACAGACAGATTGTTTTGCTTTCTGCTTCTGTGGGCAGTGAAACATTGCAAAGAGCAAAACAAATCATGAAAGAAAATATGCTCCGATTGGAAGGCGAAACAAAAAGTGGATTGGGATTGGTACCAGAAAATATCGCACATCATTATATTTTGACAACACATAGAGAAAAATTTGTAATGCTTCGTAAAGTACTTGCAGGGGAAAAACCAAAAAAAGCAATGATATTTTTGAACAATCCCGAAAATATAGAAGTGACTGTGGATAAATTGAATTATCATGGCATAAAAGCAGACGGTATTTATGGGCAGGCAGGTAAAACAGACCGCAAAACGGCTTTGGAGAATTTTCGAAATGGCAAAATTTCTGTATTGGTGGCATCAGATATTGGGGCAAGGGGATTGGATATTCCAGATGTGACACATGTCATTCATATGGATATACCAGAAGACCCCACACAATATTTGCATCGTGCGGGCAGATGTGGCAGAAATGGAAAAAGTGGCTATTCCATATCCATTGTGACACCTTATGAAAGAAAATGGATACACAAATATGAAAAAGTGTGGGGTATACGATTTACGCAAAAAGATATGATACAAGGCAAATTGACAGATAGTGCCAAAACAAAAAAAGATTTGCAGAAAAAGCCAAAAAAACAACCAAATATACCAAACCAAAATCATACTACACAGAAAAAACAAAAAACAAAAAAAACATATCAAAAAAAGAAATAAAACATTGCAAAAAGAGTATTTGATTTTTTCGTATGCATCAAAATACTGCAAAATACTGACGGCTTTTGTGTTGTTTGCAATCAAAACGTAATATTTTTTTGCAAAAAAATATATTGTGCAAAAAATCAAAATCATGTATGATAATAACACAACATACAAATGACTTTTTTAGGAGGTAACAACATGAGTGAAGATTGCGGTAGCCGTAGCGGACATAACTACGACGAAGAGATGATG
>CAJMNV010000155.1 GCA_905214825.1 uncultured bacterium | reverse complement strand
ACCTGTGACCCTCTGCTTGTAAGGCAGATGCTCTCCCAGCTGAGCTAAACTCCCATAATGCTGGAAAACGTTGTGCGGATATGACCCGTAAGGGAGTTGAACCCTTGATTCGACCGTGAGAGGGTCGCGTCTTAACCGCTTGACCAACGGGCCGAAAAGAAATAGCGGAAGAGGGATTTGAACCCCCGACACTACGGGTATGAACCGTATGCTCTAGCCAACTGAGCTATTCCGCCACATCTCAAATCGACTTTTTTATTATATCCGTTGTTTTTTTATTTGTCAATACTTTTTTTGATTTTTTTATTTATTTTGCTCGATTGATATACAATATCTCATTGCTTTTGACCAATCCCAGTTTTTCTCTTGCGATTTGTTCGATATATGCATCGCTGTTGTAGTATTCTTTTCTTGCCTCAAAATCGGTTGCTTTCTTTTTTTCCTCTGCAATTTGCTGATTGATTTTGGAAAGTTCCTCCTGCAACACCTTATATCTTTGATATTGCCAAACCACATCAGCCACAACCACTATAGCAAACACAATCAAAAATATCCGCACCCATATTCTATTTGATTTCTTTTGTTTTTTTGCCAAAATCAGCAGTCCTTTCTTTATATGGTTTATCTTTTGCGTAAAAAACGAATATCTCTTTGCAATCTTTCTTTTTTTATTTTCACATATACTTTACATAATTGCAACCCCTTTTTCCCTTTCTGCCCGCAATATCCCTTCAATTTCGCCACAGGACGGCGAAACGGCAACCAAAGCAAACGAAATGGTGTCAAAATAATCGTCACAAATAATAACAACAGCTTTTTGATGACCTTCCAAACACCTTCTCCCACTGCCATAACAAAATGACTCACCAGCAAAAAATAAATGCCCATACCACCAAATATCCCCAACAATATAAAAAATCGCATTTCCCCATTGTTTTTGTGCAACAACACCTGAAACACTGCAAAAACAACCGCAATCCAATACAACCCATCTTCTATCTGTATCAGAAAACGGCTGTGTGGCAACATCTGCCGAAACAGCCGCAAACCGTCATACAACAAACCCATACCACCACCCATTGCCACACAAAGCAAAAATAAACCTGTTTGCCCTTGTAATGTTACATACATATCCGTTCCCCCTTTTAGCGGAACAAACGCCCAAACAAAGATTGTTTTCCTTGTTCTGCACCATCTGTATATGTGATAGCATCAATCTGTCCTTCCACAGCAATTTCACCTTCTTCCAAATTCAGTCGTCCCACATGCAGTCCCATACCTTTTAACAACAACATACCACAAACGGTATCCACAGCCACGCCTTCTTCATCAAAAGACAGCACATCTGTCACACCGCTGATTTGTATCGTGTTTCTGTCCGTCATATGTATTAGATGTCCTTTTGTATTTTTTCTTTCTTCTGCCAATGAAAAAACCTCCCATTATACTTTCGTTATCAGTATATGAGAGGTTTTGCTTGATTATGTTTTTCTGTATTATTCCACAACACGATACATATTTGCTGCATCTTCTTTTTTTGTGGAGTCTTGCAAAGCAAGCACTTCTACTTTTGTCGTATTGCTGCCAAATTGTATTTCTATAATATCGCCACATTTGACATCTGCCCCCGCTTTGACCACTTTCCCATTGATACAAACTCTGCCTGCGTCACACGCTTCATTTGCCACAGTTCTTCTTTTTATGATACGGGATACTTTCAAAAACTTATCCACACGCATATCGCAAACCTCCTTCTTTATACAAAAACGCTTTCCCCAAAACGGAGAAAGCGTTTCAAGCAAATCAAATTATTTATTGATTGCATCTTTCAAAGCTTTACCTGCTTTAAATCTGGGTGCTTTAGAAGCAGGAATCGGCATTGCTTCCCCTGTTTGAGGATTTCTGCCTTCACGAGCTGCTCTTTGTGCAACGTCAAATGTACCAAAACCAACCAACTGTACTTTACCGTCGTTAATCAGTTCTTCTGTTACCACTTCTTCAAATGCTTTTAACGCTTTTTCTGCATCTTTTTTGCTCATTTCTGCTTTTTCTGCAATTGCTGCAACTAATTCGGATTTGTTCATTCTTCTGTTCCTCCTCAATGTGTCTATTCAATGTTCATTCGACAAAGCACTTTTTGCTTTGTCCCAGAGTAAATCCAATGCTTCCGGTGTCATATCAGAAAGTTGTTTTTCTGCCGAAATCACTGCATTCTCAACATACTCAAATCTATTTATAAACTTTTTAGTGGATTTTGTCAAGGCAAACTCAGGATTTATTTTCAAAAACCTTGCTATATTCACGGTTGCGAACAAAATATCACCAAATTCCTCCTCTATATTACCATTTTCTTTTTTTATTTCTTGTTGCAGTTCCAAAATTTCTTCTTGTACTTTCTCCAATGCCGCAAACACATCACAAAAATCAAACCTAACATCTGATGCTTTTTTCTGCACTTTTTGTGCTTGCAGCAAAGCAGGCATAGCCACAGGAACTTGTTTCATGGCTTGTGTTTGTGTGGCAATCTGTTTTTCCTGTTTTTTTAATGTTTCCCATTTTTGCAAAACTTCATCTGGCGTTTTTGCATTGCCTGTCCCAAACACATGCGGGTGACGATACACCATTTTTTCACAAATACCTTGTATGACATCATCAAGTGTAAAATTACCGTTTTCATTCGCTATGGCAGAATGAAACACCACTTGCATCAGCACATCACCCAATTCCTCCTTCAAATTTTCCATATCGTTTTTATCTATGGCGTCCACCGCTTCATATGCTTCTTCCAGCATGTCTTTTCGCAAACTTTCATGCGTTTGCACTTTGTCCCAAGGACAACCATTTTCTCCACGCAATACATCAATGATTTGTTTCAAATCTGAAAATGTATATTTTTTTTGCATATCTGTATCTCCTTTCGGGACATTTTTTGACCCACATTTTATTCAAAAATGATAAACTTTATCCCATTGTCTTTTCAGAAAAACAGCGTTTTTTCCATATCACACCGTCAAAATTTATGATATGATTATTCTAGCAAAAAATTAAAATAAAAAAAAGTCCTTTTCACGGGACACACAGAAAGGAAGACGCATCATGTTTCGCATTGTGAATAAAAAAGAGCTAAACAGCATGGTAACATTGCTGGAAATCGAAGCCCCCTTTGTTGCAAAAAAAGCACAAGCTGGGCAATTTATCATATTCCGTGTTGATGAATACAGCGAGCGTGTACCGCTGACCATTGCCGATTATGACAGAGAAAAAGGAACCGTTACCATCATATTCCAAAAAGTTGGATTATCCACAAAACTACTTGCCGCAAAAGAAGTCGGTGATACCATTCGTGACTTTGTAGGGCCTTTGGGCATTGCCACAGAATACGATGGCATCAAAAAAGTTGCTGTTGTTGGTGGTGGGGTTGGTTGTGCCATTGCATATCCCCAAGCAAAAGCGTTGCACGCATTGGGGGCAGAAGTCGATGTGATTGCAGGTTTTCGCAACAAAGACATCGTCATATTAGAAAATGAAATGAAGGCTGTTTCCAAAAACTATCATTTGATGACAGATGATGGTTCTCAAGGAGAAAAAGGGTTTGTCACAGACAAATTAAAATCTCTCATTGAAGCAGGCAGCACATATGATGCTGTTATTGCCATTGGCCCTATCCCCATGATGAAATTTGTCAGCTTAACCACAAAACCTTATGGTATCAAAACCATTGTCAGCTTAAACCCCATCATGATTGATGGTACTGGTATGTGTGGTTGCTGTCGTGTCACTGTTGATGGTAAAATCCGTTTTGCATGTGTAGACGGCCCTGACTTTGATGGACATTT
>CAJMNV010000154.1 GCA_905214825.1 uncultured bacterium | reverse complement strand
TTGACCATCGTTTTCAGTCATTAGGCTCTGAGCGACGATGATATGTTACGTATGATCCATTTTTTTCAGTATATAGGATATTCGCACTTTCTTCAATAAAAAAAATAAAAAACATACCCACAAATAATATGAAACTATTGGCAATCATTTTCTATTGGGCAATAAAATTTATATTTTTCAATTTTCTACTTGACAAAGCTTGGTATGCAAAAACATATAAACCACAATATATCACTTTAATATACGATTTCATTTGTATAAAGTATCAAGTATAAGATAATGAAAATTTCCATTTTCTATATAAATTGCCAAGTTTTCAAAAAAAAAGTGTCATATCGCTATACAGAATATTCGAAAAAGAGTATAATAAAATAAAATTATCGAAAAATATCTTTTTCTGTAAAAAATATAGAAATCTGGTATGTTTTGATATTGGGAAATCAGGAAGGGAGTTTTATAATTATGAAGAAAAAACTAATAAAGTCCAAAAAAGTCTGTATGGCAATGATGGCAACAATGATGACAGTGCAACCACTTTCATTATTGTCCGTGCAAGCCGCAGATACACCATCTGTAACAAAAGGTAGTCTTGACATTGCAATGAATTTGTCTTTGCCAACAAAGGGGAAAACTTTTTCTGTATCATTAGATGATGCAGAGAAAACAGAAATGCAGGTAAATGAAAATGGTACAAAAGCGGCTGTTTCATTCAAGGATATGACACCCGGTAAATATACATTAGACATCGAAGCAGAAGGCTATATCGCTTACATACAAGAAGTAACCATTGTACAAGGTGTGACCACTTCTGTTGCACTGCATAACAACCAACAAATCAATCACAATCTGCCAAATGCAGATAAAAAACATGGTGTTATGGCAGTGGGCGATATGAACAACGATGGTAAAATCGACAAAGCAGATGCAGACCAAATGATGAACGCCATTGATGCTGGAAAAACAGACGAAAAATATGACTTGAATGGTGATAAAAAAGTCAATGTTACAGATTTGACATATATCACCATGAACTATGGTACAAATGTGACTGCAACACCATTGACAATACTTTCTGCAAATACCATTACGGTAGAAAAGCCAGATGAAAGTAAAGTGACAGTAAACGGTAATTTGACAGATTTGGCTGAAAATACAGACACATTTGTACAATTCAAACCAACAAGCGGTGAAATTTCTGAACAAAACCCTGTGCAAGTATCTTTGCATGTAAATGGTGAAGGGAACGCCGTTCCAAAAGTAGATGGTATTGTCATCAAACCGCCTGTAAACACTGAAAATGTTATAGATAAGGGCAGTGTGTTTGTGGAAACAGCAACAGGGGAAACAATAGAAGTAGACATTATAAAATATGATGACCAGCAACTGCAACGTGCAGCACGTGCAGCAGCGACTGCAACCATCGAAAGCGATGGCACTGTTGTTGTCAATTTAGGAGAACAAATTGCCATCAAAACAGTCACAATCAAAGTAACAGGTTCCAGCACAAACTTGGTAGATATTGCACAGGTAGAATTTGTAAATGGTATGGAAAACCGTATTCCAGAGCCTGAATTAAATATTCCCACAGGTGTGGAAATCAATCAAGTTTCCGCAGGCATGAATCCTTCCTTTACCGTAAGCTGGAAAGCACAGCCAAACGTAACAGGATATGAAGTGATGGTAAGCGGAAACGGCAAACAAACTGTAACTGCAACCACAAATACTTCACTCAAAGTAACCAGTTTAAATGAAAAATTAAGCACTTATGTTCCATATACCGTGCGTGTACGTTCCGTAAATGGCGATTGGAAAAGCCCGTATTCCGAAAGTCAAACGGTTACCATCAAACCAGATGCAGCACCACCTGCACCAGAAAATGTTTCTGTAACTGTTAATGTACAATCCATTTTAGTAAAATGGAAAAAAATGCAAGATACAAAAACATACAGTGTATTTTACAGAGAACAGAACAAGGGAGATTATAAAGAAATTACTGGTATCACCACAAACAATTATACCATCACAGAATTGACACCTGGTGTAAAATATCAAGTTTATGTCGTTGGTTACAATGAACATGGAGCAAGCAAACCTTCTACCATCAATGTGGCAACACCCATCACAGCAACCGCAGTGAAAATGCCAAAATATGATTTGATTAACACATCAAACGGTACAGGAACGAAAACAAACCATGTGGTCTCTGTGGAAACTCGTGCAGAAACACAAGTCATTGGTGGCGAATTTGCTGTTGTAGATGATGACCCATCTACTTACACAAGAGTGCATGACTGGGATACAGGCTTACATGGCACAAATTTTGCAAATCCCATTGTCACATTAGACCAAGAATATAAATTGCAAACCATTCGTTTTACCACACATGCGAGCCAAAAAAGCCCATACAAAACAGGGGAAGCAGCTGTTCGTTATTTTGATAAAAATACAAATACAATGCAAAAAATGAGTGCACACCTGTTGATACGCCAAGATGATAATGGCAAATCTTATTTTGAAATGCAATTACAACAACCAGTCACTTCCAATCAATTCCAACTTTGTTTGGTGACTGCTGATAATGGTAGAGATATCAGCATTGCAGAAATGAATTTCTATCAATATGATATGTTGGAACATGACATCAATGCGTTGTACGAAGACAAATTCCATTTGATATTGAAAGATACTGTAAAAGAAGAAACCATTGCCGCATTGGAAAAACGTTTGGATACACCAGATACAGTCAGTGGTGAATATCACCCCTATCGTGAAGGTTTGAAAAAAGAATTGGAAAATGCTAGATTATTGCTCAATCAACAAGGTCTGGGTAAACCGATTGCAGTTGATACATCTGTAACACCAAGAGCGGACAATCACATTGAATTTGGTTATACCATTAGCGAATATCAGCCTTTGGGCAAAGTGGCAAAAGCAGGTGAAACTGTGGTTGTGTATGTGGGTAGTGACACAGAAAAAGAAGGTACTTCAATACCGCTGAGCTTTGTTGCCACACAAAATCATGCGGAATGGAACAACTGGATGAAAGAACAGCCACTGAAAGTTGGCAGAAATGAAATTAAAATTCCAGAAATTACGACAAAAGAAAATGAAAATGGTGGTTCTTTATACGTTGCATGGACAGGTCCTGTAAATACCAATGCCAACTATTCTATCCGTGTCAGCGGCGGGCAAGATATTCCAATGTTGCATGTTGCTGGTAAAACTGGCGATGCACGCAAACAGGCAATCAGCGAATATGTGGCTACATTGAAAGACCATGTTTCCAAATTAAACACAGAACACACTGCACAACACACAGACAGTGCATATAATGAAAGAGAATGTATCTTAAACTATACAGATATTGTTATGGATAACATGATGTATTCTGTGCCTGCAACACAAGCTTTGGCTGGTATCGAAACACAACAAAATCCAGAAGAAGCACTTGCACAAGCCATTGCCGCAATGGAACAAGAAATGGATTTGTTCTATCAGCATAAAGGTATGCATAAAACCAAAACAGCTGCAAATGATGCAGACCGCTAT
Source organism: uncultured bacterium (assembly GCA_905214825.1). Lineage (GTDB taxonomy): Bacteria > Bacillota > Clostridia > Lachnospirales > Anaerotignaceae > Anaerotignum. The sequence goes on along the minus strand of CAJMNV010000154.1, from coordinate 362 downwards.
CCAAAACAAAGATTGAATATTCGTTACCAACAAATGTTTGCTGGTGCATTTATGTATGCAGGTGGCAAACATATTGGTATCGAATATGGCAGTGTACCTGAGTTATTTCGTATTCAACCCATCGAAACAAATGAAAATGGTACACAAAGTGCAGGTCGTTTGACTGGTTGGGGTATTGCCCATGAAATCGGTCATGTCATCAATAACAAACATTATGCAACTGCAGAAATCACAAACAACTATTATTCGATTTTGTCCACAGGCAATCCACGTGCCGACTACAACAAAGTTTATGATATGGTAACTGGTTCTGGCGGTGATGATAGTCTGCAAATGTCTATGTACTGGCAACTGCATATGTT
>CAJMNV010000153.1 GCA_905214825.1 uncultured bacterium | reverse complement strand
ATATACCCCCAAAAGCAATGCTACAACAATCGTCGCACCAGAACGAGAAGTCCCTGGAAATATCGCCGCAATCAACTGAAAAATACCAATATATAATGCCAGTTCAAATGTGATTTCAGACAAACTGTTGACTTTTGCACGTTTGCCCTTATGTTTTTCTTCAATCACCAAAAATGCTACACCAAATACAATCAATGCCAAAGCCACTGTCACAGGATTATAAAACAATTCCTCAAATTTTTCACTGAACAATAACCCAATCACTGCCGCAGGCACACAAGCCACCAATATTTTTAGCCATAACACCCAAATATCCAAACGCAAATAAGAAATCAAACCTGTTTTTCTGCGTCTTGGATCATAGGGCGGTTTTTGGAACGGAAATATACTATTCCAAAATATCATCACAACTGCAAAAATCGCCCCTAATTGTATCACCACTTCAAACATTCTATAAAATTCAGGACTTACATCTAATACTACAAATTCATTAAACAAAAGCATATGCCCTGTACTACTGATTGGCAACCATTCTGTAATCCCTTCAATAATGCCAAACCATACAGCTTTGAACAATTCCATCCAATCCATATTTTACCTCACTTTGTTATGTAAATTTATTTGATTGCTTTATTATACTTTGTTTTTGGCAAAATATCCATGCAAAAATATGATTTCATATTTCTTTTTCTGTTTCTTTTCTCGAAAACAAAGTATTCCATAACCTCTACAATATATTCCCACGCCACTTCCAACCAACCCATCATATCTCTCATTTCTAATTTTGCAACACATACTTTGGATTGGTTTTATTATACTTTGTTTTGCATCAAATATCTATGTCTGAAAGAAATAATTGTTGCACTGCTGCTTCATAATTCACAAAATCATTTGCTTTTTTAATTTTTTTAAGCATTTTTGTTTGTTCTGGAACCAAAACTGCCCAATATGTCCATAACTCTTTCATTTTAAATAATGTATTGCGTTGATTTTGCATCATCACTTGATACCCTTCATACACCGTTTTATGAAATTGTTGCCATTCTTGTTTTGTCATTGGCAAACCGCCTTTGATTTCCCGCACCAATGCAGGATTATGCAATAACCCCCGTCCAATCATCACACTTTGTATATTCGGAAACTGTTTGATACATTTTTCATATTCTTGTTTTGTCAAAATATCCCCATTATAACACAACGGCAGTTTAGTCTGTTTTGCCACTTCTGCAAATACATCATAATGTGGTGTATATTTATAATAATCTTCCCGCACTCTTGGGTGTAATATCCATTCTTTGACAGGATATTGTTCCAATATCTTCATCAAATCAAATACTTCTTCTGGCTGTTCCATACCCAATCTTGTTTTCAAAGAAACGTCCAAATTACAATTTGCAAATACTTCTGCCAAAAATTGATTTAAGTCATCTAACCTTGCCAAAAACCCAGCACCTTTTCCTTTTGTCACAACCGTACCAGATGGACACCCCAAGTTCAAATTAACTTCCTGATACCCCATTTCTTCCAAATCCTTGCATACCCTCAAAAAATACTCTGCTTTATTTGTCATCACTTGTGGTACCAAACAAATATTTTGATTATTCTCTGGTACCACATCTTTTTTTTCTTTTCTATTCAACGTATGGTGTTGTGTAGGAGAAACAAAAGGGGCAAAATATTTTTCCACAGACGGAAAATACATTTTGTGTGCATTTCGGTAAACATACCCTGTAATCCCCTCCATTGGTGCAAAATAAATGTTCATATCGCTGTATCCTTTCTGTGTTTACATCTGAAAATCATTTCTTTTATGGTTTTGGTGTAAGTATATTGTTGTTGCTGACTATATATTGAAGGCATACAACAAAGCAAATGCATTGCCAAACAAACAATCATAAAATATGGCAAATACACAAAGCCAAACAATTCACACCCCACCAATATGGGTGCAAACAACGTATTGGTTGCACTGCCAAACACCGTCACAAAACCCAATGCTGCAACAGGCAGCACAGGCAAGCCAAATACTTTTGCAAGCACTACCCCCAATGCCGCACCAATAGCAAACGATGGTGTCACCTCACCACCTTGAAAACCAATGGACAATGTAAATGCTGTCAAAACCAATTTGCATATCCAGTCATATGGATAAATTGTTTCATTTGCAAAAGCTGCTGCAATCAAATTTGTACCCAATCCTGTATATCGTCCATCATGCAATACCCAAATCAGTATGCTAATCATCATACCACCCAAAAAAATACGCCAATATGGATTTGGCATATATTTTGTTGTATATTTTTTGATATATCGCAATGCAAAAACAAACAATTTCCCTGCAACCCCAAACAGCAACCCCAACAAAACCAAACACAATATCATATGGGGCGTAAAAGAAATATCTCCTGTCAATGTTGCATGAAATTTTTTAATCCCCAACATATGTCCCGTAAAACAAGCTGTCAAAGCTGCTGTTATCATTGGCACAATGCCATGCATTGCCCATTTTCCCACGACCAAAATTTCCATTGCAAAAAATATTGCTGCAATGGGCGTTTGAAACAAAGCCGCAAAACCTGCCGCCATACCTGTCAACAAAAAAATATGTCTGTTATCCTCTATATCAAACCGCTTTCCTATATGATGAGAAACTGTTGCCCCAATTTGTACTGCAACCCCTTCTCGTCCTGCACTGCCACCAAACAAATGCGTCAACCATGTACTCACAATAGAAAATGGTATCAATCGCAGCGGAATATCTTGTTCTTTTCGCTGTCCCACAGACAGTACCAAGCCCATACCTTCATTGCTGCGACCGCCCCATTTTCGATATGTCGCTACCAGTCCCAAACCAAAAACAGCCAAAAATGGCAGAAATATTTTGATATGTGTATCACGAAATGCAGAAATCCAAAGCAATATATTTCCAAATATTGCAATCACAATCCCTGTCGCCACACCAACGCCTACACCCACTATGGCTAACAAACATTGTGTTTTCCATGATTTTAACATATACTTTTGCAAAACAATCCCTCTCTTTCCAATAAAAAAGCCAATGGCCCTGTATTGCACAGAACTCATCAGCTTAATATCGCACTTTTGGTTTTCCACAGGAGAACTTCATTCCCTTTTTTCAGTATAGTATATTCTTTTTTTATTGTCAATGTCAAACATAAATATTATTCTGCTGTTTCTTGCCCCCACAAATCTTTTACATTGGATAAATCTTTGAGACTGAGCAAATATTTTTCTACCATATAAATTGGATTATAAGAACGTTTTGCTTTTCGCATACCTGCATGCCCCATATCTTCTTCTCTATTGATATATGTCACATCTTGGCACGCATGCAACACATATTGTTGGTTAATCATAGGATACAGCCCATCCATATCTGTATCTGCTTTTTCAATGTGTATCAACTGCACATCTTCTCTGATGCGTTCTCCAACCGTAAATGCCTTCAACTGCCCATCTACAAATATACTACCGCCTGTCAATGATAAAGCATCCATGTTTTGCAAAGCCAACAACACAGATTTTTTTTCATCTTCCAAATCTTGTGTATCTTCTCTTTCAGAGAGCCATTTTTCATACAATGCAATACAATCTGGTATCATTTCTGTATCCAAATTTTTATACACAAAATCGGGGTGTTGTGATAAGAATTTATTGATATGGTTGCGTTTGCCATGCAATTTTTTTCCTTTTAATGTTGCAAGACTTTCTCTTTCATACACATAATCCCAAGCAATATCCGTTTCCATCACATATAATTCTGGGCAAGCTGCTTTCATCATATCTTTAAATTCTGTCCATACAGAGCGAAATGTTGGTTCTACACCAATCTGTTTCATATAATCCACTGCCTCATAAATGGCTTTTTTGTAATCCACAACCATGTCTTTTTT
>CAJMNV010000152.1 GCA_905214825.1 uncultured bacterium | reverse complement strand
GCAAGCGGAAGTGGGCATAGCACAGTTGTGGGAACAAACACAAAAAGATGGTTTGCGTTTAATTGAAGAAACCACACAACGAGCTGTGGAAGACAGCGTTGCAACCATTCAAGGCATTCGACGAGAAGCAGAAGAAGCTTGTTTGGCTATCAGAAAACAAGCGGAAGAAAAAAAAGAAGCGGCAATACAAGCGGTGATGAGAAAGGTTGTGGGGACATATGGCAGTAACTGAAATGCAAAAATTGACTGTCATTGGTTTGAATAGCAGCCGTACACCGTTTTTGCATGAATTGATGCGTTTGGGAGCTGTGGAAATCAATTCCCAAGAAGGCGTTATCAATGATGAAGAATGGATGCCTGATATTTTTCGTACCAGTAACAGTGCCGATGTTTCCAGACTGGAAGCAGATATTGCACGTGTGGGTGTAGCATTGGAAGCCATAAATAAATTTGACACAAGCAAAAAACCGCTTTTGTACACCAGAAAGGAAATTGGCAGAAAAGCATTTGAAGAACATATGGACGCAGTCAAAACAACCACAGAAAAAAATGTGGACAAGGCTGATACGGCATATCGAAATATTGCAGATGCTACCACAGAAATCAATCGTTTACAAACATTGATTGCAGGTTTGGAGCCTTGGAAAGTTTCTGATATTCCAGTAGAAATGACAGAAACAAAATTTGCCACAGTGCTATATGGTACAGTGAATGTTAAAACCAATGCAGAACAACTCAAAACAGATGTGTTGCATCAGGTTTCATCGGCAGTTGTGGAAGAGATTGGCAGCGATAAACAACAAAGATATTTTCTACTTTTGTGTTTGAAAGAAGAAAAAGAGTTGTTGTATGAAACATTGCGAAAATATAATTTTGCCACTATCACATTGCCAGAAGGAAAAGGCACACCAAAAGAATTGATTGCAGCATATCAAAAAGAAATTGAAACATTGCAACAATGTATTGAACAAAAACAAAAAGAATTGGCAGATTTGGCAGAAGCAAAACAAGATATTGAGTATTTATATGATAGTTTGTGTATCCGCAGAGATAGAGCAAAAATCGTGGGCGATATGCTCAATACAGAAACCGTGTTTTATTTTGACGGTTGGTTTCCAAAAAGATGTCAAGATGCTGTGGAAAGATTATTGAAGCAGTATGAATTTTATTATGAAATTGTAGAACCAGATGCTGATGAAGAAGTACCAATATTGTTGCATAATAATGGTGTTGTGACAGCATTTGAAGGGGTAACGAGTATGTATAGCTTGCCATCTCGCCATGACATTGATCCAACAGCAGTATTGTCTCCGTTTTATTTCTTGTTTTTTGGTTTGATGCTTAGTGATGCGGCGTATGGTATTATATTATCTGTGGGTTGTGCCATTATGTTGAAAAAATATAAACCAGAAGGCAATATGTATCGTATGATAAAAATGTTCTTCTATTGTGGGATATCCACATTTATGTGGGGAGCATTGTTTGGCGGCTGGTTTGGTGACTTTTTCACAGTAGCGGCAAAGACGATATTTGGCATTGATTTTGTGATACATCCGATTTGGTTTAATCCATTGGAAGAACCAATGAAACTGTTGATATTCTCATTGATATTGGGTGGTATTCATATTTTTGTGGGTATGGGTGTACAGGCTTATATGTACATTCGTGATGGCCATGCATTGGATGCAGTGTTGGATATTGGTTTGTGGTATTTGTTGCTGATTGGTTTGGTATTGTTTGGCATTGGCGGAAATTTAAACGATACAGCTGTTGCCATAGGCAAATATATGGCGATTGTGGGGGCAGTTGGTATATTGCTCACAGGTGGCAGAAAGAAAAAAGGTCTGGGTAAAATTACCGGTGGTTTGGGTAGTTTGTATGGGATTACAAGTTATCTTTCCGATGTACTTTCTTACTCTCGTTTGTTGGCTTTGGGCTTGGCAACGGGCGTTGTGGCACAGGTTATCAATACATTGGGGGCTTTGGCAGGTGGCGGCGTTGTTGGTTCCATTGTGTTGATTGTGGTATTTTTATTTGGTACTGTATTTAACTTGGCAATCAATGCATTGGGGGCTTTTGTACACTCTTGCAGATTGCAGTATGTAGAATTTTTTGGTAAGTTTTACACAGGTGGCGGCAGAGAATTCCGCCCCTTTGGAAGAAAAACAAAATATATTAAAATTTTAGAGGAGGAAGTTGAAGATGGTAGATAGTTTATTAAACGGTCAAGTGTTGGCTTTATCAGGTGCAGCGATTGCTGCAACATTGGGCGGAATTGGTAGTGCTTTGGGTGTTGGTGTGGCAGGTCAGGCAGCAGCCGGCGTGGTATCCGAAGACCCTAACAAATTTGGTCAGGTATTGTTGTTGCAAGCTTTGCCCGGTACACAGGGGATTTATGGTTTGCTGATTGCCTTCATTGTTATGGTAAAAGTTGGTTTGCTGGGTGGCGATGGTATGCTGGATTTGACTATTGCACAAGGGGCTTCCATATTTGCCGCAGCTTTGCCCATTGGTATTGTTGGTCTTTGCTCTGCAATTGCACAGGGAAAAGCAGCTGCTGCAGGTGTTATGTTGGTTGGTAAAAGACCTAGCGAATTGGCAAAAGGTATGTTGTTTGCAGCAATGGTAGAAACATACGCAGTATTGGCACTGTTGGTATCTTTCTTGATGCTCAACAGCTTGCAACTGTAATTTGATGAAGGGGGTAAGGAACTCCTATGAATGATGGAAAAATTATCATTGATAAGATTATGGCAGAAACAGATGCAGAAATTCAAGCAATTTTTACACAAGCAAAAAGAGAAACCGATGAATTGCAAAAATCTGCCAAAGAAAAAATAGAAAAAGAAGCAGACAGATACCGTAGAATGGCGGAAGAAGAAGGCAGAAAAGCACACGCAAAAGAAGTTTCTGCGGCTGAAATGGACGCAAAAAAAGCATTGCTCCAAGAAAAACAAAATTTGTTGGAAGAAGTGCTGCAAGAAGCTGTCAGAAGATTGGAAAATTTGTCTAATGAAGAATATGAAAACGTGATTGGCAATATGTTGGATAGTCTGAATTTGGAACAAGGAAAAGTCATTATGGTTTCCGAAAAAGATAAAAGACGTTTGGCAAATATTGTTGCAAGAAAAGGATTTATACTTTCTGATAAAGCAGCAAATATTGATGGTGGATTTATTGTCAAAAACGGTGATATTGAATACAATTATTCTTTTGCTGCCATTATGACGGTACAAAAAGAAGAAATGCAAATGACAGCAGCGAATATTTTATTTTAAGGAGGGGGGAACATGGCAAAAAACAAAATTTACCCTTTCGCAGTAGCAAGTGTTCGCTCTATGGAAAATAAGCTGCTGAGTACGCAGAAGTTGATGCAGATGGCAGAGGCAAAAACGCCAGAAGAGGCGTTGCGGTTGCTATCGGATACAGCGTATGGTACAAATCAAGTGCAAGATATTCACCAATTTGAGGATATGATTGAAGCACATTTGGAAGAAACATATACATCTGTGGCAAAACTCATTCCTTCTGAAGGATTGATTGATATTTTTCTTTATAAAAATGATTATCATAATGTAAAGGTTTTGATAAAAGAAGAAATTGTAAAAGTCAATAGCAAAAAACTCTTGGTTAAAGGCGGTACTGTACCTGTAGAAGATATGATAAAGTATTTCAGAGAAAGAAATTATACAGAAATGCCTACCATAGATGGCGATGCTATAGAAGAAGCCATTCGAATGTATGCCAAAACACAAAATGGAGAATACCTTGACACCGTTTTGGATAAGGCTTGCTTTGCAGCCATGGACGCAAGAGCCACAGAAATGAAAAATGATTTTGTACGAAAATATGTTTCTATGTTGGCAGACTTTACAAACTTAAAAACGTTGTTGCGTGTCAGAAAAATGAAACGCCCCTATGAAGCGTTTGAAAGAGCTTGTGTGCCAGGTG
>CAJMNV010000151.1 GCA_905214825.1 uncultured bacterium | reverse complement strand
TACCTCACACAATATGGGGAGAGTTAGAAATCCGATATTCCATGAATATCGGATTTTTTTGTAAGTATTTGGATAGACTTGTTTCTGCGAAAAAGATATGATAGCATAAAACAAAGAATAAAAAAGGATAGGTGAATATTTTGGATAAAAAAAGAGTAATTGTGGGTATGTCAGGCGGTGTGGATAGTTCCACAGCAGCCTATTTGTTGAAACAGCAAGGATATGAAGTATTGGGTGTTACCATGGGTATGTGGCAAGAAAATGAAGAAGAAGGCGGCTGTGGTAATATGGCAGCTGTCAAAGATGCTTCTCGAGTGGCAGAAAAATTGGGTATTGCATATGAAGTGCTGGATTTTCAAAAAACATTTCGGGAAAATGTTGTAGAATATTTTATGGATAGTTACGAAAAGGGACTGACACCAAATCCTTGCATTGTGTGTAATCGTCGTGTAAAATGGGAGGCTTTGCAGGAATATGCAGAAAAAGTAGGGGCAGACTATATTGCAACAGATCATTATGCAAGAATTGAAAAACATCCAAAAACAGGTCGATATGCCATTTGTACATCTGCAACACAGGCAAAAGACCAAACATATGCTTTGTATCGTTTGACACAACAACAACTTGCCAAAACGTTGATGCCTATTGGTGATTATGAAAAACAAAAAGTAAGAGAAATTGCAAAAAATATTGATGATTTTATTGCAAAAAAATATGATAGCCAAGATATTTGTTTTATTCCAGATGGAGATTATACAAAATTTATACAAGAACAAAGAACAACGGTGTATCCAGAAGGTAACTTTGTGGATATGCAGGGAAATGTGTTGGGCAGACATAAGGGATTGGTAAATTATACGGTTGGACAAAGAAAAGGATTGGGCATTGCTTTTGGAAAACCGATGTATGTATTTGGTTTGAATGCAGAAAAAAATGAAGTGGTTTTGTGTGAAAATGAAGCATTGTTTTCTCGTACGGTATATGCAACAGAAATCAATTATATGGCAATACCAAAATTTGAAGAAGGAATGCGTTTTGAAGGAAAAATAAGATATAGCAATAAACCTGCATGGTGTAGTGTGCGTATGGTGGACGATGATGTATTGGAATGTATATTTGATGAACCACAAAGGGCTATTACACCTGGACAAGCATTGGTGTTATATGATGGGGAATATGTGGCAGGTGGTGGTACAATATTGGGTACAACATATCACAAAGCGATTCAAAAGTAAAAGGTACTTGAAAATCATACAAAAAATGTATAACTTTTTTGTATAAAAGAAGAAATGACATAGTTTTGTTGTATTTTGTAATTGCAAGTTTATGTGGTTTGTGGTATTATGATGAACGGAGTATAAATAGGAGTTATATTCCATAAGTTTTTTTAATAGGGAGGCAATAATGAATTACGCAGAAATGATTATACCGTTTATTGGTGGTCTAGCACTTTTTATTTATGGCATGAACATTATGGCACAAGGTTTGCAAAATGCCGCAGGCTCTAAAATGAAGAGCATTTTGGAGGCATTGACACAAAACAAATTGATGGGCATTGCCATTGGTGCATTGGTGACTGCGATTGTGCAGAGTTCTTCTGCAACAACGGTTATGGTAGTTGGTTTCGTAAATGCAAGCCTGATGAATTTGTCACAGGCAATGGGCGTTATTATGGGGGCAAATATTGGTACAACCGTGACAAGCTGGTTGGTATCCAGTTCCGAATGGGCAAAAATGTTTAGTCCCGAAACCATTGCACCAATAGCGGTGATGCTTGGTGTAATACTTTCCATGAGTGGTAAAAATGCAAGAAAGAAAGAAATTGCATCTATCATCATTGGTTTTGGTATATTGTTTATTGGTATTGAAACAATGTCAAATGCTGTGGAACCTTTGAAAGAGTCAGAAACATTCCGTTCTTTGTTTGTGACATTGGGCAGCAATCCTTTGTTGGGTATTTTTGCTGGTGCTTTTGTGACAGCAATCATACAAAGTTCTTCTGCTTCACAGGGTATTCTGCTTTCTTTGGCAGCGTCTGGTTTGGTACCTTTTAATGCGGCGGTATATATTATTATGGGGCAGAATATTGGTACTTGTGTAACTGCATTGATTAGTGGTATTGGTGCAAACAAAACAGCAAAATGTGTTGGTTATATGCATTTGATGTTTAATATTACAGGGGCGATTATATTTAGTATTGGAGCGATTATTTATTTTACAATGCTCAATCCAGCAATGGGTGGCGATATTATTACGCAAACAGAAATCAGTGTCATCCATACCATGTTTAATATTGGTACAACCATCATTATGATACCTTTGTCTAGTGTGATTATCAAGTTGGCGATGAAACTCAACCATGTAGAAGATATGGACAAGACAGACGAAAGCCAACTGGTACATTTGGACAAACGTATGTTGGAAACACCAAGTCTTGCCGTAGAAGGGGCAAAGTTGGAAACCATACGTTTGGGTAAAATTGCATTAGAAAATTTGCAAAAAGCAATTAGAGCAATTACAGAAAAAGACCATGAGATGACAGAAGAAGTCAAACATAGAGAGACAGTCATTGACAAAGTATGCGATAATATTTCAGAATATTTGATTAAATTGTGTACATTACAAATCAGTGCAAAAGATAACCAAATCGTAACTTCATTATTGAATACAATCAGTGATATGGAACGTGTGGGCGACCATGCAGAAAATATTGCAGAACTTGCAGAAGAAATGGAAAGAGAAGAGATTGCATTTTCTGATATGGCATTAGATGAATTGCGTACAATGACAAAAGCAACTGTTTCCAGCTATGAAAATGCTTTGAAAGCATTGGAAAATGAAGATATTACATTTGCAATGAAAACAGTAGCATTGGAAGAACAGGTGGATAACTTGGAAAAACAACTGCGTGCAAGTCATATTGACAGACTTTCTAATGCAGAATGTAGTGTGAATTCTGGTATTCATTTCTTGGAAATGTTGGGCAATTTGGAACGAGTGTCTGACCACGCAATGAATATTGCACAAGTGGTTCTGAATGAAAATAGAGAAGAAAAAAGACATCATAGCGAACCATTGACAACAGATTGATGATAAATATGCATTATTTGTAAAATTATATATTTTTTGTACCCAAACAAATTTTATTTGTTTGGGTATTTTTTTCACAGAAAATGCTTTGAAAAAACATTTTTGGAAGATGATACGCATAGATAATATTCCCACCGAAATGGTGGATTTTTTTATGGGAAAAAAGATATATTTTGCTGGTTTCAAACATATATATCAACCAAACAAAAAAAAGGAGCATGACCATGCCCAGAGTATATTTAAGCCCATCTTTACAGGAGTATAACAAGTATGTCAATGGTGGAACAGAAGAAGAAATTACAAATTTGATTACAGATGCTATGGAGCCATATTTGATGGCGTCGGGTATTTCTTTTGGCAGAAATGAACCACAAATGAGTTTGGGAGAAGCCATTGCAGAGTCTAACGCAGGGGATTATGATTTGCATTTTGCCATACATTCCAATGCTGCACCGCCTTATTTGGCAGGAAAGTTGCAAGGTACAGATGTGTATTATTTTTATAACAGCCCATATGGCGAAGAAGCAGCAAACTTTGTTGTAGATAACATGAAACAGATTGTACCAAATCCAAATAAGGTAGAAGCAGTACCAACGGTAACATTACGAGAATTGCGACGTACCAATGTACCTTCGGTCTTGGTGGAAGTAGGGTATCATGATAATCCAGAAGAAGCAGCATGGATAAAAAATAATATTGATAATATTGCAAAAGCATTGGCAAAATCCATTACAGATTATTTTGGTGTACCATTTCAGATGCCAAAATGAGTAGTTGTATAAAATATACAGTATTTTGATAAAAAAATATTATTTTTCATAAAAACAATGCATAATAGAAAAAAAATTAAAATAAAAAAGGAAAA
>CAJMNV010000150.1 GCA_905214825.1 uncultured bacterium | reverse complement strand
AAAGAAAAAATATATTATGAGAAAAAACAAAAAGAATTTCCCAACTACAATCAAATGGAAAATATAAAACTAGCACTACAACAAGTACAAGAATAAAAACAAGCAGGAAATCAATCTATTTCCTGCTTGTTTTTCAGAATATTATTTTTTAATTTTTAATAATTTGGATTTGATTTCATTGCGGTTAATGTTCGTTCCAACAATTCGTCTAATTCCCAACCCAGCTGTTCTGCCCCTTTGCGAATGGTATTTCTGTCACAACCTGCTGCAAATGATTTATCTTTGAATTTCTTCTTCAAAGATTTTAATTCCATATCTTGTACACTTTTTGATGGACGCATAAGTGCTGCCGCACCAATCAATCCTGTCAATTCATCTGTTGCAAATAATATTTTTTCCATTTCATGTATTGGTTCAATATCACAACAAATGCCATATCCATGGCTTGCCACTGCATGAATGAGTGTTTCATCAAAATCCAATTCCCTCATAATTTCTTGGCATTTTTTGCAATGTTCTTCTGGATATTTTTCAAAATCCAAATCATGTAATAATCCAACAATCCCCCAAAATTCTTGTTCTGTACCATAACCGAGTTCTTTGGCAAAATATCGCATCACATACTCTACGGTTTCCCCATGTTGAATATGAAATGGTTCTTGATTATATTCTTTTAATAATGCAAATGCTTCTTCTCTTGTTATCTCTTTTGCCATGCTGCTTCTCCTCCCAAATTGCTTTTATTTCCATACATTATAATTTGTATTTTATAAAAATGCAACAAAAATATTTGGTTATTGATATTATCGCTTGGAAATTAACAAAAAGAATGGTAAAATAGGATATGTAAACAAAACTTTGTAATCATATTCAATAAGGAGCATTGAGGTATGGACAATAATCACATGGATATGTATTTTTTTACAAATGAACATATGCAACAACTGCAAGAACAAATGGGCTTTGGTATATGGGCAATCGAGTTGGAACAAGGCAAAAAACCTCGAATGTATGTAGATTTTATGATGCGGCAATTACTTGGTGTTGATGATACCATCACACCAGAAGAATGTTATGATGTATGGTATTCCCATATTTTTTCTACCTATATTCCTATGGTAGAAAACAGCATAAAAGACGTTGTAGACGGAAAAAAAGTTGAAATCACATATCCTTGGATGAATTTATCTGGTGATTTGACATATGTTCGTTGTGGTGCTGAAATGTATAAAAATAATGAAAGTTATGTTTGTTTACATGGGTATCATCAAGATGTAACCAATATTGTTTTAATGGCAAAAGAAAAAAAACAAGCTGACCGTTTTTTATGATATGTATTAAATACATTATGTGGTGTATATGAAGGTATACATTTTGTAAATATTACCACTGAACAAGTTATATTACTTCGTACATTTCTTTTGCAAGAAGAATATGATGGACGTACCATTTCCTTACAAGAATATAAAAAGTTATTGTCTTCTTATTTTTCTGATAAAAATTTAAAAGACATTTATGCTATATTTGAAATGGGTAAAACTGCAAATAAAGATTTATATTTATCCAGAAATTATGAAGAATGTTTGCATGGAAAGTCTATTTGGTTTAACCTTACAATTTATATCGAAAGTACAGAATCTGAAAAAATATTGATTGTAGCTATCCATGATGTCAGTGATAAAGTAAAACTAGAAAAAGATACTTACGAAAGAATTAACCATCTAAAAAATCAATCTGAAACAGATGAATTGACAAGAATTAAAAATCGTCGCAGTATGGAAAATATCATCAATCAATATCTGAAAACAGCATCTGAAAATGAAATTTCTGCATTTATATTACTTGATTTGGACAATTTCAAAAGTATCAATGATACATTCGGACATATTAAAGGAGATATTGTCTTAATGGAAGCCGTAGAATATATTCAGCATATCTGCCGAAAAGATGATGAAGTGGGCAGATTGGGCGGAGATGAATTTATTATTTTCTTAAAAGATATAAAAAATATAGAAAATGTGAAACGGTTCACACAACGTATTATTTGCAAATTAAAAAAATCATATAGCTTTGAAACTGACAAAATTGTAACCATTGGTACTTCCGTAGGTATTGCAATCAGTCCTTTGCATGGCAATGATTTTCAAACATTGTATCATTTGGCAGATATTGCACTATATGAATCAAAACGAAACGGTAAAGGGCGATATACCATTTGGTCAAAATAGAATTTTTATGTTTTTATGGCAAAAAAGAGGAAAACATTTTGTTTTCCTCTTTTTTGCATTTAATTTTAATAACGAACATTCGGCACACCCAAATAAGATGCAGGATTGACATAACTGCCATTTACCAAAACAGAGAAATGGCAATGGTTTCCTGTTGACATACCCGTACTACCACATTTTGCAATCGTTTGTCCTCTTGTGACATTTTGTCCTTTTGATACAGTCAATGATGAATTATGCCCATATAATGTTGTCAAGCCACCACCATGGCTAATCATAACTGTGTAACCATAACCATTCATCCAACCCGCATATGTAACCACACCAGATTCTGCCGCAACAATCGCAGAGCCATAACCAGCCGGAATATCATATCCACTGTGTGACTCAGAACGTCCTGTGACAGGATTGCGGCGGTTGACAAAGCCACTACTCAAACTAGAAGACGATGCACTACGAGATGGTACAGGCCACCCCAAAGAGCCACTTCCTGTATAATATACTTTTGCACTAGTTTGTCCTTGTTGTTGTTGTTGTGCTAATTGTCGCAGTACTTCTTGGTCAGCCTTTTTATTTGCTGCTACCATTTGTTCATATTTATCTACATCTTTTTGATAAGATGCAAACAATGCTTTCTTTTCATTCAATACACTATCCATGCTTGCCATTTTTTTATTATATGCAGCAACGACTTTTTCTTGTTCTGCTTTGTCTGCTTCAATTTGGTCAGTTTTTTCTTGAATTTCTATTTGAATTTCTTGTAATTTATCCAATATTTCTTTGTCATATTTCATGATATCATTCACATATTGTATACGCAAAAATAAATCGGAAAAACTCTCAGAGTCTAACAAAATTTCTAAATATCCTGATGCTCCTTTTTCCTGTAAATATTTCATACGTTTTCCAAGTAATAAAAATTGGTCTTCTCTTTTTTGTGTTGCTTCTTCCAAATCTTTTTCACTTTTTTCCAAAGACACCGTAATTCTATCCAAATCCGTTTCTGCGGCAGACAATTCTGCTTGAATACTGTTCATTGCTTTATCCAAGGCAGCCATTTCTTCTTCTACGGACAATTTTTTAGATTCCAAATCTTTAATATTTTTTAATGCTTGTTCTGTTTTTTTGGATAATTCTTTTCTCTCTGCTTCTAATTCTGATACTGTTTTCGCAAATGCGACTTGTGGTTCTGGTATGACACAAGCCAATATAAATACAGACATCAAAGCAAATATTGTTTTTTTATATTGATACAATTTCACATTCATCTGTCCTTTTTCATCATATTTTACCTATAACATTATACTGTATTTATCGACATTTTGAAAGTATTATTTTATTTTTTCATGAATTGTTAAGAATTTATTTCTAAAATCAACAGATATTGTTTATAAAGTTGTAAAAAAATATTGCATATCTTTTGCGGTTACCATTGTCATTGTTTTTGGAAATACATTTTGTTTGGCACATACAGAAACAATGTATTCTGTGTCTATATAACTATGAAAAAAACATTGTTTTTGTTGCCACATTTTCCGAAAATCCATATTTTCTATCATACAGATATGATTTGGATTTTCAAAAATCCGCCCACCTTCCATTTTGACAAAACTTTCTTTCATCGTCCAAATTCTTAAAAAATCCATATCAAAATTTTTTCGTGATTTTAAAAATATTTGTTCATCATAAGATAATATTTCTAAGATTATCTTAGATAATATATTGAAATTTG
>CAJMNV010000149.1 GCA_905214825.1 uncultured bacterium | reverse complement strand
ATTTTATCATATATTTGTAAATAGTATACCGCTTTTTTGAAATCTTTTCAAGACAAACAGAAAATTTTACCGCTTTTGGGACAAAATTTTACCTGTGGGACGAAAAGGTGAGCATTTTATAAAATACTGCATACACCATACACCATGAATACATAGTATCAAAAATAATCCTCCAAATAAAATTTTTGCCCATTGCCATTGCCACAACAAAAAGTAATTATAAAAACCATGATACAAATAAGCAGACAAAAAAGCAAAAAGCAAACCATATTTTTTTGCTTCAAAGCGGTATTTCCCAAACCAAAATCCCATCTGTACGCCAAAAAGACCATGTGCCGGCACAGAGATAACAGCTCTTGCCAACGCTGTTCCCAAACCGCCCCATAATGGGTGTGTCACATACACCATATTTTCAATCCAAGCAAATCCCAAAGAAACAAATACACCATATACAATACCATCAAACGGCTCATTGAATTCTTTGTTTGTGCAAATCAAATTATATAAAAATAAAAATTTCACACTTTCTTCTATCAAAGCCGAACTTAAAAAAGCAGTATAAAACGGCATTTCTTCATGTGGTAAAAATTTTTCTGTTGCCATACCCAATCCATACACCACAAATGTAACATACACCCCACAAATCAACCCCCAAAACAACAATTTAAAAGGTTCTTTCTCATATTTATCTCGAATATAGCAGTAAAACAACAATATGACAACAGGGGCTGTTGCTGCTTTTAGCATATATATTCACCTCCTGTTTTAATGTATCCTTTTTTTCAAAATACTTTCTTCCATATTTTTCAAAAAAAATATACCCCTTTATAAAAAGGAGTATAGTGATTTCCATTATTCCGTTTTAATTGCTGTCAATGCACTCAATTTCATGGCACGTTGTGCTGGCAAATAACCAGAAAGCACACCGATTGCTGTTGCAAATCCAATCGATGCCAAATACAACCAAAGCGGTATGGAAGATGTCATTTCACTTGCTTGTTGTGTTGCAATCAAATTCACAATTTTTGACATCAAAAAACTAGTAATACATCCCAATACACCACCTACAAAACCGATAAACGCCGCTTCTGTCAAAAACAGCAATTTCACATCTCGCAATGATGCACCAATCACTTTCATGATACCAATTTCTCTTGTTCTTTCATAAATTGCCATAACCATCGTATTGGTAATACCAATCGCTGCCACAACCAAAGACACTGCACCAATCGCTCCCAACATCATACGCAACATTTTTGTTGTTTCTTTCATGGCATTTAACTGGTCTGTCAAACTAGATGTTCGAAATCCCATATCTTTGATTTGTTGCTGTATTTCTTGTACCTTATTAATATCATTCACTTTTACAGCCACTTGATCATAAACACCTTTTTTCTTTGTTTTATCATCTCTATAACCACTATTTTGTTTTTTACGGAATGCCTCCATTTCTTTTTGCAATTTTTCCATTTGTCTTAATGGCAAAACTACGCTATATCCATTCATGCCACTATCAGGCATAACACCCACCACAGGCGTTTTTATCGGTTTTATAGATTTTTCCGCATGTTTTGTACCATAATTATAGTCCACCGAAACCATAATTTTATCTTCCATAACATTCATTTCTGGCGTTTCTACTTGTTGCTGCATTTGCCAATTCATTTTTGGATTATAAAACCCATCTATGACACCACGCCCAATGACAAGCCCTTCTTCATCTTCCGCAGTCAATGCACGTCCTTCTTCCACTTTATACCCCAAAGCTTCCATTGCAGCAGGGTCTATACCAATAAAATTTGCATTATTGACATATTTCCCATCAATCACCAAAAAATCATAGCTTTGCACAATAGGGGACACCACCTCAACATCATTCATTTTTCGAAATGTGTCTATGGCTTTGTTATCCAAAGGAACAGATTTTTGTGGTTTCTTTGAGGAGTTTTCTTCCATCATTATCATATTCGTATTGTTTTCCCCATAAACATCAATGACTTGCAAACTTCCCCATTCTTCCACCTGTTTTTGAAAGCTCTCATTCATACCAATACCAATGGAGACCATCACCACAATGGATGTTGTACCAATGATAACACCCAATACTGTCAAAAATGTACGCAATTTTCGTTTCCAAAGGTTTCTCAATGCCATTGTAATTAAATCTCGGATACTCATAAAGAAATCCCTTCTTCATCATCTTTGTCATCATCAAAATCTACATCTGCCAATAATGATGCTTCTTTTTTCTTTTTGCGTTTTTTCAACACAATTATCACAACTGCAACCACAATTACCACCACAACACCTGCAATAATACCAATCAATTTAAAATTTGTGTGGTTTTGTGATTCTTCCATTTCCATGCCCTCATCAACAGGCATGGGTTCTGTAACATTCAATACAAAATCCCGACGTTCTTCGATTGTTTCGCCACTGGTATCTTCATAACTTGCCACAATACTTACAGGCACTTCACCCAATTCATTCGATGTGAATGTTGCTTCATAGTAATCGCTTGCCCCTGGTTCCATATTGCCGATATAGGTGCTTTTTGTGGAGCTATCCACATCACCTTCTATTTTAAACATCACATTGTTTAATGCCACTTTCCCTGTGTTATAATAACTAAAAGAAACTGTAACGGGTGCATATTGTTCTACACTTTCTGGCAAAGCAATTTCGTCCATACTCAACTCTGTAATCTGTTTGACATTGATACCCAAAAGCTCTGTTGCTGTATACTCTTTACCTGTTTCGTCTTCATATTCAAAATTTACTGTCAATGTATATGTTTTTGGTTGTGCATTTGGCACTACATACAATCGTAGTTCTTTATCGACAGTACTTTTCGGTGCAATGGCATCAAAATAGTAGGTGTTACTGCTATTGACAGGTGTAAAAATATTACCAGATTTTTCAGATTCCGAAGATGTTTCTTCTGCCAATGTCAAAAACATTTTGATATTTTTCACACCTTTTGTAGGGTGTGTATTCATCAATGTTGTTTTCAGGTCAAATTCTTCCCCCGCCATAACAATCAATGGGTCACAAACATATTTGCTCACAATGATTTTTGGTTTGCTGGTTGGTTTATCTTTGTCGTTTTCTTCTTCCTCTTTTTTCTCTTTTTCAGAATTTTTGATATTTACCCCTGCGTATTGTTTGAATGTTTCTTCTTTTGTATTTCCTGTTTTATACGTTACCGTAAACTGCACTGCATAATTTTGTGTAGATGCTTGATTGGTACCTGCAAATGTAAATGTCAATGGTACACTTTTTCCTGCTGGTAAAGATGCAATATTTTTCATACTTGTGGATTTTGGCACAACCGCAGTTGCTTCCAAACCTTCTGCTTTTATCACAATATCTTTTGCCGTGGTCTGTCCTGTGTTGCACAAATCAAATGTGACTTGAAAATTCTGGTTGACATCATAAACCCCTTGTGGTTCTTTCATATTCCGAATTTCCAGCTGCGTTGCTTTTCCATTTTCACCACCCACGCTGATGTAATAATCTTGTGTTTTTTCATATTCTTTTCCAAATTCATCTTGATATTTCAATTTGATTGTAACCGGATAATTCCCTGCTGCCATATCTGCACTTGCGGACAACGGAAATGAAAATGATGCTTGTTTGCCAACACCCAAATTCCCAATCTGCATACTGCTAAAACCACCACTCAAACTAATGCCTTCTGTTTGGAGTTTATCCAATATCACTTCTGCCTGTAACATATCTTGACTACCAGAATTTTTGACTATACCGCTGACTGTACCAACTTGCCCAGGTGTTAAACTTTCTGGCACCATTTTCATATTATCAAACAAATATGTTGGTTCTTTGTCAAATCCTTTGATTTTCAAATGTATGATTTCACTTCCACTAAAACTATCACCAGCCGCATTTTGATATGTATAAGAAATGGTAATGGGATATGAGGATTTTTCTGGTGTTTCATCCATGGTAAGATACATTCTAACATTTTGGCTGCTATTCAC
>CAJMNV010000148.1 GCA_905214825.1 uncultured bacterium | reverse complement strand
AAGCAGAACCCAAGATAAAAAAAGCATTGGGCGATACCGATTTGAATTTGAAAAAAATTGCGGCATTGTTGCAAAAACGTTTGGAAACACTCAACGACATTCCTGCAATGGTACAATTTTTCAAAAAACTGCCTGTATACAGCACAGAATTGTATACCCACAAAAAAATGAAAACAAATGATGAAATCGCATTATCCTCTTTGGAAGCAGTGCTACCTGTGCTGGAAAATCTGAATGATTGGAATACAGACAGCATTCATGATACATTGATGGCATTGGTGTCTACATTGGGTATCAAAAACGGGCAGTTGTTGTGGCCTGTGAGAACGGCATTATCTGGTGAGCCAACTTCCCCTGGTGGTGCAATGGAATTGGCGGATATTTTGGGCAAAGAAGAAAGTATTCGTCGTATCAAAGCAGGAATTGCTTTGTTGCAGGCATAAAATGCACATTGAAAAATTGCAAAAAACCGTGTACGAATGTTTCGTATGCGGTTTTTTTACAAGGGATAAAAGATAAAAATTTTTGCTGGAATTCTTAATAAATTTGACGATTTTTCGCAAAGGTTCTGTTAAAAATACATGATATACTGATATTGTAATCGGAATGGAGGCAAGAATATGAATATCCATCAAATATTGTTGGTATTGCGTTTTCTCGCAATGGCCATATTCTTTCTTTTGTTTGTGATACAGATGGGCATGATTTTATTTGGCAACCGCCACAGAAAAGGCAGAAAAAGAAGATTGCTTTTTTATGCCATACTTTTGGCGGTAGTAACTTGGATACCCCCAAAAGTATCCACACAATTTGGTATGAAAAAACATATAGTGCCAATCAAATCACAGACAGCAAGCTGGCCTGCATATTATAATCAAGAAGACCCAGCTTGGGCAAAAGAATTGTATGGAAAAACCGATTATATCGAAGATACAGGTTGTGGTCCCACAGTGCTTGCGATGGTGGTGAGTGCCTTGGGAGATACCAAAATGAACCCAAAACAAATGGCAGACTGGTCATATGAAAATGGATATTGTAGCCAAGGATATGGCAGTTATCATACATTGATTGCAGAAGGGTTGGCTGCATATGGTATAGAAACAACCACGACCAATGATGGTACAGAAGTAAAAGAGGCTTTACAATCTGGTTATCCGGTTATTGCATTGATGGGGGAAGGACATTTTACAGGCAGTGGACATTTTTTGTTACTGTATGACATTGACAACAACAATAAAGTGTCTTTGGCAGACCCAAAAAGTATAGAAAATTCTGCAAAAACATGGGATTTGGATACCATATTGCAAGAAGCCAAAACAAGCCCCACAACAAATGGTGCTTATTGGGTTATCAGAAAACAAGTTGTAGATTGATATAGAATACTACCCTCTCTCAAAAAAACAGAAAAGACTATCCGTTTTCGGATAGTCTTTTCTGTTTAATCTATGATGTCATCTATCACTTCTTCGGCACGAGCAGCCAATTTTTTGCCTTTGCGTACCATTTTATGATATGTTTTTTTGTCTTGCATCAAATAGCCTATCCCAGCAAATGCCACAGCACTGCCCATCAATACACCCATTGCAAATTTATTCATATCGTTGTCAGCCTCCTTTTTTCTTTTAGTATGCAAAGAAAAAAGCATTTTATACCATCAAAAAATGGAAAATAAAACAAAAAAGAAAACCTCCAATGCAAAGGGGAGGTATGCAAAGGAGGTGTTCAAACAAATTATTTTCCCAAATCATGGATAAATAAGCCACTGCGTAATTTTGGTTCAAACCATGTAGATTTTGGCGGCATGGTCAATCCTGCATCAGCAACTGCCATCAATTCTTGCATAGAAGTGGGATACATGGAAAATGCAACAGCCATTTCTCCACTGTCTACACGCTGTTGTAAAGCATGCAAACCACGAATACCACCCACAAAGTCAATGCGTTTGTCTGTGCGAGGGTCTTGTATACCCAATATGGGTGTAAGTAACGTATTTTGTAATATGGAAACGTCTAACCCTTTGACAATGTCATCACTGCAAATGCTTGGTTTTGCTTCCAGACAGTACCATTTGCCACACAAATACATACCAAATGTATGGGGTTTTTGCGGTGCAAATGGACTTTGCGGTGCAAGGGATACCACAAAAGATGTTTCCAATGTTTTTAAAAAATCGGCTTCTGTATAACCATGTAAGTCTTTGACTACACGGTTATAATCGAATATATGCAATTCGTCAGCAGGAAACAATACCGACAAATAATAATTGAATTCCGCAGTGTCAGAAGCATTTGGGTGTTCTGCTCTGCGTTTTTGTCCGACTTTGACAGCAGAAGCATTGCGATGATGCCCATCTGCAATATACAAATAAGGTACTTGTGCAAAACTTTCTGTCAAACGGTTTATGGTTTTGGTATCGTCAATACACCATACGGTGTGTTGGATACCATCATCAGATACAAAATTATAAACAGGGGATATGGTATCTGTCCAATGGTTACATATGGTTTTGGCAGTATCATTTTTGCGATAAGCCAAAAAGATTGGCCCAGTGTTCGCATTGAGTGTATCCACATGACGGATACGGTCTGTTTCTTTGTCGGCTCTTGTCAACTCATGTTTTTTGATAACACCATTTAGGTATTCATCAATGGAAGTACAAGCAACAATCCCTGTTTGACTGCGACCGTCCATTGTCAAACGATAGATATAATAATTTGGCAAAGTATCTTGTATAAAATCTCCATTTTTTATCATATCATTTAATTTTTGTTTTGCAGTTTGATAAACAATATCGCTGTATGGGTCAATGTCGTCTGGTAAATCAATTTCTGCACGATCAATGTGCAAAAAAGAATAAGGATTATCTTTTGCCATATCTTTTGCTTCTTGTCTGTTCATAACATCATAAGGTAAAGCGGCAATTTGTGCCGCATAAGCAGGATTTGGACGGATACCTGCGAAAGGTTTTACAGTTGCCATAAAATTATCCCTCCTGATTGAGTATGCGTACTTTTTTGACACTGGAAATTGCATACAAATCTTGTACCAAAGCGGAAGTATCTTGTGGCAAATCATCGCAAACGATGATATTGTATGCCAATTCTCCTTTGGAGTTGTTTACCATTTTGTCTACGTTGATATGGTGTTTTGTAAACACAGAACCAAGTTGTCCAATCATATTGACGATGTTGGCATGGGAAACGGTAATGCGTGGTTTCCCGGAATATGGCACAATACAGTTTGGAAAATTCACAGAGTTTTTAATATTGCCATATAATAGATATTCTCGCAATGCAACAGCCGCCATTTCTGCACAGTTTTCTTCTGACTCTGGTGTGGAAGCCCCCAAATGGGGTGTCAGTATGATGTTGGGATTGCCCAGTAAATCAGGTGCTGGAAAATCTGTGATATAGTGCGAAATGGTTTTGTTTTCAATGGCTTCCAATAATGCGTCAGTGTCTACCAATTCTCCACGTGCAAAATTTAAAAGACGCATTTGTTTTTTTGCCACAGCAAGCAATTCTTTGGAAACGGTGTGTTTTGTTTTGTCGTTTAAAGGAATATGTAATGTGACATAATCGCTTTTTGCAAATAAGTCTTCTAATGTTTCAGATTTTTTGACAGCGGCGGAAAGATGCCAAGCGGATTCTAATGTCAGATAAGGGTCATAGCCGATGACTTCCATACCCAAATCCAAAGCTGCATTTGCAACCAATACACCAATGGCACCCAAACCCAAAACGCCCAATGTTTTTCCTTGTATTTCGGGGCCGGCAAATTGTTTTTTGGCATTTTCTACAGATTTTTGCAGTTGGTCGGTTTGTGGTTGTGTTTGCACCCAGTTCGCCCCTTCCAAAACACGGCGAGAAGATATCAAAAGTGCTGTCAAAACCAATTCTTTCACCGCATTGGCATTTGCCCCAGGAGTGTTGAATACAGGGATACCACGTTCTGTACATTGTGCAATGGGAATATTGTTTGTGCCTGCACCTGCACGGGCAATGGCAAGCAATGTTTCCGGAAATACCATGTTGTGTA
>CAJMNV010000147.1 GCA_905214825.1 uncultured bacterium | reverse complement strand
CCAATGTCTTTCAAATCAGACTCTGCAATCAAACCACCCAATGCATTTGGCATACCACCAATACCGATTTGCAAAGTAATCCCATCATATAGATAAGGGAAAATCTTTTCTGCAATTTTTTTATCCAATTCTGATGGTGCACCACTTGGAGCAATACAAAGACTTTTATCGCTTTCCACCACATAATCCACTTCTGAAATATGGATGTGGTCACATTCCATACCATAAACTACAGGCATTGCCTTGTTTACCTCCAAAATAATATGGTCTGCAACATCCAACATTTCTTGCATACAGCAGTTTGTAAGTCCATAACTAAAATATCCATGTTTGTCCATCGGTGATACCAAAATCATTGCTACATTTACGGGTGCAAATTTTTTCTGGTAATAGGAGCCGCAATTTCTGAAAATCATCGGAGAATAAAATGCTCTGCCTTGATCCACATACTTTCTATCAATACCAGAACAATGCCATAAATTGTAAGTAAATGCTTTTTGTTCTGGGTCTTGCTCTACAATTTGAATGGGCTTCATGCTGATGGCATTTCTTACTTTTACATCACGAAGCTGGTCTTTTCTTGCTGCAAGTGCTGCATCTAACGTTTCTGGAAAAGAACAACACTGGCTATAATCTACCCAGTCTCCGTCTTTTACAATTTTTACCGCTTCTTCGGCAGATACGAGTTTCTTTTTGTATTCTTCATATATATTCATCTGTTCAACACCCATTTCTCATAGATTTTTAGAATGATGAATCTCGACAGTTCTGTCGAGATTCATCGCATTTGTGTCATATGATACAGTCATTCACTTATGATAACAAATTCATTCCCACCTGAATGGCTTTCAAGTTATCTTCTACAAAAGCAGGTTTTACATTTTCTTTAATAATGCTTTCCCAATTTATATTATCCAGTTTCATTGCTTTTATAATTGTGCCCAGCAAAATGATATTCATTACTTTGCCGTTGCCCAATTTCACGGCTTCTGCGGTTGCATTTACCACAGTCACATCTTGACAAGCTTTTTTAATTTCATCGATAATCTCTGTGGAATATTTTGCTTTTCCCATAATGACAGGCATAGGCATCATTTCATGATCATTGATAACGATTTTTCCATCTGCTTTCAGATATTCCAACCATCTCAATGCTTCCATTTTTTCAAAAGAAACAATCATATCCGCAGAACCTTTTTCAATAACCGGAGACCATACTTTTTCGCCATATCTTACCTGAGAAGATACGCTGCCGCCTCTTTGGCTCATACCATGTATTTCACTCATTTTTACATCATATCCTTCTTCCATCAAGCCCAATGTCAGAAGTTTTGATGCAAGAATGGTACCTTGACCACCAACACCAACCAATAATACACTCTTTGTCATATGATTTCTCCACCTTTCCAATCGCACATTTTGGATAAATTAATTTTCAAACATTTCTGCAAAAATCGGCAATGATTTTTCAATCATTTCTTTGGATACACAATAACACAGGCGGAAATAACCCTCTACACCAAAATCATCAGAAGGAACTACCAGTAGATTTTTTTGTTTACATTTTTCCGAAAATGCTTTTGCGTCTCCTTTTGGTGCTTTTGCAAAAAGATAAAATGCACCATCTGGGCTTGCACATTCATAGCCAATTTCTTTCAACCCATTATATAGCAATTTACGATTTACATCATATGCTTCCAAATCTGGTTTTTCATATGCACAACGAGCAACCACACGCTGAATCAAAGTCGGTGGACACACGTGTCCAAGCACTCTGGACGCCCCTGCAATCGCAGCAAACATATCTTTTGCATCTGTCAATTTTGCAGGGACATAGATATATCCAATACGCTCCCCAGGCAAAGACAATGATTTTGAATAAGAATAGCATACAATCGTATCTTGATAAATGGAAGGCACCCAAGGCACTTCTACACCATCATACACCAACTCCCGATAAGGTTCATCAGAAATCAGATAAATGGGTTTTCCAAACTCCTGACTCTTTTTTGTCAAAATATCTGCTACCTTTGTCAAAGTCTCTTTGCTAAACACAACGCCGGAAGGATTGTTTGGAGAATTGATAATCACCGCTTGTGTGTTTTTATTTATCATTTTTTCCAGTGTTACCAAATCAATCTGAAATTTGTCTGTATCCGCTGGCACATAAACAAATTTGCTACCTGTGCTTTCAATAAACGGACGATACTCTGGGAAGAAAGGGGCAATCCCTAATATTTCTGTATCTGCATTGATATGTAACGCACTACACACAGAAATCAAAGCAGGTGCCGCACCACAAGTAAAGTATAAATCACTGCCATGAATTTCCGTACCTGTACGTTCTGCCAATTCTTTTGCCACCGCATCTCTTGCATCGGCAAATCCTGGCGCACTGCTATATCCATGTACCAGAAGGCTATCCTCATTTTGGATAATATCTATTGCTGCGTTATTGACTGCCATTGGAGCAGGAATACTTGGATTCCCCAGAGAAAAATCATATACATTTTCTTTTCCTACGATTGCTGCTTGTTGTAAACCATATTCAAACAATTCACGGATACATGACCTTGCACTACCCAGACCATAACAATATTGATTATACATATTTTACCTCCATTCTATTTTGTCTTTTCCTCTTAATTGTATATTTTATCATTCTTTTCGTCTTAATTGTATATTTTATCATTCTTTTCCGATTGCTTGTGTAGGACAAACCTGTTCACATACACCACAACCTACACATTGCAAAGAGTCAATGCCCGCTTTTTTGGTTTCTCTGTCAATAAACAACGCAGGACAACCTGTTTTTAAGCACATTTTACATCCAATACATTTTTCTACATCCACAACATCTTTTGTTGTAAATGCATCAGGGAAATGTTTCATATCATCTTCACTAAATTTTTTCAATACACAAGGCCATTTTGTGATAATAACAGAAGGTTCATCTAAGCCTAATGCCCAATCCAATGTTTCTTTGACTGTTTGCAAATTATTGGGGTCAATGGTTCTAATATTTTTAGCCCCCAATGCTCTACATACTGCTTCAATGTCAATCATGGTTGCAGAACTACCATCTGCATGTTTACCAGAACCGGGATTTTCTTGATGTCCTGTCATACCTGTAATTCTATTGTCCAAAATAACACTAACTGTTTTAGAATTGTTGTATAAACATTCTGTCAAGGAATTGATACCTGTATGGAAGAATGTAGAATCCCCCATAACCCCTACCACTCTGGTATGTTCACCTTTTTGTTCAAATGCCTTTGCAGCACCATGTCCTGTAGAGAAAGCAGCCCCCATACATACACAACTATCCAATGCATTGTAAGGTTCTGCAAATCCCAATGTATAACAACCAATATCGCCTGTCACCATAACATTTTTTCTTTTACCTAAATCATAGAAAAATCCACGGTGTGGGCAGCCTGCACAAAGAGCTGGTGGTCTTGGTACAACTTTTTCTTTATCATATGTAATGGTTTCAAATGCATCACCATATACGCTTTTTCTAATCACATCAGATGTCAATTCATCATATGCGGGGAATGTGTTTTTACCTTTTACTGCAAATCCTAGTTTCTGCACTTCGCTTTCCAACAGTGGGTCGTTTTCTTCTATGACATAAATTGTGTCTAATCCTTGACAGAATTCTGTTATTTTTTTTGTTGGCAATGGATATGTAAATCCAAGTTTCAAATAGTTTACATCATCACCAAATACTTCTTTTGCAAAGCAGTAACACATACCAGAAGTAATGACACCAATCTTACTTCCATTGTCTTCTATGAAGTTCATTGGTGTTTGTTCGGAAAATTCTTTCAATTTTTCTAATCTTTCTGCCAATACCACTCTGCGTAATTTTGCGTGTGCAGGTACCATAACATATTTTTTTGCATCTTTTTCATAAGGTTTTACGGGGGCTGGTTCCATTCTTTCCCCACATTCCACCAAACCTTTTGAGTGACAAGCTCTTGTTGTCATTCTCATTAAAATGGGTGTATCAAAACGTTCTGAAAGTTCATATGCTTCTTTCATAAATTCTTTTGCTTCTGCACTGGTTGCAGGTTCCATCATTGGCATCAT
>CAJMNV010000146.1 GCA_905214825.1 uncultured bacterium | reverse complement strand
GGTTCTTCCTCCAACTTTTTCTTTTTTATTGCACGAATGAGTGCTTCTTCATATTCTTTATGAAATGTATAATCCTGTATTTTGTTTTCTTGTTCTCGTCTTTTCAGCAGATTAGGCAATGATATCATCCTTTCCGCCCTTCATGATAATTAGTTCGCCTTCTTCTTCCAGCTTTCTAATTACACTAACAATTCTCTGTTGTGCATCTTCCACATCTTTAATACGCACATTGACGGTAACTTCCAAATCGGACTTGATAGATTCTGCCATACGAGAAGACATATTTGAGAAAATGAGGTTTGCCACTTCTGTATTTGCACCTTTGAGTGCCAATACAATATCTTTTGCGTCGCAATCCCGCAAAAAACGCTGAATAGAACGATTGTCCATTGTGGTAATATCTTCAAATACAAACATTCTTTTTCTGATTTCGTCTGTAAGTTTTGCGTCTTTGGCACCCAATTCGTCGAAAATATGTTTTTCGTTGCTACGGTCCATATAATTGATAACTTCCGCAATATAATCGATACCACCTGCTTTTGTAAAATCTGTGGTAAGCACAGAAGAAAATTTCTTTTCAATCTGTTCTTCTACTACTTTAATGACTTCGGGAGATGCACTATCCATTTTTGCAATGGCTTCTACCACACTCAGTCTTTTGATTTGTGGCAAAGAAACAATCACATCTGCCGCTTGGTCTGGATTTGCATAAGAAAGTACCAATGCAATGGTTTGGGCTCTTTCATGCTGTAATATAGAATATAGATTTTTGCTGTCCACTTTGCGAATAAAAGAAAATGGCATCGTTTTCAAAGATTTTGCAACTTTTTCCAGCAATGCTGCCGCTGTTTGTTGTCCAAAAGCCTTTTCCAAAATACTTTTTGCGTATTCTAGACCACCTTCTGTCACAACTTTTTGTGTCATACACTCTTTATAAAAGCTGTCCAAAACCTCTTCAGTTTCTTCCGGAGATAAATGCCGCATTTTCGCAATCTCAACAGTAAGTATTTCAATGTCTTCTTCACTAAGGTATTGATAAATCTGAGAAGCTTTATCTGTTCCCATGGAAATAATAACTGCTGCCGCCTTTTGTTCCGGGGTCAACGGTGGTTTATTTTCCATCATCTCTTCCTCCTCTCAGCCAATTCCGTAATGTTTGTGCAGAAATTTCAGGATTTTCATCTGTAATTTCTCTGATTCTTTCCTTCAATTCCATGCTACGTTCATTTTTAATATCCAATAAATCTGCAACCATATCCAGATTCATTCTGGACTGTTCTTCCTCAGAAATCGTTGGCTGTACAATATTTGGTGTAGCTGCTCTTTGTCGTTCTTCTGCCATTTCGTTTTCCAAACGTTTGCGTTTTCTGCGTTTTATCAGCAACATCAACACCAACAACAGTATCAACAAGATACCGCCAGCAATACCAACCAATAACAAGCCTTGTTTCAATTTCTCTGGTTCAATCAACGGTTTCTCTGGTTCTTCCACAGGTGCATCTGTATAGAATGGTACTGTCACAATTTCAATTTTTTCATCTTGATTTTCTGTACTAATACCAGCTGCTTTTGCCACCAAAGATTTCAGTTTCGCTTCTGTGGTATCTCCAGTATCCGTGCCATCGATGATAACTGCAACCGTCAAATCCGTTAAATCACCTGTATCAATTTGTTGTTGTTCTTTTAATTGGTCTACCAAATATTCTGCTCCACCATCACTCAAAATATATGTTTCAGAACCATCTTGCTCAATTCTGGTATAGATGGGGAAATCTGCATTGTTTTCTGCCCCTGGTACGCCACCCGTACCTTCGCCATCTTTGGCTACTTCCTGTGTTGCTTTCTGTGAAGAAATAACACCTGTATTTCTTTCATCTTCGGCAGAATAATTCACCAATTCTCTAATTTTTTTGTTTACATCTACTTCACTGTTTACCGATACACGTACACGACCTTCGCCATAAATCGGTTCTAACATCGCCATAACTTTGGCTTCTATTTTTTCATCAATGATTTGTTCCATTTGGAATTTCAAATCGTTTGCGTCTTTTTGAGAACGTTCTTCTTGAATGGTAACGTCTCTGCCATTACAAAGCACACTGACTTTGCTAAATTCCAAATCAGGCACACTGGAAGATACAGCTCTTTGAATTGCACGCACACAATCTTCATCAATCAAATCTCCATTATCTGTCATCACGGTAACAGATGCAGTGGATTTTGTCATATTTTTGCTATCCAACACATATTTTCTATCTTCTCCCAAAGCGATATTGACTTTTGCATCTTTTATATTGGGGAACAAAGAAATGGTTGCCCCCAGTCTATCTTGCAATTCCATCAAATAATATTTTTGTTTTTCACTTTCAGAAGTCGTCAAATCAATATTATTCATGATAATATCATAAGAAAAACCATGTTTTGGATACCCTTCATATACCAGTTCTGCCCTCAACTTCTCTTCTTGCTCTTTGGGAACAAGTATGGTACCACCTGTCTCATACTTATACGTTACACCTTTTTCTTGCAATTTACCCATAATTTCGCTTGCTTCTTGGTCTGTCAAATTGTAAAACAATGTTTCATAGGGCTTATTGTTTAACATCACTGCGATACCAATAGCAGCCAAAATAGATATTGCTACACCAATAATGATGATTTTCTTTACTTTACTACTTAAATTTTTTGTTATTTCCTTGACTTTTTCAAGTAAGGCTTGTAACCTCTCTTTCACACAAATCCCTCTCTGTCAGATAACTTTATATGGTATGCTTTTATAGATTTATTCTCATCAATTCATTATAAGCATCTAATGCTTTATTGCGAAGTTGCACCATCAAATCCACAGAAAGCTGTGCTTGTGCTGCTGCTGCTGGCACAGTATGTGGGTCATCTATCTGACCAGTTGCCAACAAATATTGACTTTTTTCCAGTTCTTTTTCTTTTTGATATGCATCTTTTACTGCTGTTTCAAAAATATCTTGAAATGGTACGACATTTTGTTGTTCATTTTTTTGTGACTGCTGTTCAAAAGACAACTGCATTGGTGTCAGTGCCTTGATTTGTGTTGTAAACATAAACTCTCTCCTCTATCAGATTATAATTGTTGTTTTTTGATTATCTTCCAATTTCCAGTGCCTTTGTTGCCATATTTTTCACAGTGTTAAAAACGGTCAAGTTGGCATCATATGCTCTGGTAGCTGCCATACTGTCCACTGTTTCTTTTAACAAATCCACGTTTGGCATTTGCACATAACCATTTTCATCTGCATCTGGGTGAGAAGGATCATACACCATTTGAAATGGACGTTCATCTTCCACAATTTCCGCCACACGCACACCACCGGCTGCACTTTGTCTTTGTCTTGCAACAGTGGAACGAAATACTTGGTCGAAACTTGTACCGCCAATGGGTTCAAAAACTGCCATCTTTCTTCTATATGGCCCCCCATTTTCTGTTCTGGTTGTATTGATATTTACTACATTTTCCGCAGCAATATCTAATCGCATTCTTTGTGCTGTCATACCTGAGGCACTAATATCTAAAGCTCTCAAAAAACTCACACCGATAACCTCCCTTATATCTTACTTATGTTTTTATTTTATCTTTTGTTTATTGCCCCTTGATTACTGTACGATATCTTGCAATATCATCATTCAAAGCTTTTACCATATAATTATATTGTAATGCTGTTTTTGCTTGTTCCATCTGTTCAGCATCTGCATTTACATTATTTCCATCTGCCTTTGTACTTTCATTTTCAGAAAGATGGATATTGGCTCTTGTGTTTTCAATGCCTGCACGTACAGCTTGTCTTCCTTTTGCTCTGGAAACTTTTTGATGCAGTTCGTCCTCAAATGTCACATATTTTGCTTTATACCCCGGTGTTTCTACATTTGCTATATTATCTGCAATGACAACCTGTTTTTGCCACAAACAATTTAAGACTTTATTGGATAATGCAAACATGTTGTTATCTAAATAATTCATTTTTGATCCCCCTTACCCATGAATATTTACTTTCTGTTACATTCTATTTTTCACATTTTTTTACATTCTTCTACGTATAATTAATTATACTAATTATATTTTCAAAAATTAATCAAAT
>CAJMNV010000145.1 GCA_905214825.1 uncultured bacterium | reverse complement strand
GAGAACAAAGAGGTTATGCAGCAATGGCTTAATTTTGTAGGGTATCAAGAAGTGTTTAGAGAAAAACCATATTATTATGTCACAATGGGTTATACCACTATCTTTGATGAAAATGAGTATATATTATTAAAACAGAGGCCAAGTAAGCAAAAATTGAAAGAACCTTTGGATATACGTTGGTTTTCTTACTTGAAAAAAACATATCAAGATAAACACTTATATAGATTGTTGCCAGTGGAGAATGTGGAATTATTGCAGTATTATGGAGCGTATTTCTATGACAGAGCATTGACATATAAAGAAGAATTTCCAGTTCTTGATAGAATATTTTATTTTGATGCATTACAAAAATGCAAATGGAAAAAATGGTCCGGAGTCATTGCCCATATGTGTAAAGTAAAAAAGACGTTATATTTGCATAATATTGTACAAGCATTTGAAATATATGAAAAAGAGGCAGATGATGTAAAAGAAGAAGGTAAGCGTGTTATGGCAGTTTACAAAAATAAAAGATGGGTGAGAAATGGTATGACAACCGTAGAGGATTTGGAAAGAAGATTGATAGATAATGGTTGGTTGGACAAAAAATAAGGAGGTACATATATGAGTGATATACAAAGACAAGGGGCAGAAATATTGTTCCAAGAAGAATTGGAAGCATTGATTGCGGCAGAGAATGCACCCATTCCAACAGGTTGGAGAATGTCTCCAAAATCAGTATTGACTTATATTTGTGGTGGAAAAGTTGGTAACAAAGAAATTACACCAAAATATATTGGCAATCGTCGTTTGATTGAAATTGCCATTGCAACATTGGTGACAGATAGAGCGTTGCTTTTGATTGGAGAGCCTGGTACTGCAAAATCATGGTTGAGTGAACATTTGAGTGCAGCAATCAATGGTGACTCTACAAAAGTGATACAAGGTACCGCAGGTACAACAGAAGAACAAATTCGGTATTCCTGGAATTATGCCATGTTGATTGCAAAAGGCCCTAGTTTGGAGGCTATGGTAAAAAGCCCCATTTACAATGCTATGGAAACAGGTAGCATTGCACGTATGGAAGAAATTTCACGTTGTGCAAGTGAAGTGCAAGATGCCTTGATTTCGATATTGTCTGAAAAACGGATTGCTGTACCAGAACTAGGATTAGAAGTGCCTGCAAAAAAAGGTTTTTCTGTGATTGCAACTGCAAACACAAGAGATAAAGGTGTTAATGATATGTCTGCGGCATTGAAACGTCGTTTTAATATTGTGGTGTTGCCTTCTCCTGCCAATTTGCAGACAGAAATGGAAATTGTGCAAAATAGAGTAGAACAGCTTTCAAAAGGTTTGGATTTGTTTGCAAAATGTCCCGATGCAGATGTGATACAGCAAGTTGTGACAATATTTAGAGAATTGCGTGCAGGTGCAACATTGGATGGTAAACAAAAATTGAAAACAACAAGCGGTGTGCTTTCCACAGCAGAGGCTATATCATTGCTTGCAAATTCTATGGCTTTGGCAGGTAGTTTCGGTACAGGGGAAATTGCACCAGAAGACCTTGCCGCAGCGTTGCAAGGAGCGGTTGTCAAAGATGAAGACAAAGACAGTATTTGTTGGAAAGAATATCTGGAAAACGTTATGAAAAAACGTGGCTCTGCATGGTTGCCACTGTATCATGCGTGCAAGGAGTTGAATTGATATGGGAAAACCCGTACTGTTTGGTGTGCGGCATTTGTCACCTGCGGCAGCATATCATGTGAGAAAATCACTCCAAAAAACAAAACCGGATTTGGTATTGATTGAGGGCCCAAGTGATTTGACGGAACAGATGCATTGGCTTTGCCACAAAAAAACAAAACCGCCTGTGGCAATTATGGCGTATACAAAACAAATTCCTGTGAGAACAATATTATACCCTTTTGCAGTATATTCTCCAGAATATCAAGCGATATTGTGGGCGTTTGAGCATGATGTGCCTTGTCGTTTTATGGATTTGCCCTCTGATGTGTTTTTGGCGATTGGTGAAAGAAAACAAACAGAAGAAATACAACAAATAATACAAGAGGAAATACAAGATACCACAGAAAGTGTATATGAAAAACTGGAAACATTGACAGGCGAGTCACATGATACATTTTGGGAACGGTATTTTGAACAGTTGGATAGTGCATATGATACTGCAACGGCAGTATTTGGCAAAGAATTGCGGGAAAATACACAAGATGATAAATGGTATACCGCAGAAAACACTATTCGAGAAGCGTATATGAAAAAAGTGATTGTGGACGCAGAAAAAGAAGGTTTTGAAAATATTTTTTGCGTGTGTGGTGCATATCATGTGTCTGGTTTGGAAGAAAATGAACCTATGACAGAAAAAGAAGTGAAACATTTGCCGAAATTGGAGTCTGCTTCTACGTTGATGCCATATTCTTATTATCGTTTGTCAAAAAGAGGGGGATATGGTGCGGGCAATCAAGCTCCTGCGTATTTTGAATTGTTATGGAATGACAGAAAAAGCAGAAAAGGTATTGCACAAACGGCATATAGTTATTTGACACGGTTGGCAGAGGCACATAGAAAAGCAGGAAATTTGATATCATCAGCAGAAGTCATTGAGGCTGTGCGTTTATCGCAAGTGTTGGCACAAATGCGAGGGAGCAAATATCCTGTGTTGGCAGATTTGAAAGATGCGGCAATGACTTGTATGGGGCATGGGCATTTTTCAGAAATTGCAGTTGCCTCTGCAAAAGTGGAAATCGGCAATAAAATTGGGGCGTTGCCAGATGGTGTTAGCCGCACTTCCATACAAGATGATTTTTACAGACAGTTAAAAGATTTGAATTTGGAAAAATACCGTGCGATGGAAGTACAGACATTGGATTTGGATTTGAGAGAGCGTTTGCGTGTCAAATCGGAAAAAGCAGCTTTTTTGGATTTGCGGCGGTCGTTTTTTCTGCATCGTTTGCGTGTGTTGGGTGTGAGTTTTGCAACATTGCAAAACAGAAAACAAGATGGTGCAAATTGGGGAGAATATTGGAATGTATGGTGGAACCCAGAAGCTGAAATTGAAATTGTGGAAGCGGCTTTGTTAGGGGATACTGTGGAAAATGCAGCCTCTTTTGCATTGAAAGAACGTGCGGATAAAAGCCAAAATATATCTGATGCGGCAATGATATTTCAAGATGCCTTTTTGTGTGGTATGCCAAATGCGGCAAGTTATGCACTTAGTGTATTGCAACGGTTGGCAGTGGATACGGCAGCGATTACAGAAATTTCAAAAACAACACAAAATTTGTCTTATGTGATTCGATATGGAGATTTGCGAAAATTTGACCCACAACCCATTATACCACTTTTGGAACAGCTGTATTTACGAGCATGTTTGACATTGGAAGATGCTTGTAACTGCGATGATAAAGCGGCAAATGATGTGATGGAAAGCATTGAGCGACTGAACCAAGTACAACGTGATAATGAAAATTTGGACGAACAAAGATGGCTGACATTGTTGGAAACGGTTTCTGACAGAGATGATATTAACACACGTTGTTCTGGTTTTGCGATGGCGACATTGATTGAAAGAGGTAAGGTTTCAGAAGATTTGCTGGCAAAAGAAGTTTCTCGTAGATTGTCAAAAGGTGTGCCTGCAGATTTGGGGGCTGGTTGGTTTGAAGGTTTGGCAAAGAAAAACAGATATGCTTTGATTGCAAGATTGTCGCTTTGGAAACAACTCAATCAGTATTTGGATACGTTGGATGATGAAGCGTTTCGGCGTGCATTGGTGTTTTTGCGGCGTGCATTTGCAGATTTTTCCGGTATGGAAAAGAATGATATTGCAGAAAATTTGGGTGAGATTTGGGGCGTCCGGAAAGAACAGGCAGCAGATTTGCTGATGCAACCAACAACAGAAAACGAACAAGCAATTTTTGATGATTTAGACGGTTTTGATTTTGATGATATTTAAGAAAGGAGGAACGGTATGACTTTAGAAGAACAAATAGTACGTTGGCGGTTGATACTGGGGTCAGAAACAGAAAAATCATTTTCAGAAATGTATGATGGTATTTCGCTGACAGAGGAGCAAATGCTGATGGATAATGCTTTGGCATCTATATATGGCACAGATAAAGAAAGCTTTGAAAATAAAGGTAACAGAGGGGCAGGCAAAGGTCCTTCCGCTCCTGTTCAGGCAAAGAAGTTAGGCGATGTGCGAACATTGGTTGATAAAGAA
>CAJMNV010000144.1 GCA_905214825.1 uncultured bacterium | reverse complement strand
TTTTTCTGTATTTGCTTGGATGTTTTTCAAAAGAAAATATACAAACACTTTTGGGCAAATCGAAATAGTATATTTTTTTGCATAAAAAAAGCAGAGGATTTCTCCTCTGCCTTTTATTGTCTGAACATAATTATTTTTAAGCTGCGTAATGATGCTTAAAATTATTGCAACAACTGCAATACGCCCTGAGGCAATGTATTTGCTTGTGCCAACATAGCCTGTGCGGACTGTACCAAAATGTTGTTTTTGGTGTAAGCCATCATTTCTTTTGCCATGTCTGTATCTCTGATACGGCTTTCTGCTGCTGTGATATTTTCTGTTGTTACACCCAAGTTGTTGATTGTGTGTTCCAATCTGTTTTGTACAGCACCCAATTTACCTCTTTGTGCGGATACAGTATTGATTGCATCTTTAATCACTTTGATGGATTCAGCAGCTTTTGTCTGGTTTGTAATATCCACTTTGTCGATACCCAAAGATGTAGCATCCATACTATCTACGGAAACTCTTACTTTCTGGTAATCTTCGTTTGTGTCACCAACTTGCAAATTGATACCAAAGTCTGTCAATTTTGCTTTTGGTACATCTACTTTACCAGCAGGGCTTGCTTCCAATTCCACGATTGTTTTCTTACCGGATTTACCTTCTTGCAAGCTGCTCTTCCAAGATACATCAGCACTATTTTCATCTTTTGCATCTGCTTTTGTGGTAACACCATTCATTGCATCAGCCAATGCTTTTGCCATTTCTTCTGCAGTTGCATTTTTTGCAATTTCAATGTTTTTGATACCAGCTTCTACTTTTGCAGGGGTACCAGCTTCCACGAATCTGAATTTGTTGCCACCAAAGTCGATAGTACCACCGATAACGTCAGCACCAATTCTGCCATCGAAATCAAATGTTGTTTTTGCCGCAGATTTTGCAACAACAGTACTCAAATCACCAGCTTTGCTAATGTCTTGCAACAATACACCGTTTTGTTGTGCAGCGGCTTGCAATGCTGCAAATGTACCAAATGTTTTACCGTCATCGCCTGTGGCACCTGCTTTATATGTGTATGTGTGTTTACCCAATGTAATGCTATCGCCATCTTTCATGGTATTGAATTTGTCTTTCAAATTCAATCCGGCATCCAAACCTTTTGTCACTGTACCATCAAATGTTTTACCAGTAGCTTGGTTCGCATCAGTAGCAGCGAGTGTAATGCTACCATTCATGGCTGCTGAGCCATTTTTACCTTGTTCTTGAGATGTAATTGTAATTTTACCATCTTCACCAACTGTAACATCTACTTCACCAAATGCTTTTGTAAAGTCGCTGTTTGCATCTGCTGCATCTTGTATTGCTTGTTCAATGTTTTTGAATGTTTCCGCATCTGTTGCACCACCGGTAACACTGAACTTTAATGTTTTGTCACCATTTGCAGCATCTTTAAACTTCAACTCAAAATCTCTTTTCACGCCTTCTGCCAATCCGCTGATTTTACCAAAAACATAACTTGAGTTTGATGCTGGTGTTTTTGTATCAGCAGCAGCCCAATTGCCATTTGCATCTTTATCTATTTCAATGCTTACACCTGCATCAAAACCAGTATTTTTATTGATAATCTCCAAATCATTTGCTTGTGCTATGTCATTAGCACCAGCAGTGGATTTTGCTTCCAAACCAAGTTTAGCAAGTGCATCATTCAAATGCTGAAGACTTTTGAAGGTAGCATTGGCATATGCGTATTCTACTTCTGTTCCATCTTGCAGTGTCAATTTGATTTTAGACTGACCATCTGTCAAACCAGGTGTTGTTAAATCAAATACCGCATTTGCACCATCTGCACTGGCACCAGCATCATAGATACCACCAATAGGATCCATTGCTACTTGCATATTTTTGATTTTACTTTTTGCGTTTGCACCGGTTTGTTTGCCTTCAATGGTTATTTTATCTGCTGCATCATCGTAACTTGCTTTGAATACATATCTCAACTCTTTGTTGCTGTTGATTGCATCTACTAAATTTTTTCTTGATGTTTTTGCATCAGCAGCAGTATCAAAACCTACAGTTGCTGATTGTGTAGCACCATTTTCATCTACATAATTAATTTTTACATAAGCCTTGCCTGCAGTTGTGATATTAACCTGAGTGTTATCAAGTTCAAATATATTACCTGTTGCATCTGTTGCACCAATCTGTTTACCGCCAATCACTGCGGAAGTAGACAAAACGTCACCTTGTGCAGTTGTTACTTTTGCACCACCCAAAGAACCGTCCAGCAAGTTAATGCCGTTGAAGTTTGTGGATTCAGAAATTCTGTTGATTTCATCTCTCAGGGAGTCAACTTCTGCCTGCAGGTTTGCACGGTCAATGCTGTCATCGTATGTACCATTGGAGGACTGTGTAGCCAGTTCTGCCATTC
This sequence comes from uncultured bacterium, assembly GCA_905214825.1. Taxonomy (GTDB): domain Bacteria; phylum Bacillota; class Clostridia; order Lachnospirales; family Anaerotignaceae; genus Anaerotignum. Next base: position 1,808 of record CAJMNV010000144.1, on the reverse strand, counting down.
TGTTCAGCATGCTGTGTACTTCTGTCAAAGCACCTTCTGCTGTCTGTACCAAAGAGATACCATCTTGTGCGTTTTTCTGAGCTGTTTCCAAACCTGTGATTTGTGCTCTCATTTTTTCGGAAATCGCCAAACCAGCAGCGTCATCGCCAGCTTTGTTGATTTTGTAACCGGAAGACAATTTTTCCAAGTTTTTCGCAACTGCATTGTTGTTGCCGCCTAATTGTCTATAAGAGTTTAATGCTGCAATGTTGTGTTGAATTCTCATAATTCATACCTCCATATAAAATAATATAAATAATAAAATGATTTTTGCTATATTTTTACATAGCAAAAAAAACAACTGTTTGCATATCGTTGCGATAAATCCTTTATGCAACCATATACTTTGCCGTTGTGGCAAACACATACAAAATTGTATGTGAAATATATATTTTTACCTTTTGCAATTAACCGTTAATTACGCAGGAAAAATATCAATATGAACAAAAGTACATCAAATTTTTCCATCTTTCATGTTTTCATTATAGCACGCTTTTTTTGTTTTGCAAACGTTTTTTCCAAAATTTTTCTTTTTTTGCAACCATATGCTGTTTTGCTTGACAATACTGCTCTGTTCGGTTTATCATAGTATTGTAATATTGGCATTGATCGGGAATAGTAAAAAAGCTGTTTTTCCACAGAAAGTAGGCGGTTGTTGCAAGCCTTGAAAAACACTTTTTGAACCTGCCCCGTTAGCTCCGCAGCAAACTGCGGCGTATGTATGGCGTTAACTGCATCAAGTGGATTGTATCACACAATCAATAAGGGTGGCACCGCCGACAAATACCTTGGTCCCTTTTCTGTGGGGACGAAGGATTTTTTTTGCCGAAAAATACGAATATCAATTTTAGAAGGTTATCATTTATGGCAAACGAAAAAAAATTTGTAGAGTCTATCACCGATATGGAAAAAGATTTCCCACAATGGTACACAGACGTTGTCAAAAAAGCAGATTTAACAGAATATTCTTCTCTCAAAGGTTGTATGATTATTCGTCCTTATGGATATGCCATTTGGGAATTGATACAAAAACAATTAGACGAACGTTTCAAAGCAACAGGACATGAAAATGTATACATGCCTATGTTTATTCCTGAAAGTTTGTTGCAAAAAGAAAAAGACCATGTAGAAGGTTTCGCCCCCGAAGTTGCATGGGTAACACATGGCGGTGACAAAAAATTGGAAGAACGTATCTGTGTACGTCCCACTTCCGAAACATTGTTCTGCGAACATTACGCAAACATCATTCAATCTTATCGTGATTTGCCAAAATTATACAACCAATGGTGTTCTGTGGTACGTTGGGAAAAAACCACACGTCCATTTTTGCGTACCATGGAATTTTTATGGCAAGAAGGACACACCGCACATGCAACCGCAGAAGAATCACAAGAAGAAACATTGCGTATGCTGAATGTTTATGCTGATTTTTGCCACAATGTATTGGCAATCCCTGTCATCAAAGGTGAAAAAACCGAAAAAGAACGTTTTGCAGGTGCTTCACATACCTACACCATCGAAAGCTTAATGCATGACGGCAAAGCATTGCAATCCGGTACCAGCCACAACTTTGGTGATGGATTTGCACAGGCATTTGGTATCCAATACACAGATAAGGAAAACAAATTACAATATGTGCATCAAACAAGCTGGGGTGTCACAACCAGATTGATTGGTGCAATCATCATGGTACACGGTGACAATAGTGGTTTGGATGGACGGACAGGAAATCAGCAACCTGCCCATGTATCAGATCGCCGCAAAGGTGG
>CAJMNV010000143.1 GCA_905214825.1 uncultured bacterium | reverse complement strand
ATACTGCTTTTTAATATTTTTTCATCAATTCATATACTTTATTTATAAATGTTTCTCTGTCCACATCTATTACAACAAAAGTATTCTGGTCATCAAACTGCTTATCGCTGTATAAATCTGTCACCGTTTTACCCAATGTTTTTACGCCTTTTGTTTCCACACGTACACCTGCTTTTTGTGCTGTAAACATTTCTGGATACACTGTATATAACACAGCCACAGGGTCATGCAGTGCAACACCCATTTTGCCCAATTCCATATATTTTTTCATAGATTTTTGCAATACGTCACGGAACAATTTTGCTTGCAAAGAACCAAAACCGCTTATAGTTTCCAATTCTTCTGGTGTTGTATAACATTTCATGGTCACATCCAAACCACACATATGTACAGGTACGCCACAACAGAACAACATATCTGCCGCCTCAGGGTCAACATAAATATTAAACTCTGCAGCTGGTGTTATATTACCACCCACTGCGGCTCCCCCCATAATCACAAATTTCTTTACCAAATTCGGGAAATCTTTGTATTTTGCTAAGGCAAGCCCAATATTTGTCATAGGTGCTACTGCAATAATAACCAATTCACCATCACATTCTTTTGCAATGCGATACATTGCGTCCCATGCTTTTTCTTCAGACAATACATCATCAGGTATTGGCAATTCCACACCGCCAAAACCATCTTCTCCATGAAAGTCTGAAGCTGTCACCAAATCTCGAAACATTGGTTTTTCAGCCCCTTGATAAATGGGAAAATCTGCCCCAATCATTTTTCTTACTCTTTTTGCATTTGCTGTTGTTTTATCCACACCAACATTCCCAGCAACTGTTGTAACAGCACGAATATCCAATTCTGGTATCTGGCACGCCAACAACAACGCAGCACTATCATCTACCCCTGGGTCACAGTCAATAATTACAGGTATTTTTTTCATGCTTTTTCCTCCCCATATGTTGCAATCGATTCCACCAATAAATCCACAAATGCTTTGCGGTCAATTCCCATCAATACTTTTGCATTGGGTGCTTTTCCCAAAACATTGTTAAAATCTGCCACTGTTGCCCCTTTGCAAAAATCTCCGGTCGTTTCCACTTCCACATACAAATCTCTTGACTCCATAATTTCCGGTTTTAATAAAGCTGCCACAGCCACTGCATCATGCACTGGTGCCCCTTCATAGCCCAAACCTCTATGAAATTGGTAGAAAAATTCCAGCCATTCTGCCACAATCGTAGCCACAGGGTTATTTAATGCACGAATTCTTTCAAAATCTTCTGGGAATATCATTGCTTTTTCTGTTACGTCCAAACCAGACATAATAATGGGAACACCTGCAGAAAATACCACATCAGCTGCCTCTGGGTCAACCAAAATATTGAACTCTGCGGCAGGTGTCCAGTTACCATATTGCACACCACCACCCATCAAAGAAATCTGTGCTATTTTTGATTTCAATTCCGGATATGTCAACAACAATGTTGCAACATTTGTCAAAGGGCCTGTCGGAATAATTGTCACAGGTTCTTTGCTTTCCTGTAACAATCTTGCCATCAATGTCACAGCGTCCACATCTTCCAATGTAAAATCAGGTTCAGGCAAAGCAGGGCCGTCCAAACCAGATTCACCATGCACAGTTGGTGCAATGATAGGTTCTGAAATCAATGGTCTGGTGCGTCCTTTTGCAGTTGGTACATGCAAATCAATCAATGTACAAATTCTTTGTGTATTATATGTTGTTTTTTCAATCGTTTGATTACCACAAACAGATGTCACGCCCAATATATCCAGCATATGACTTCCTTTTGCCAACACCCATGCGATGGCATCATCATGTCCGGGGTCACCGTCCAATATTACAGGAATTTTTCTCATATTTGTACCTCCCAAATCATTTCGCTTTTGTTATGTGAAAAGTTGGCTCGGAAAAATCCGAACCAACAAAAATATCATGATGTTTTTTCTTCTTTTTTACTGCGATGTTTTTTCACACGACGCACTTGTGTAGCCGCATACAGCACCAAACCCAATATCGTCACCAGATAAGGCAGTGCCGCCACCAGATACGAAGAAAATCCTTGCATACCTTCCATTTTGTTACCCAATGCACTTGCAAAACCAAAGAACAAAGAGGATAACATCGCCCCAACTGGTTCTCCTTGTCCCATTGCTTGTGCTGCCAAGGCGATAAAACCACGCCCTGCAACAATACCATTGTTCCAGCTTTGAGAATAGTACATAGACATATACGCACCACCCAAACCAGACAATGCCCCAGAAATGCCCAATGCAATATATTTGATTTTCAAAACACTGACGCCCACACTATCTGCTGCATGAGAGTTTTCACCCACAGCACGAATTTGCAATCCCAGTGCTGTTTTATACAACAACACCCAAACCACAGCCACCAATAAAAATGCCACATATGTCAATATAGAGTGTCCTGACAATATCGGTCCCAAAACAGGAATATTTTCCAATATGGGAATATTGATTTTTGGTGTCAGCATATTTGGGGTTGTCAGGCTTGCAGTATTGCCTTTCAAACCAGTAAACAAATACAGTAAGAATACACTACCGCCTGCCCCCATCAAGTTGATGGCAATACCCGCTAATATAATATCTGTTTTCAATTTCAGTGCAAAAATACCAATAATCAGTGCCAATATGACACCCACAGCCATAGCCCCCAACACACCAATCAACCAATGGTTTGTCCAATATGCTATCAACACACCAAACAATGCAGAAATCATCATAATCCCTTCCAAACCAATATTGGTTACACCTGCTTTTTCCGCAACCACTGCTGCCAAAGCCGCAAACAATATCGGAGAAGTAATACGAATAATAGAAAAACCAAAACTTGTTGTAAACACAACATTCATCAACTGTTCAAACATTATGCATTACCTCCTTCCACAGTCGGTTCTGCTTTTGCCAATTCTTCTTTTGTATCTTTGACAACCATTTTCTGTCTTGTTTTTGCCATAAATTGTTCTGCTGCAAAGAACAAGAATATCACTGCTTGAATAATATCCAACATTTCCGCTGGCACATTCGCATAAATAGACATCAATTCGCAACCCCTATTCAAATAAGCAATAAAGAATGCTGCAAAAGGCACTGCAATAGGATTGTTTTTTGCCAATATGGCAACCGTAATCCCTGTCCAACCAAATCCAGGCAATTCTCTCCAAAGGAATGTATTGTATCTACCCAGCACTTCAATCGCACCACCCATACCACACAACACACCACCAATAATTTGAGAAAGCAGAACGATGCCGCCTACTTTCATACCAGAATATTTGGAGAACGATTTGTTAATCCCAATCATACGAATGGCATAACCCCAACGTGTGCGGAACATGAAAAATGAAATCAGAACTGTTGCAATAATCGCTACAACAAACCCCCATGTCAATTCAGAACCTGGTACCATTTTTTGCACAATGGCTGTTTCCAAAAATGGATAAGATTGTGTTGCCCCTTTGGAACGGTCTGCAAACACATTGTTCAAATAATGCAGTACCACATACATAATCACATAGTTCAACATCAACGAAGAAACCATTTCACTTGCATTCAATTTTATTTTTGCCAATGCAGGAACGAGCATCAAAATACCGCCTGTTGCAGCACCTGCCAATATACAGATTACAGGGTGTAACCCCACAGACATTGGTACATAAATGGCAATCAATGCCCCCACAAATCCACCTGCCATGACTGTACCTTCGCCACCAAGGTTAAACTCATTGGCGGAAAACATCACACAAACCGCAAGCCCTGTAAATATAAATGGTGTCATACGTCCCAATATAATAAATATGGAATTCAAATTAAAAGCACCATTGCTAAAAATCGGCTGTACCAATAACGCATACATTGCTTTTCCGGGGTCATCTGCACAAATCAATATGAATACAAATGCCACAGCAATGGCAATGGCAATCGCTACAAAACCACGCATCACTTCAAACATTAGTTTTCGCTTATTTCCCATGCTGCACCCTCCTTACTTCTTCATCGCTTTGCTGTTTCAATCCCAGCATATATTCACCCATCATTTCATCTGTCAATGATGATGTATCTTCAAAGTACGCAGAAATGCCTCCATTGTACATAATAATCAAACTATCTGACAATTCCATAACTTCGTTCAAATCTGCAGAAATCAAAAGTACCGCAGCCCCTGCACGGCTCAACTCCACCAATTTTTTACGGATAAATTCTGTTGCACCAACGTCAATCCCACGTG
>CAJMNV010000142.1 GCA_905214825.1 uncultured bacterium | reverse complement strand
CGCGCCAGATTGTGGCTCTGGAGGCCGTGGGTTCGAATCCCACTATCCACCCTTAGATTAAGTAAACTTATATGGGTCACTAGCTCAGTTGGTAGAGCACTGGACTTTTAATCCAGGTGTCTCGGGTTCGAGTCCCGAGTGACTCATTTCTTGTTTTGAGCAGTCGTGGCGGAATTGGCATACGCGCTAGACTAAGGATCTAGTCCAGATTCTGGGTAGGGGTTCAAGTCCCCTCGACTGCATATAAGGATTGTGCGCGAGTGGCTCAGTGGTAGAGCATCGCCTTGCCAAGGCGAGGGTCGCGAGTTCGAATCTCGTCTCGCGCTTTTGAAAAGAGCATCTGAAAAAGATGCTCTTTTTTGGCTTTTCTAAAATAAATTTTAAGAATTTTGTGACATCGTTGTAACCATTTCTCCTCCTTTTTATGGTATGATGATAAAAAATGACTCAGAAAGGAATGTTATTATGAAAAAAAGCGTGTTAGCAACAATGATGGCAATATTTATGGCAACAACACCTGTGTTGGGTGCTGAAATATCACAAATACCTGAAACCAATTATCAAAATATTAGAATATATAGTGATGGTACAAAAGAATTAAAGTATTTGTTTGTACAAACAGAGAAAAATAATGGAAAAATTGAAAAAAATGGGCGAATACAGTTGCAGAATACCCCGGCGATATTGACGGTCAATGGTTCTTTGGCAGTGCAAGATGATATGCGTGTTGTGGATGGTACGACATATATCCCTTTGCGTACAATGGCAGAGTTTTTGGGCGGCAGTGTGCAATGGAATGCACAAGATAAAAGTGTGATATTTCACAATGGTAGCCAAAGCTTGATATTTGTTGTGGATAGCAGAATTTGTATGTGGAACGGCAAAGAAATTGCAATGGCAAAACCGATGATTTCTATAAACGCCACAACGTATTTACCTGTGCGTGCATTGGCGGATTTGACAGGATATGAAACAAGATATTATACAGAAAATGCAGAAGAAAATATTTGGAGCTATCCGCAGATTGCACTTTCCAAATATCCAAAAGATTTGGAAAAATTGTCCCCAGAACAAGCGGCAAAAATTGCGGAAGAAAAATGGATTTTGGGGCTTGCAGCATTGGAAAAATATGAAAGCAAAGAGCGTAGTTTGGAATGTGAAGAAATATATGGCATTGATTTTACACAAACACCAGTGGAGAATGATAGATATTATTTGTTTTCGGGAAAAAATGCAGAGATGAATTTGATGGTAGATAAATATACAGGTGCTGTATATAAATATCATAAAAATAGAACCATGCGATTTGACCCTGCAAAAGATGGAGCAAAAGTGATGTTGTGGCCAGCATAAAAAGGGGTGATTTTATGGGAAAAGAGGGAAAAGATATACTATATTGGAAAAAGCAAATGGCATATCAACAAAAATTGCAACGCAGATTGGAAAATTTGAAAGTACAATACAATGGTATACTAAGCAGAGAAAAAGATTTGCAAACAGAATGCCAAACAGAACAATTTGCTGTGGAAAAACTGCAACAAAAAAATGCAGCAAATCTCTTTCGTAAAATCATAGGCGAACAAATAGAAGAAAAAGAGTTTTTGTTTTCACAAGAAAAATATGAAGCATTGCAAAAAGAACGGCAGGAAATCAAACAAGAAATGGAAACCATTTTTATAGAACTGCAAAAACTCTCGGATTGTGAAATGCAATACGAAACAGCCATACAGTCTGCCATAGATGATATGACAGATGAAACACGAAAACAACATTTTCAAGAAATTCTTGGAAAACAAAAAGAAGTTGTGGAGTATTTGGCAGAGCAGGAAGAATTATTGTACAGCATTAATACAGCGTTGTATACCGTGCGAGCAGTGTTGCAAGAAATAGAGGAAGCATATAGTCGAAGTAAATGGGATATTTCGGCGGGTGGTACTATTTTTTCTGATGTGTGGAAGCATAAGTATTGGAACAAAGGAGAACAACTGACAATAGATATGCAGTTGGCATTGCAAAATCTGGAACAAAAATGTAATGCTGTAAAATTTGCAAAAGATTTTTCCATAAAGGAAGACAATGCAACAAAATGGAAAGCTGATTTTGGTTTTATATGGCAGGATTGGGAAGTGCATGAAGATATTGTGAATATAAAACAAAAATTGCAGAAAATCAAATGGCAGTTGGAACAACTGTATCAAGATACCAAACAGCAAAAAAGTAATGCACAGGCAGAAAAAGAACGGCTGGAAGAAGAATGGCTGGCATGTTTGTTGTGAGAAAGACACAATCAAAAGAAAAGCATACTTTGATTTTACAGAGTATGCTTTTTTACTGGGAATATAATGCAAATATATTCTTTTTATGATACTATTTTTTTTAGAGTTATTTTAGGAAAAGGAGACAATGTGTGATGGAAAAAAGAAATATGAAAAATATTGGTGAAAAACCATCGTTGTTGGGTTTTGGTTGTATGCGTTTTCCGACATTGGAAGACGGTAGCATCAACGAATCAGAAGCTGAAAAAATGCTGGATTATGCGTTGGCAAATGGTGTGACTTATGTGGATACCGCATATTTTTATCATGATGGAGCAAGCGAGCCTTTTGTGGGGAAAGTATTGGAAAAACACGACAGAAATGCTTATTATTTGGCAACAAAACTGCCGACTTGGATATTGAAAGATGGACAGGATACATTGCGTGTGTTTACAGAACAATTACAACGACTGCGTACAGATTATATTGATTTTTATTTGATACATACATTAAATAAAGAAAAATGGGAAAATGTATTGCGAATGGGTGTCATACCTGTATTGGAACAGTTGCAGAAAGAAGGAAAAATTCGACATTTGGGGTTTTCATTCCATGATGAATATGATGTGTTTGAAGAAATTATTACATATCGAAAATGGGATTTTTGTCAGATACAGCTCAATTATATGGATACAGCAGAACAAGCAGGTATGAAAGGCTATCACTTGGCAGAGAAATTGGGTGTGCCGATTGTGGTGATGGAACCTGTCAGAGGAGGGGCTTTGGCGAACTTTTCTGATGATATGAATGCAAAATTTAAGGCATTGGATCATCAGGCAAGCATTGCCTCTTATGCATTGCGGTATGTGGCTGGTTTGCCAAATGTGAAAGTAATATTAAGTGGTATGTCTTCTATGGAACAAGTACAAGATAATATACATACATTTTCGCCTTTTGTGCCATTGTCTGAAAAAGAGCAAGCCGTGATTGATGAAACGGTTTTGACATTGCGTGCAAGGGTGCAAAATGGATGCACAGGCTGTCGCTATTGTATGCCTTGTCCACATGGTGTGGATATACCGAAGAATTTTAAAATTTGGAATACCTATCATATGTATCAGTTGTTTGAAAGTGTGCGTTTTGCTTGGAATGGTATGCAGGAAAATGCAAAGCCAAAAAATTGTATCGCTTGTGGGCAGTGTTTGGTAAATTGCCCTCAGAAAATCAATATTCCTATGGATTTGCAAAAGGTACAAGCGGATTTGGACAATCGGGTTTGGAAATAAGGAGAAACAAACATGAATATTTTGGAAAAAGCAAAAAAAGCATTGCAACAAAACCATATCACTTTTGCAGCAGTTTCAAAAAATGGGGATTGTGTGACATCACAACAAAAAGGCATTGCACCAATGATGCAGATTTTGGAACAAAAAGCTGATTTTTTAGCAGGGGCAGCAGTAGCAGATAAAGTGATTGGCAAAGCGGCAGCATTTTTGCTGGTTAAAGGGCATGTGAAAGCGGTGTATGCGGAAATTATCAGCCAACATGCACTGGATATATTGCAAAAAACAGATATTGCAGTAACATATCAAAAAGCAGTGCCTTATATCATCAATCGCAATCAAAATGGTATGTGTCCGATGGAGGAAACCGTACTTTCTATGCATGATGCAGAACAGGCTTTTGTTGTATTGCAACAAAAAATCGCTTTTCTGGCACAACAAAACAATTAACAAATATTGTTGCAAAATTTAGATAAAATGCATACCACAGATTTTGGTGTGAAAAGAATACAAAAAAATATTGGTTTGTCATGTGATGTTGTGCGGTGGTGCAAAGAAGCTGTGAAACGTGCAAATAGTATTGCAAGAAAAGGGAAAAACTGGTATTTGTCTGCCGGAAATGTTCTGATTACCATAAATGCAAGCAGTTATACAGTCATTACAGCACACAAACAAAAATGTGTATATAAAGGTGATGGATATGAGAATCGGTAGTTGTGTTGTGACATTTCGTGCTCCATGGGTGCAGAGTTTGAAAGA
>CAJMNV010000141.1 GCA_905214825.1 uncultured bacterium | reverse complement strand
GTCATTACGGCACACAAACAAAAATGCGTATACAAAGGTGATGGATATGAAAATCGGTAGTTGTGTTGTGACATTTCGTGCTCCATGGGTGCAGAGTTTGAAAGAAAAAAGAATGGTATTGAAATCTTTGGTTGAAAAAACAAAATATAAATTCAATGTTTCTATTGCAGAAGTGGATACACCAGATAACCATAAAATATTGACCATTGGTTTTGCTTGTGTGAGCAATTCTGCACAACATGCAGATGAAATGGTTGCACAAATTTTAAGTTTTATGGAAAATGCAACCGATGCAGAAATGATTGCTATTACACAAGAGATAATTTGATATTTTTTGTGCAAAACAAAGCCAAAAATTATAATTAGCAGTAGATTTTCGGTTTTTGCTGTGTTATAATATGCTTTGATTATGCAGTTTTTAAGGACTGTGGACATGATGACATTCCATCAAAGACAAATGACGGTATAGTAAACACAAATGCCAATTTTGTCAAAGATAGAGATATTTTTTAAGGAGGAACTACGAACGATGAACGCAACATTGATGAACAAAGAAAAAACACAAGTAAAATTTTCTTTTGAAGTAAGCCCAGAAGTGCTGGAAAAAGGTCTGGCATTTGCTTATAACAAAAACAAAAATCAAATTACCATTCCAGGTTTCAGAAAAGGCAAAGTGCCAAGAAAATTGATTGAAGCACAATATGGCGAAAATTTCTTCTATGAAGATGCCATCAACCATATCTTCCCGGAAGAATATATGGCAGCAATCAAAGAATTGGATTTGGACGTTGTTTCTGCACCTACATTGGACGTAGAATATATTGACAAAGCAAAAGGTATCAAATTCTTGGTAGACGTAACCATCAAACCCGAAGTGACACTGGGTCAATATAAAGGTTTGTGTGTAGAAAAAGTGGTTGCAGAAGTAACAGAAGAAGAAATCGAAGCAGAACTGAAAAGAGTACAAAGTCAGAATGCAAGAATGGTAGAAGTAACAGACAGAGTTGCACAAACAGGCGATATTGTAAAATTGAGCTATGAAGGTAGCGTAGATGGCGTTCCTTTTGATGGTGGTAAAGCAGATGAACATGATTTGGAATTGGGTTCTCATTCTTTCATCGAAGGTTTTGAAGAACAGGTTGCAGGACATGGTATTGGTGAAAAATTTGACATCAATGTAACATTCCCAGAAGCATACCATGCACCTGAATTGGCTGGCAAACCTGCTGTATTTGCAATCGAAATCAAAGGTATTACTGAAAAAGAATTGCCTGAATTGGACGACGCATTTGCAGAAGATGTTTCAGAATTTGCAACAATGGCTGAATATAAAGCAAGCATTGTGGAAAAACTGGCAAAAGACAAAAATGAAAGAGCAAAAACATTGCAAAATGACAAATTGTTAGATGCAGCAGTTGCAAACTGCACAATGGAAGTACCTCAGGTAATGTATGATAACAAAGTGGATAACATGATGAGAGAATTTGAAGAAAATATCGTTCGTCAAGGCTTGAACATGGACATTTATTATCAGTACATGGGTACAACAGAAGAAGCAATGAGAGAAAACTTCAAAGAAACCAGCGAAAAGAGTGTAAATGCAAGATTGATGCTGGAGCAGATTGCAAAAGAAGAAAATTTGGCAATTTCCGAAGAAGATTTAAATGCTGAAATCGTAAAATATGGCGAAAGCTATGGCATTGATGGCAAAATGATGCTGGAAATGTTCAAAGATGATGATAAAAAAGCATTGGAACAGGATATGTTGGTAAGAGCAGCTATGAAATTGATTGAAGAAACTGCGATTTTGACAGAACCTGAAACAAAGTAAGATTTTTTGATACAATATAGAAAACAAGGCACAGGGTATCTGTGCCTGTTTCGTATTATACAATGTACATGAAAAAGACAGGAGGGAATTCATATGAGTTTAGTGCCTATGGTCGTAGAACAAACCAACCGTGGGGAACGTTCTTATGATATTTATTCCAGATTATTAAAAGACAGAATTATTTTTTTAGGGGAAGAAGTCAATGATGTGACAGCAAGCCTTGTTGTGGCACAGCTTTTGTTTTTGGCGGCAGAAGACCCTGACAAAGATATCAATTTGTATATCAATAGCCCAGGTGGCTCTGTGACGGCTGGTATGGCGATTTATGACACTATGCAGTATATCCATCCAGATGTTTCTACTATTTGTATTGGTATGGCAGCAAGTATGGGGGCGTTTTTGTTGGCAGGTGGTGCAAAAGGCAAACGGTATTGTTTGCCAAATGCAGAAGTTATGATACACCAACCTAGTGGCGGTGCAAGAGGGCAAGCAACTGACATTCAAATTCATGCAGAAAATATACTGCGTACCAAACAGAAATTGAATGAAATTCTGGCGGAAAATACAGGCAAAAACATCGAAGAAATTGCACATGATACAGAACGTGACAATTTTATGTCAGCCGAAGAAGCGAAAGCATACGGTTTGATTGATGCTGTCATTACAAAGCCCCAGACAAAGGAGTGAGAATGCTATGACCGGCAAAAATGATGATAACAATAAATTACGTTGTTCTTTTTGCGGTAAAACGCAAGACCAAGTAAAAAAACTGATTGCAGGCCCAAATGTATATATTTGTGACGAATGTATTGACTTATGTGCAGACATTATTGATGAAGAATATGATACATTGATAAAAGAAGATGAAGTACGGGAGTTGCCAAAACCCAAACAAATGAAAGAAATATTAGACCAATATGTCATTGGGCAAGACAGGGCAAAAGAGGCTTTGTCTGTGGCAGTGTACAACCATTATAAAAGAATATTCCGCAATGCAAAAGCAGATAATGTGGAACTGCAAAAAAGTAACATATTGCTGGTAGGTCCTACGGGTACAGGGAAAACATTATTGGCACAAACATTGGCACGTGTGTTGCAAGTGCCTTTTGCCATTGCAGATGCGACTTCTTTGACAGAAGCCGGTTATGTGGGTGAAGATGTGGAAAATATATTACTCAAACTCATACAGGCGGCAGATTATGACATCGAAAAAGCTGAACGTGGGATTATTTATATCGATGAAATTGATAAAATTACCAAAAAGTCTGAAAATGTATCCATTACCCGTGATGTCAGCGGGGAAGGTGTGCAACAGGCATTGTTGAAAATATTGGAAGGTACCACAGCCAGTGTGCCACCACAGGGTGGAAGAAAACACCCACACCAAGAATTTATACAAATTGATACCACAAATATTTTGTTTATTTGTGGTGGTGCGTTTGGTGGTATCGAAAAAATTATTCAAAATCGTATGGGACACAAAGTCATCGGTTTTGGAGCAGATGCAAACAGCAAATTGGATAAAACAAACGATGAATTGTTACAAGGGTTGATGCCACAAGATTTGCAAAAATATGGCTTAATTCCTGAATTTATCGGTCGTTTGCCTGTTGTGGTGACATTGGATAATTTGGACGAAGATGCCTTTATGCATATTTTGACAGAACCTAAAAATGCATTGATAAAACAGTATCAGTATTTGTTTGAATTGGACGATGTGTTGCTGGAATTTGAAGATGGTGCATTGAGAGCCATTGCACAAAAAGCTATGGAACGGGAAACGGGTGCCAGAGGTTTGCGTGCGATTGTGGAAGAATTTATCAACCCCATTATGTATGAAATTCCAACAGAACTCACTGTGGAAAAATGTATCATCACAAAAGAAGTTGTGGAAGGTACAGGCAAAGCTATTTATATTTATAATGAAAACAGAAAACCTTTGCACAGAAATCGACAAAGAAAAACAGATAAAAATATGAGTGCGTCTTGATGATAAAGACAGACATTTTTTTAAAATGTCTGTCTTTTTTTCATCAACGAACAAATAAAATGAGGAAAATATTGGAAATGTTGTGCAAAGGGCTGGTTTTTGTATACAAAAACGTATTTCATTGATGGATATATGAATTTGTAGGAAAGAAATTGATAAAAAATTAAAAAAATGCTAAAAAAATAACAAATTTTTGTTGACGTGTTGTAAAAGCAGGGATATAATAAAATTGTACTTGATAGAGGGACAAAAACAAACTTTTGTCCACAGAAAAAATATAAAATTACAGGAGTGATGCTTTATGTTAACGATGGAAATGTTGCAAAATGCAAAAGAAGTGTTGAATGGTGTAGCGAGAAAAACACCTTTGTTCCAATCTTCTTATATCAATCCAGATGCAAATGTGTATATCAAATGTGAAAATATGCAGGTGACAGGTTCTTTCAAACTGAGAGGTGCTTATTTCAAAACAGCAAGTTTGACAGAAAAAAAAAAAAAAAAAGGGGT
>CAJMNV010000140.1 GCA_905214825.1 uncultured bacterium | reverse complement strand
CAGCCGATTTGAATTTCTTTCCATCATTCATGTATTATTCAAACAATTCCACATCTTCTGCAGTTGCCCCTGCCCCACCAAATCCAGTACTGGTTTTGATATATTCTGCATCAGAGCTATTGACTACTTCACAAAGCATAATTTTTTCACCCTCTGTCAAAAGGCAAGTTTCAATAATCACTTTCAATATATGATTGCCGCAAGCTGCTTTCACAGCATTGATTTCTGCTTCTATATCGTCCCATTTTTCCGCTTTTGCCCAGCCGATATTGATTACCATATCAATTTCTTCTGCACCATTTGCAATCGCATCTTTTGTTTCAAACACTTTCACAGCCGTTGTTTGGTATCCATTTGGAAATCCAATCACTGTGCACACAGGCACACGCCCTTGCAAAAATTCTGCTGCTTGTTTGACATAACAAGGTGGAATACACACAGAAGCCATTTGATACTTCACTGCTTCCTCGCAAACTGTTTCTATCTGTTTCCAAGTTGCCACTTGTTTCAACAATGTATGGTCTGTATGCGTCAATATATTTTTTTTTTGCATATATGCAACCTCTTTTCTTTTATTATACATACGATATGATTATAACATAAAATGAAACATACAACAATACAGAAAAATTTATCAATTTTCCAAACTTTTTTCTATGGATTTCATGATATCATTCAAAATGCACATATGTTTTTTTTATAAAACTTTGTACTTGAAATCTTAATGTTTTCTTAATCCTCTTAAATTCAATGTTTTCTAAAAAATACTTTTTTGCTTATGCAAAATTTGAATAGAACATCTAATATTTGCAAGAAAATTATATCCTTATGCATATTTTATATTTATTTTGTATAAATATAAAATTCAATATAAAAGAAAGGAGCATTGTTTTCACAATGCCCCTGAAATTCGTCGCTAAAAATTATTTCAATGTAACTTTTGCGCCTACTTCTTCCAATTTTGCTTTGATGCCATCAGCTTCTTCTTTGGAAGCTTGTTCTTTCAACATTTTAGGTGCGCCGTCAACGATTTCTTTCGCTTCTTTCAGACCCAAACCTGTTACTTCACGAACAACTTTGATAACTTTAATTTTTTCAGCACCAACTTCTGTCAATTCAACGTCAAATTCTGTTTTTTCTTCACCAGTACCACCTGCTGCAGGACCTGCAACAACTGCAACGCCTGCTGCTGCGGATACGCCGAATTCTTCTTCTGCTGCTTTAACCAAATCGTTCAATTCGATTACTGTCAGTTCTTT
This sequence comes from uncultured bacterium, assembly GCA_905214825.1. Taxonomy (GTDB): domain Bacteria; phylum Bacillota; class Clostridia; order Lachnospirales; family Anaerotignaceae; genus Anaerotignum. The sequence goes on along the minus strand of CAJMNV010000140.1, from coordinate 3,075 downwards.
TACTGCTGCAATGATTTCTTCAATAGTCAATTTTGCCATTTGAAAGCACCTCCGATTATTTTTCAATATTGTTATTTTCATTTTTTCATATTGTTCGCAGCTCATGCTGCCAACTTGTACACAGCAAATCTATTATTCTGCTGCCCCTTCGCCTTTTTTCGCAATCTGGTCGATAACACGTGCAAAAGAAGACATAGGAGATTTGAAGCTGCCCAACAATTTGGAGAGCAGTACTTCTCTGGAAGGGATGTCAGCAATCACTTTTATACCTGCCGCATCGTAAACAACGCCTTCCACAACACCTGCTTTGAATTCCAATGCTTTTACATCTTTTGCTGTTGCATTCAAAATATTTGCTCCTGCTGTTGCATCTTCATAAGAGAAAGCAAATGTGCTAGGGCCTTCCAAATACTGGTCAAGACCTTCAAACTGTGTACCTTGGATTGCAAAGTGTACCATTGTATTTTTGTATACTTTGTAATCAACACCTGCTTCTCTCAATTTTTTTCTCAGAGCAGTGTCTTCTTCTACTGTCAAACCTCTGGCGTCAACCATTACAAGGGAGGTTGCTCTTTCCAGTTTTTCTTTGATTTCGTTTATAATCACTTGTTTCTGTTCAATTTTTGCCATATTTACACCTCCTCGAAGTTCTCAATATCATGAAAAAGCCTCTTTGCACATAGACAAAGAGGCTAAACATACGCTCAAAAAGCAGTCAAAAACCCTCGGCAGGAATTACGCCAAAGGCACCTGCTGTCTACGGCAATATGCATTTTTCTTGTTTCAACTTGATTATATTACACTATAATCAAACTTTTGTCAATAACCTCTCAGAGATTATTCAGAAATTTTTGCAGCGTTTACTTTTACGCCAGGACCCATTGTGCTTGTCAATACAACACTTTTCAAATATTGCCCTTTTGCAGCACTGGGTTTTGCTTTTATAATTGCACTCATCAGTGTCTGGAAGTTTTCTGACAACTTCTCAGAACCGAAGGATACCTTACCTACGGGAACATGGATAATGTTTGTTTTATCCAGACGATATTCGATTTTACCAGCTTTAATATCGTTGATTGCTTTTGTTACGTCCATTGTAACAGTACCTGCTTTGGGGTTAGGCATCAAACCTTTTGTACCCAATACACGACCCAAGCGACCAACAACGCCCATCATATCAGGTGTTGCTACTACAACATCAAAACCAAACCAGTTTTCGTTCTGAATTTTAGGAATCAAATCCTCTGCTCCTACAAAATCCGCACCAGCTGCCAAAGCTTCTTCTGCTTTTTCACCTTTTGCGAATACCAATACACGAATTGTTTTACCTGTACCGTGGGGAAGAATAACCGCACCACGAACCTGTTGATCAGCGTGTCTGCTGTCAACGCCCAAACGAATGTGTGCTTCTACTGTTGCATCAAATTTTGTTGTAGATGTTTTCTGCACCAGATCAATAGCTTCTGCTGTATCATAAAGAGCTGCTCTGTCTACCAGTTTTGCAGCTTCCATATATTTTTTTCCTCTTTTCACTTTCGTGACCTCCTTATGTGGTAATATCGGGAGAATTCCCTCCCACTGTATCGGCTTTATGCCGCCTGCTTCAAAAATTATTCTTCAACAACGATACCCATGCTTCTTGCTGTACCGCAAATCATGCTGTAAGCAGATTCAATGCTTGCTGCATTCAAGTCAGGCATTTTTGTTTCTGCAATTTTCATCACTTCTGCTTTGGGCAGTTTTGCAACTTTTGTTTTGTTGGGTGTGCCGGAACCGGATTCGATACCTGCTGCTTTTTTCAACAATACTGCTGCTGGGGGTGTTTTTGTGATGAATGTGTAGCTTCTGTCTTGATATACTGTAATTACAACTGGAATAATCAAGCCTGCTTGAGAAGCTGTTTTTTCGTTGAATTCTTTACAAAATCCCATGATGTTCACACCATGCTGACCCAATGCAGGACCAACAGGAGGAGCGGGAGTCGCTTTCGCTGCGGGAATTTGCAATTTGATATAACCTGTTACTTTCTTTGCCATTCTTGGCACCTCCTATAAATGTGGTAATTAACGGGGAATTTCCCTCCCACGGCGACGATAAGCCGCCTTTTTCTGTCAACTAAATCTTTTCAATCTGAGCGAAATCAAGTTCTACCGGTGTTTCTCTGCCGAATATGGAAAGACTGACAACAACCGTCCTTTTGTTCATGCTGATTTCTTGAATTTCACCAACGGAACTTGCAAAAGGACCACTGGCAACACGGACTGCATCACCCACTGCAATATCCAGATTTTCAATTTCTCCACCAATACCCATTGCATACACTTCTGCATCAGACAATGGTACAGGTTTGGAGCCAGGGCCAACAAAACTTGTCACCCCTCTTGTGTTTCTGACAATATACCATGTTTCATCTGTCATAATCATTTTCAAAAGCACATATCCGGGAAAGACTTTGCGTGACACTTTCTTTTGCTGTCCGTCTTTCATTTCAACAACATCTTGCAAAGGTACACTCACCTCATGAATGAGATGTTGCATTCCTCTGTTTTCCACGGTTTTTTCGATATTCGCCTTTACCTTATTTTCGTAACCGGAATAGGTATGCACCACATACCATCTTGGTTTTTCCGAAGCGGCAGGTGTGTTCATTTCTTCCGGCTTATTGATTTCTTCAGACATACAACCATCCTTTTTAATCGTCGTTTTTTAACCTAAAAGATTGATGAGTGCGTCATACCCTGTGGAAAATACAGTATCCATACAAGTAATGATAACACCCACAATCAAGGACGTTACAATGACCGTCGTCGTGCTTTTGACAATTTCCATACGACTTGGCCAAACGATTTTTTTGAATTCGGCTTTGTAATCCGCAAAGCCATTTTTTTCATTGCCGTCGTTCCCTTTGGATTGTTTGGGTGTCGGTGCAGATTTTTTTACATCTTTCGTTTCATTTGGGCTTGTTATGTTCTTTTCTTCCATACGTTTCACTTCCTTTTTGGGAGTTTGCCGCTCCATTACTTTGTTTCTTTGTGTAATGTATGGGCTTTACAGAACTTACAATATTTTTTAATT
>CAJMNV010000139.1 GCA_905214825.1 uncultured bacterium | reverse complement strand
AATACAGCGATTATCGGAAATTCAAAATTAAAACCATTGTGGGAGCGAATGATTATGGTGCAATGCAAGAAGTTTTAACAAGGCGGCTCAATCATGCCATACAAGAAAAAAGTGCAGGCAAAACAAGTAGTTTTACCAGAATACCTGATTTGATATTGATGGATGGCGGCAAAATACAAGTCCATGCTGCAAAAGAGATATTGTCCGCATTTGGTATGGAAATTCCGGTGTGTGGTATGGTAAAAGATAACAAACATCGCACAAGAGGGTTGCTGTTTCAAGAAAAAGAAATCCATATTCCATTGACATCGCAAGGGTTTCAACTGGTGACACGCATACAAGATGAGGTGCATCGTTTTGCAATCACATATCACAGAAAATTACACGAAATACAGACATTACATTCTGTATTAGACGATATTAAAGGCATTGGACATGTCAGAAGAAAAGCATTGATGCAGTACTTTGGTTCTGTGGAAAAAATCGCACAGGCAGAAGTGGCAGATTTGTTGGAAGTAGAATGTTTGACAATCAAAGCCGCAGAGGCAGTATATGCTTTTTTTCATAACGACTGTCAAAAAAGCTGAGAAAGGAGCAAAAAACATGTATGGTGCATGTATCAAAACATTTTTAGAACATTTTGATTTAGAAAATATCATACCAGAAATCAATTTAGAAGGTCGTATGATTAAAAGAAAAGAAATCAATCGCCCGGCATTGCAGTTGACGGGTTTTTATGAACGATTTGATAACGATAGGGTACAATTATTGGGGCGTGTAGAGCATAGCTATTTATTGACATTGGAACCAGAACAACGCAGACAAGCAATTTGTCATTTATTTGAATTTCATATTCCTTGTTTGGTTGTATGCAAAAATTTAGAAATATTTCCAGAAATGTTGCAATATGGAAAAAAATATGGTGTGCCTGTGTTTCGTACCAAAGAATCTACCACTACATTTGCAGCAGAATTGATTTATTGGCTGCATACGGAGTTGGCAGAAAGAGAAACCATACATGGTGTGTTGGTAGATATTTATGGGGAAGGTGTTGTCATTATTGGGGACAGTGGTATTGGAAAAAGCGAAACAGCCTTGGAGTTAATCAAAAGAGGACACCGTTTGGTTGCAGATGATGCGGTGGAAATCAAAAAAATTGCAGATAATACATTGGTGGGTACTTGCCCAGAACTTATACAATATTTGATTGAATTGAGAGGTATTGGCATTTTGAATGTCAAAGAATTGTTTGGTTTGGGAGCAATTCGACAAAAAAAGAATATTGATTTGGTATTGCGGTTGGAAATGTGGGACGGAAATTCCACATATGATAGATTGGGATTAGATGAGGAATATATGGAAATATTGGGAAATAAAGTACCATGTAACACAATCCCCATTCGACCCGGCAGAAATGTGGCTGTCATTTGTGAATCAGCGGCAATCACAAACCGTCAAAAACGCATGGGCAATAATCCTGCAAAAGAATTGGAAATGCGTATTTTGGCAAATATGAAAAAATGAGAGGTGTGGATATAGCATAATGGAAGATACCAAAAAGGAATTACAAAAAATATTGGGTACAGAATGTTGTTTGTTTGAAGAAAGTATGGCAAAGCATACCACATTTCAAACAGGTGGCAATGCGGATTTGTTTTTGATGCCAAAAACCATACAAGAATTGCAGCAAAGCATTGCTTGTTTGCAAAAATATCATATTTCATATGAAATTGTGGGCAATGGGAGTAATTTACTTGTGGGCGATGGTGGTATTCGTGGTGCAGTGGTGCAGTTGTATCGAAATATGCAACAAGTGACGGTAAATGATACAATGATGACAATACAATGTGGTGCATTGCTTTCTATGGTGGCAGCAAAAGCTGCAGAGGCAGGGCTTTCAGGTATGGCATTTGCTTCTGGTATTCCGGGAACATTTGGTGGTGCAGTGGTGATGAATGCGGGTGCTTATGGTGGTGAAATGAAAGATATATTGGTGAGTGTAGATGTGTTGACAAAAGATTTGGAAGTGGTGACACTGACACCAAAAGATTTGGATTTGGGATACCGACACAGCAATATATTGGAAAATGGGTATATTGTGCTAGGTGGAACAATCAAATTGCAAAAAGGCGATAAACAAACCATACTTGACCAAATGGCAGAATTGGCAAAACAACGCAGAGAAAAACAACCTTTGCAATATCCTAGTGCTGGCAGTACATTCAAACGACCAGAAGGGCATTTTGCAGGAAAATTGATTAGTGATGCAGGTTTGAAAGGAAAACAAATTGGGGGGGCAGCTGTTTCTGAAAAACATGCTGGTTTTATCATCAATGTGGGAAATGCCACCACAAAAGATATTTTGGATTTGATGGCTTTTTGTCAAAAAGAAGTGATGACACAATTTGGCGTATTATTAGAACCGGAAGTAAAATTTTTGGGGCAGATATAACATTGTGGCAAAAGTACAGAAGAGAGGTGTATGGTTATGCGGTTTGTGATTGTAACAGGTATGTCAGGGGCAGGTAAAACATCAGCATTGAAGTTTTTGGAAGATATTAACTATTTTTGTGTGGATAATATGCCACCTGCATTGTTGCCAAAATTTGCAGAATTGTGTTATGAACAAGATGGCGGCTTTGAACGTGTTGCCATAGGGATTGATATTCGTGGCGGAAAATTGTTTTATGATTTGTTTTCTGTCTTGTTCACATTGCAAGAAAACGGATATGATTATGAAATTTTGTTTTTAGATGCGTCTGACAATGTGTTAATCAAACGATACAAAGAAACCAGAAGAAGCCACCCACTTTCCAGAAAAGGTTCTATCGAAGAAGGTATTTCAAAAGAAAGAGATATTTTGCGAGAAGTGAAAGCAAAAGCAACCTATATTATTGATACAAGCAAAGTGTTGACAAGAGAATTGAAAGAACAAATCAACCGTATTTTCCAAGACAATGAAAAATTTGAAAGTTTGGTTATTACCGTGTGTTCTTTTGGGTTTAAGTACGGTATTCCTGTGGACAGCGATTTGGTCTTTGATGTGCGATTTTTGCCAAACCCTTATTATATTGCAGAGTTGAAAGAACTTTCGGGAAATGACAGCCCTGTCAGCGATTATGTAATGGGTTTTCCGGAAAGCAAAGAATTTTTGGAAAAATTAGTGGATATGTTGGAATTTTTGATACCACATTATATTGCAGAAGGTAAAAATAGTTTGGTTATCAGTATTGGTTGTACGGGTGGAAAACATCGTTCTGTCACATTGGCAAATGCATTGTTTACTGCATTGGGACAAGAAAAACACACGGTATTGTTAAAGCATAATGATATTGAAAAAGATGCAAAAAGAAAACTTTGAGAAATAAATTTTACAAAAAGGAGAGAGATATGGCAGAGGCAATAAATTTGTCATTTTCCTATAAGGTCAAAGAGGAATTGGCAACACATTTTGGGAATGCACGCCATTGTCAAATTGCAGAATTGGCTGCTTTATTGAATATGTGTGGAGAGATTGCTCGTTTTGGAAAAAATTTTTGGTTAAAAATACAAACTGAAAATTTTTTTGTTGCAAAAAAGTGCTTTACATTATTACAAAATACTTTTAATATTAGGATTGATATATCGATACGTACAGGAGGAAAAAAACGGTATACATATACGGTTTTGGTAAAAGACCAAAATGCAGTCACAAAAGTGTTGACAGCAACAGGAATTTTACAAAAACGTAATAATACTGTAATCATCAAAAATGTTTGGTATCCTGTTGTGACGACTGCGATGTGTTGTAAACGTGCATATTTGAGAGGCACTTTTTTGGCAGTTGGTTCTGTGAGCAATCCACAAAAAAATTATCATTTGGAGTTTGTATTGGATAATCAAATGCAAGCAAAGGTATTGCAAGAAATGATAAATACATTTGGATTGGAAGCTAAAACTGTTGTACGTAAAGAGCATTATATGGTATATCTAAAAGAAGGAGAACAAATTGTTGACTTGTTCAATGTAATGGAGGCACATATTGCTTTGATGGAGTTTGAAAATGTTCGTATTGTAAAAGAAATGCGAAATGATATCAACCGCAAAGTAAATTGTGAAACGGCAAACTTAAATAAAGTTGTGGGAGCTGCACTAAAACAGTTAGAGGATATACAATATATCCAAGATACTGTGGGCCTGCAATATTTGCCACCACCATTGCGGGAGTTGGCAGAAGTGCGTTTAACATATCTGGATAAAAGTTTGAAAGAATTGGGTATGCTTTTGTCGGAGCCTGTGGGCAAGTCTGGTGTAAACCACCGATTGCGTAAAATCAGCAACATTGCAGAAATGTTGAGAGAGGGGAATGGTGAGGTAAAATAAGACAAGAACAAATCAGAAAGGACAC
>CAJMNV010000138.1 GCA_905214825.1 uncultured bacterium | reverse complement strand
AGAGCCATTTTTCAATACGATGTAAAAATAATCCGATGTCCCACACTGATAATATATTTGGTTTTCGTCAGTGATGATTTTTTTATCAAGTAAGGTTTTTATCAAATTGCTGTCGCTTTTTTTCAAATAACTTTTCCATGATGACAATGTGTAATCAGGCAAAAGTGCTAAGTTGAAATCAGGCAATGCTTGATTGATGCTGGTAATGGGGGAATATACATTTTGTAGATTGGTGTATACAACTTCCCAAAAATTATTGTCATTGCGTAAAATATGCTGTTTAATATCGGTTGTGTTTTGTTTGTTTGAAAATGTGACAACCGCATACATATCATCTTTGTAAATTTCTCTGACAAAATAATCTTCCAGTTTTCCTTCATATAAACCAACAAAATTCAAAATACGGCTGTATTCTGCAGAAGTAGAGGAAAGTCTGCCAATGAGATTATGATTTTGATTGTATCGGTTCATCAAACTGTTGAAGCTGGCAGAAGATAATATGCCTGCTTTTCCGGCAGTGCTACCCAAAAGATAATTGCCATCGGATTGATGAAATGCAACAAAAATACAAAACTTCATGCTTTCGGGCGGTACTTGTGCACCAGGATAATACATGACGTCATTCCCGTTGAGCAACAAAATTTCATAATCAGAAGATGGTAAACCACTTTCCAAATAACCCGCAGAAACCAAATCATCTGTTGTGATGATTTTTTGTGCATAATAGGCATACAATTTACCGTTTTTGGAAATCCAGCATAGTTTTTTGCCCAAATCGTTATAGGCGTGTTGTGCGGCTGTGGCAACGGATTTGAGGTTGTTCCATTGCAATGTGTTTTCACTTTGCCAAAACAATTTGTTTTCAGTAATGGGTTCTGGTTTTTCGGGCTTTTGTGGTGTTGTAGGAGTTATGGTGTCTGCCATTGGTTTTTTTTGCAGATATGCAAAAGATTGTTGTATGGGGGGGGCCAAATGTGGTGCTGTGGGTGGTGCAGGCTGTGGTGTTTGTGCCATAGGTTCAGATACTTGCGGCGTTTCTGGTTCTATGGTATCTGCATTTTCCGGTAGGATATGGTTTTCTTCTGTGCTTGGTTGGGGTGGAGGTGTCGTTTTCTCTTGACAACCCGCCAAAAAGCAAATCATAACACAAAAAAGAAATATCATACACTTCCCCAAATGTCTTTGGTTACTGTTCAATATAATCACCCTTTTTGTCTGCAATGGCATCATATACAGATTGTAGTTCTGTATGATGTGTTTGCAAAATATTGGTCAATATTTCTTCCATTTCTTGTTGGTTTTCAGAAAAAGGCAGTGTCAAAGTCCATACAGGATTGAAATGTTCGTCTTCTTCGATTATGGTTGTGACATAGGGCAGCAACACATCTGTATCATAATAATCAAAAATGGCTTCGTATTCCCAGTCATCGGTCTCTTTGTCACAAGTCAGTTTGATATGTATTTGTTTGTCATCGGGGGCATCGGTGACATAAATCTGGTGTAGCTGTGCTTCATTGCCTGTGATGGTGTAACTGCCACATTCTTTTGTCAAAAAACCATTTTCCTGTTCTTTTTCCATCAATATGATTGTAAATTGTTCCATAATATGACCCCTTTATATCCATTGTTATTTTTGATTATGATTGTGTAACTTTGTGAGCCATTATACTATAAAATATATGATTTTGCAACAAATACGCCTGATTTCTGCGTTTGGGAAGGTGTGGAAATCAGGCTTTTTATCTTTTTGTTATGATAGACGTGTTTGTATAACAAAATGTTCCGTAAGAAATTGTTTTTAATTCGTAGTGTAACGGTTTACATCTTCCAATGAAATTTGCGGTTGCAAAGAAACATTGATGGCATTTGCAATGATACGAGAAAGACGTTCTATCACGGCATCCACTTCTTTTGGTGTAACAAACATATTTTCTGCATAAGGATTGAGCAATTCCGAAATGAGTGTATATTTTTCTTCGGTTTCCATATCGGTCAGCATTTGATAAAAAGGGTTTGTTTGTGCTGTTTGTTCCCGCATGACAGAAAGCATTTTGTCCATGGTGTCATTGACAAGGGTTGCCGCATCAACAACCGTTGGAACACCTACTGCAATCACAGGTACACCAAGTGTTTCTTCGTTGAGCATTTTTCTTTTGTTGCCAACGCCTGCACCAGGTGCAATGCCTGTGTCAGAAAGCTGTATGGCAGCATTGATGCGACTGGTTTTGCGTGCGGCCAGTGCATCAATGGCAATGATGAAGTCAGGTTTGAGTTTTTCAACAATGCCTTTGACAATTTCTCCTGTTTCGATACCAGTAATACCCATGACACCTGGGTTGACTGCCGCAACAGAACGCATTTTTTCTGTGATTTGGGGTGGGAGGGTATCTTTCAAATGTCTTGTGACAAGGACTTTGGAAACGACTTTTGGTCCAAGTGCATCAGGGGTGATATTCCAGTTGCCAAGACCCACAACAAGCACAACCGCATTTTCTTTTGGTTTTGCCAAATCCGACAATGCGTTTGCCATGGCATTTGTAATTTCTTCATGACAAAATGTGTCATTTTCTTTTAATCCTGCGGATTCTATGGTGATATAAGTGCCTTGTGGTTTGCCCATGGTTTGGCTTCCGGTTTCATTCAAAATGCGAACTGTGGTCATGGTGTAATATTCGGTTTGTTGTGTGGAAACCGAAACACCATCAAGTATGTTTTGTTTTTCTGTATTTTGTTGTGCCAGCTCTCTTGCTTCGATTGCCAAATCCGTGCGAACGGAGAATGATTTTTGTTGTTTTTGTACATTTTGTTTCATATCTGTCACCATCTTCCTGTATTTTCCCTTATTTTTTCCGACGATTTGAAAGTTATGCATTGACTTATGTGGTTTCATCGGTTAGAATATATGGTGTTGAATTAACCGCAGGCAATTTGACATCAATCAAATTGCTTGGAACCGTGTCAGACGTGGTTAATGTAGAAGTAGAAAAAGCGATATTCCCCAATATCGGAAAACCACAAAAAAAGTATTTATTTTAGGAGGAAAACAAATTGGCTAATATTAAATCCGCAAAAAAAAGAATTAAAGTAATCAACAAAAAAACTCTGAGAAACAAAATGATTAAATCTCAGGTAAAAACAGCAATGAAAAAAGTGATTGTTGCTGTAAATGCAGGTGACAAAGAAGCAGCAGGCGTTGCATTGACAGGTGCAGTATCTGCAATCGATAGAGCATACGGCAAAGGTATTTTCCACAAAAATGCAGCAGCCAGAAAAAAATCTTCTTTGACAAGACTGGTAAATGGTTTATAATTCAAAACAAACATTTTGCAGGATATCTCTTTTGGGGTATCCTGTTTTCCTATATATTTTTATTTTTGATATTTTTTTAGAAAGGGCTGGTGCGATATGATGACAGAAAGAATGAAACGTGTGGAAGAAAATCAGAAAAAAGGTTATAACTGTGCACAAGCCGTTGCCTGTGCATATAGCGATTTGTATGGTGTAGATGAAAAAGAAGCATTTCGTGCTGTGGAATGTTTTGGTAGAGGCATGGGAGTTATGGCAACTTGTGGGGCAGTGTCTGCAATGGCGTATTTGGTTGGCTTGAAAGTATCTGATGCCAATTTGGATAATCCAAAAAGTAAAGTGAGTTGCTACAATACATTCAAACCCATGAGTGAGGCGTTTGAGGCAAAAAACCAAACAACATTGTGTAGTGAATTAAAAGGCGTTGGGACAGGTGTTGCACTCAGAAGTTGCCAAGGCTGTATGGAAGATGCGGCTGCAATTATTGAACAATATTTGCTTGCAGATGAAACCAAATAAAAACAAATAAAAAATGAAAAAAGAAGCCCTATCAAAATGATAGGGCTATTTTTATGGTGATGGTAAATCATTTTAATAGGTAAATGTGACTTGTTTGTCTGTGTGGTTCCATTGTAATGTTTCGGAAGAAACCCCCATCAATTTTGTCCAGTCACGCAAAGAAAGGAAAAAACGTTTGTGTGTGGTTTGTGCAGGCTGTGCCATGTGAACAGGTTCACCGTTTACAATCATGGTTTCGCTATTTTCTGTGATGACAGCACTGTTTTTGCCATAATATAATGTAGCGGTTTTGTTTTGCGAATTCCAATCAATTTTGGTATCTGGTTCAAAAACAGTCAATAATGCACGCAAAGGTAACATGGTATAGCCTTTTTCGGAAAGATAAGGTGCGGCGTCGCTGTGAGCAACCAATTTTTCATCTTGGTATATGCCCGTGTTACCGATTTTGAGTGTATAGTTATGCGTTTTTGGTGTTTCTGGTGTTCCGGTTTCTGGTGTTTCGGTTTCTGGTTTTTGTGTGGTTTGTTCGTCTTTTTCCGGTTGTTTTTCTGGCTCTTTTGTTGTCTTTTTGGTCAAAAGCACCATTTCATTCTCTTTTTTGTATGTTTCGTCAAAATTCAACCATGCATCGACAGGTGTTACG
>CAJMNV010000137.1 GCA_905214825.1 uncultured bacterium | reverse complement strand
ATACCAATTATGATAATATATTTGTGGCGTTGTTGATTCTATTTGTAACAAATCTCGCATGATTTTATCTACATACATTCGGAATTCTCCTGAAATATTTTCAATCGCCCAAATACCAATTTGCATTTTTTCATGACTAGTTAACAAATGGCAATTATTTTGAAAATATTCATCCAATTTCCACGCCCCCTATTCCCTGTATAAAACATTTACATCTGTTTTTTATATTATTATCTAAATTATATCAGATTTTATATAAAAATTAAAACAGAGAATAGATAAATTTTCAAATTTTTGTTTCAAAATATGTATTATTTTCGCAATTCAAATTGACTCACCAAATCATGCAATACAGCTGCTTGCCCAGAAAGTTCGTCACTTGCTGCAGCAGATTGTTCAGAAGTTGCAGAGTTGCTTTGTACCACTGTTGAAATCTGACTCACACCAACATCAATCTGAGAAATTGCTGCTGCCTGCTGTTCAGAAGCTACCGCTATTTCATCTACCAAAATCACGGATTCTTTTGCTTTATCCATCACTTCTAGCAATGATTTTGCGGTATGGTCTGTTGCAAACAAACCTTTTTCAATCGTATTGATTGTTGCTTCAATCAGTTGTGTAATTTCTTTTGATGCTTGTGAACTCTTGGAAGACAAATTTCCAACTTCATTTGCAACCACAGCAAAACCTTTGCCGTATGTGCCTGCCCTTGCTGCTTCCACAGATGCATTCAATGCAAGAATATTTGTCTGGAATGCAATATCTTCAATCGTTTTGATAATATTTCTAATTTTACCAGACTGATTATTGATTTCGCCCATAACTTTTTCCAACTCTTGCATCTGTTCATTACAATGTATCAATGCAACACTTGCATCTTCCACTTGTTTGCTTGTTGCTTTAGAGTTTTCTTCATTTGTATGAATTTGTTCAGAAACTTGTGTCACTGCTGCTACCAATTCTTGTACAGAAGCTGCCTGTTCTGTTGCACCTTGTGCCAATTCTTGTGCCCCTGACGCAATTTGGCTAGAGCTCAAAGAAACCTGTTCTGCCGCCACTGTAATATCTCTTAACAACATATCTAATTTTCTTCTGAATTTTTCTGTGGAAACTTGTATAGAATAAAAATCCCCCTTAAATTTCGTATTGAAATTTGTTGTCAAATCCCCATTGGAAAATCCTTCCAAAACAAAGTCAATATCATGGATATAGGTAGACAAACTATGAATACAAGAACGCATAGATTGTGCCATTTCACCAATTTCATCTTCACTTGTATGTGTTACATCAATTTCCAAATTACCATAACTCATTTCCATCAAACAAGTATTGATTTGGGAAATAGGGCTTAATTTTTTTGCAATGACACGTCTTAACAGCAATGCAGAAATAACCAAACCAGCTGTCAGCAATGCAGACAACGCAATCAAATTCCAAATGGTATCTTTATAAAATTCTTTTTCAGACAATCCAACCAATAATTTCCATTGATATTCTGGCAATTCTACAAGTATACCAACTTTTTTCTCTCCTTTAAAATCATAAGAAAAAATATCTTGTGTCGGATTTGCCAAAGCAGCGTCCCATTCTTTGCCGCTCAAACCTATTTCACTCACATTTTTACCAATCGTACTAATATCATTGTAACCAATCACAGTATTGTCTTCTGACAACAACAACAGTCTACCTGTTTCATCAAAAGATAACTGTGATAACATGCTAGACAACTGTTCAAGCCCCAAATCCACAGCAATCACACCAACCACTTTTCCATTTTTTTCAACAGGTGCCGCAATAGAAACACACATATCACCTGTCACTGCATCAATATATGGTTGTGTGATAAATGTTTTGTTTTTTGTTACTGCTGTATACACAGCACGTTCACTAAATATAATATTCAATTTTTGTCCATCTGATAAATAAATGGCATCTTCTTTTGCCACTCCTATACCAATCTGAAAAATATCTTCATATTTTTCTTTTGTTATATCTAAAAAGTCTACAATTCTTTTGAAATCTGGATTTTGTGTTATTGGGTTTTCTTTTGTTGCATTTACCAGACCATCTACTATTTCTTGGTTATCTGCCAAAGTTTCAATCACAGATACATATTTATTTATATAAGCTTCTACTTGCTTTTGTGCATTCGACTCCACTTGCTTTAAATATGCAATCTCTTTTTTGGACATAGCATAATTTGTCAAGGTTCCCATACCAACCGCAGTTATCACATTCAGTACAATCAAAATCCCCAATGAATAAATCGATAAAATTGTAGATAATTTTTTACTTTTTATGAACCTCATTTTTGTTCCAATACCTCCCTAAAAACCACTTCTTTACCTTTTCTTTATCATACACTTTCATTTTTTGTTAAAAACTCAAAAAACGCTTGTTCTGGTAACGGCTTTGCAAACACATAGCCTTGTATATAATCACAACCCAAACGCTCCAAAACGCGATATTGTTCTAATTCTTCCACTCCTTCCGCCACAATATTTAATTGCAATTCTTTTGCAAATTTCACCACATGATTGACAATTCGCATATGCACATCTGATTGTATCATCTGGTCGATAAATGTCTTATCTATTTTGATACCTTGTAAAGGTAATGCAGCAATATAACCAAAACTTGCATATCCTGTGCCAAAATCATCAATGCTAAAACCAATGCCCAATGCAATACTTTTATTCATAATATCAATAATGTAGGCAAAAGAGTTCATGATAATACTTTCTGTAATCTCAAAATGCAACAATTTTGGATTGATTTGATACTTTGTAATCGTATCTTTAATTCCCTCGTAAAAACGCAACAATACCTCACATTTTGAAAAACGTTTTTCTTTTACATCATAAATTGGCTGATAATAAACCTGAAATCCTCTTTCAAAAAAGCTTTTATCACGCTTATTCAAAATTTTTATGATTTTCTTTCTTCTTTGCATTTCCAAATTTTCTTTTTCTGTGAAATATAAGATATGGTTTTTATCCTCAAAACGGGTTTTAGAAAGTGCGTATTCCGCATTATGTATGACTTGTTCTGTTTCATGTACAAATTTTGGTACTTCAATTTCTAAAAAATCTATATATGGGCTAAAACTTTTATTTTGTCTTTCCATTTCTTTTGAACATGGATGTTCCATCAACTCTTGCATTTTTATTCTTTCTTCTTCTGTGTCAGCCATAAATGCAATTTTTGTTCCACCAATACGATAAATTTTATCCGATTGATATAAACCAAAATAATATTTTATCAGCTGTTTTAATAAAGTATCACCTGATTCTCTGCCAAATACCAAATTATAATGTTGTAAATTTTTTAATCTACCAACAAAAACAAAACATAGTTTTCCTGCTATTGTTCTTTGTTCTATATCTTGCATAAAAGCTGTCTGATTTTTCAAATTAAAATCAAATTTGAAATCAAAAAATGCCATACGATGCAGTTTTTTTTCATTTTCCACACGTTTTGTCACATCATATCCTGTAAATACCACAACTGTTTCACCATTTGCACTTGCAATACGCACAGCATCAATTTTCAAATATTTTTTTAATTTTTGGATATATACTTCCATATAATGGGTATCACCATCGTTTTCTAAATATGAAAATGGGCATCTCTCACAAGGCGTATCACGAGCCATCAATGCTTCGTAGCACAAAGCCCCCCGTTTCATTTCAGGCAGTAAATCATGTAAATAAGAATTGACAAATGTAACATGATATGTTTCAGGATTGATTGCATAAGCCACTGCACGAATACTATTCAAAACATTTTGCAACATTTCTGATGACGCTGTAAATCCGGGAATATCAGAGGCTGTACAAATACATAAATTTTTATTTTGTTCATTTTCATAGCGATTGAATTTGACTTGTATCCATTTTTTTTGCTCAACCAATTCTTTTACAACATTCACTTCTGTATTGGTTTTAATTGCCGCTTTGATACCGCAATTTTGACAAGGCTCATTGATTTTATATAACAATTTGTAACATTTCATTCCCTTGCAATATTCGGGAAAACGTTCTTTTATTCTTTTATTTGCTGCTACAAGTTGATATGTATCACTGTCTATCATATACACCATCTCTTGTATATCATTGAAAGCTTTTTCATTCCAGATATTTTCCACCAATATCGACTCCTGTACAAACATACTTTTATGATACCACAAAACTCCCATTTTGGTATTTTATGTATTTTATGTATTTTTTTGATTATATCATACACTAATATTTTTTTCAATTTAACAATATAATTGAATTTCTGTTTATCTATGTCAAAAATTATAATAAAATCATTTCAGTATTTATAATAAATAAAAAAATTTACAAATAAATCCAAAAATAGCTTTGGTTTTTGAAAAAACAGTACAAAAAAAGATATCAAAAATGCTTTGTCTTTTATTGTATTAATTTTTCGTTAAGAAATATTATTTACAACCATAAAAAATGTGTTATAAGCAAATTGTTATAAAACATTTTTTATACTACTTTTTAATATTTTTTTA
>CAJMNV010000136.1 GCA_905214825.1 uncultured bacterium | reverse complement strand
CAATAGCATTTACCTGAGGGAATGTGCCACAACCCAATAATGCTGTAAATGTACCAAAAAATGCAAATGCACAAGCCAACCATTTGAATTTTTTGCCAAGACCCAATTCGATATAGTACATAGGGCCACCAGCAAATTGCCCGTTTTGGTCTTTTGTTCTATATTTTACAGCAAGTACACATTCTGCATATTTGGTAGCCATACCCAAAAAAGCAGAAACCCACATCCAAAATAAGGAACCAGGACCACCAGCACGTAAAGCGGTTGCAACACCAACAATACTACCAGTACCAATGGTTGCAGCCAATGCAGTACACAAAGAGCCTAGTGTGGATACGTCGCCTGCCCCCTCTTCTTTTTCAAAAATGTATTTGAAAGATTTGTTCAAGTGAAAAATCTGAACACCTTTCAAACGTATGGTGTAATATAATCCAGTAAATAAAAGCAAAAGAATAGTAACAGGACCCCATACAATACCCTGTATACTTTTTAAGATTTCAATAAATCCGTCCATTCTGTAATTCTTCCTTTCTAAATATAAGATTTTTTCAGAAAATAATAATATCTTGTGTACCATGCACATTAAAATTTATCTTATATTTCCCTCCCTCATGTATGTATTTGTTCAAAAAATAACATTTTTGAACAATAAAAATATTATTTATTTCATGAAAATACTTTATTTTTTGATAAATTTTCGTGCAAAAATATGGTATCACTTTTGAAAGCATTTATCAATATTGAAAATAAAACAAATATTTATGGCTATTTTTTCAGTTATTTTAAAAAAAATATACAATATTTAAAAAAAACAGATGATGTATTTATTCGGAAATTTTAACAAATGAAATTTCCATAAAGATTTTATGTTGGAAAATAGATATACTTTTATAATGTACATATTTTACAAAATATGAATGAAAAATGCTGTTTATTTATGATGGAATCGTTTATTTTTTATAAAATCAACGATTTTCAAATAGATACATATCTTACAATAAATTAGAAAAATATTTAACAAATATAAAATGTTGTATGAAAGTAAATACATAAAGGAATTTTATGAAAAAAATAATATTGAGTGTATATAAATGTCGTTATATAATGAATAATGCAATATAAAAATAGAAGGGGGAAGCAAAAGTGGATGCAGTATCAAAAAAAAGAGGGATAGCATATACACTTTCTGGTGGAATTTGTTGGGGGATATCTGGTTGTTTTGGACAATTTTTGTTTCAAAATAAAGGTGTGACAGCAGAATGGTTGGTTTCTGTTCGACTTTTGGTGGCAGGAATGTTGCTTTTGGCTATCGGCTATATTCGACAAGGAAAAGCAATGCATGAAATTTTTCATAAGAAAAAAGATTTCAAACAACTTTTGATATTTTCTATATTTGGTATGTTGTTTTGCCAATATACCTATTTTGCGGCAGTGCAACATTCCAATGCAGGAACAGCAACTGTTTTGCAATCATTGGCATCTACGGTGGTTTTGCTATATGTTTGTATCAGAAAGCCAAGACTGCCGAAGTTGTTTGAAGTGTGTGCCGTGTTTGCCGCAGTGTTGGGGGTATTTATATTGAGTACCCATGGAAATATACACAATATGCTTTTGACAAAACAAGCATTATTTTTTGGCTTGTTATCTGCAGTAGCCGCCGCATTATATAATTTGTTGGCGGCAGATATTTCAAGAAAATATAGTATCTATATGGTTGTAGGATATGCGATGCTGTTTGGAAGTATTGCTTTCATGGCGGTGGTACACCCTTGGAAATATCAAATACAAATGGATATGGAAACAATCATTTGTTTATTTGGTGTTGTGGTAGTGGGGACAGCGATTGCGTTTTCATTATATTTGAAAGGGGTTAGTATTGTTGGGCCGTTTATGGGGTGTGTTTTGGGTACAGTGGAACCCGTGACGGCAATTATTGTATCCTTTTTGTTTTTGGGTTCCAATTTTGAATGGATTGATTTATTGGGATTTGTCATGATATTGGGAACGGTATTGATGCTTTCTTCGAAAAGCTCTCATGAACAAGCATCATAAAGCAAATGGCTGTGTGAGAAAAACACAGCCTTTTTTTGAAAGAAAAACAATGAAAAATGCGAACATATTTTCTTTTTTGGTATTGCTCTTTTGAAAAGCCTCTTATATAATAAAAAGAATGAAAGGATGAAAACGTATATGATTTCGTATATCAAAGGTAGTTTAGAACAATGTGGAGATGGATTTATCATTGTGGAAACGGGTGGTTTGGGGTATTGTGTTTTTGTTTCTCCTACAACACTTTCCGGTATGCCACAACAAGGTACATCTATCAAAATACATACATATTTGCATGTCAAAGAAGATGGTATGGTGTTGTATGGTTTTTTACATATAGAAGAATTGGCACTGTTTCAAAAACTCATTCGTGTTTCAGGGATTGGTCCAAAAGGGGCGATGGGCTTTTTGTCCAATTTGACGCCACAAGAAGTTGTTGCGGCAATACTTTCGGAAGATAGCAAGACCTTGTGCAAAGCACCTGGTGTTGGGAAAAAAATGGCACAACGTGTGATATTGGAATTGAAAGATAAATTGGAAAAACAAGAAATGCCAATTATAGATATACAAGGCGTGACTACCATACAAGCAGATTGCAAACAAGAAGCTGTGGCGGCATTGACAGCGTTGGGATACAGCCGTATAGAAGCAGAAAAAGCAGTGAAACAGATTACAGATGCAGAAAATATGACAACAGAAACATTGTTGAAAACCGCATTGCGGTATATGGTTAAAATATAATTGGAAACGGGTGGAAAATGTGGAAAGAAGAATACTGACGGCAGGTACACAAGAAGAAGATAAAGAATTTGAACCAAAACTGCGTCCTGACCGTCTGGATAATTATATTGGACAAGAAAATCTCAAAAAAAATCTCAAAATTTTTATGGAAGCTGCGAAACAAAGAAATGAGGCATTAGACCATGTGTTGTTGTATGGTCCACCCGGATTAGGGAAAACAACACTTTCCAATATCATTGCGACAGAGATGGGTGTACAAATCAAAACTACATCAGGACCTGCCATAGAACGTCCCGGAGATATGGCAGCGGTGTTGAATAGCTTGAACGAAGGAGATATTTTATTTATTGATGAAATTCATAGGCTAAATCGCATGATAGAAGAAATATTGTATCCTGCAATGGAAGATTTTGTGATTGATATTATGATTGGAAAAGGGGCAGGTGCGAAGTCTGTACGTTTGGATTTGCCGCATTTTACGCTCATTGGGGCAACCACAAGAATTGGACTTTTGACAGCACCACTGCGTGACCGTTTTGGTGTGGTACAGCGTTTGGAACCATATCATATAGAAAGCTTGAAAAAAATATTACTGCGTTCTGCGGAAGTATTGCAAGTACAATTAGAGGAAGCAGGGGCAGAACAGATTGCTTATCGTTCCAGAGGGACACCACGTATTGCAAACCGTTTGCTCAAACGTGTGCGAGATTTTGCACAAGTGCAGTACCAAGGCAATATCACAGCAGAAGTTGCAAAGTTTGCTTTGGATTTGCTTGATGTGGACAAAGTGGGACTGGATTATGTGGACAGAAAAATGTTGATGACATTGATTGAAAAATTTGATGGTGGCCCTGCAGGATTGGACACATTGGCAGCATCTATCAATGAAGATGCAGAAACCATAGAAGATGTATATGAACCATATTTGTTGCAGTTGGGATATTTGCAAAGAACACCAAGAGGACGTGTGGTGACAAAAAGTGGTTATGCACATTTTGGTTTGCCATATGATGAAACAAAATAGGAGTGAAAAAATATGAAAGTATCCATTTCAGAATTGACAGAAAGTGTAAAAGAAGAATTGCTATGTTATGAAAATGCAGAGGAGATTGCAAAAAGATGGGAAACTGAATTTTTGCAATGGCTCAAACAACATAAAGGAAAACATAAAGATATTGTTTCTATAAAAGATACCATGTATTTGAAAATCAAAGATGAAGATGAGATTTTTGAGATGGCAGATAGTTATATGGACGCAATGCTAGAAGGAAGTGTTAAAAAATATTGGGAAACATTTTGAAAAAAGGCGTTTGGCATATTATACCAAACGCTTTTTTTATATTTATAATACAACAAAAAATGTACCTTCTAATGTTGCACAAAGTTTGTTTTGGCAATAACAATGGATTTCTAATGTCATTTTGCCTTTGCCATGTTGTTGACAACATTGTATGACAGATTGTACTTTTGCAGTGTCATGATAAATACATTCCACGATGAAATCATCACGGATGGGGGCAATATATTGTATATTGCTTTTTTGTATGACAATACTGCTGTTTGGAAATATATGCTGAAATTGCAAAAACATATAGGACCAGCCACAAACCGTGGCAATGGCGGCAATACTGCCACCAAATGCCGTTTGTTTATGGTTGCGGTTGGGTGATAGTGGTGCAAATAGACAGATTTGCTCTTTGTTGCAAGTGGTAACTTGAATATCCATGGATTTTACCAATGGAATATTTTGTTGTAAAAATATTGTAAGTG
>CAJMNV010000135.1 GCA_905214825.1 uncultured bacterium | reverse complement strand
TAACACTACATAGCCAATAACGTCGAATGCAACATTCAATGTTTTTGGTTCGTTTTTCCACAAGTTGCCCATTTCAAAACCGCCTGTCAACACGGTGTTTACATCAAACAAGCAACAATTCATGGTATCTCGTCTGGCAGACATATCATGGATATAAATATAGCCATCACGGCAAGCTTGCAATTCTTCTGTTGTCATAAAGAATTTTTGATACAATTCTTTGTTGAGCTGATTGAATACCAATGAGCGTTTTGTGGATACCAAAGCACTGTCTGTGTTGCTGTTTTCTTTGTCGCCAATATACATAATGGATTGGCTTTTTTTGTATACTTCGTCAAGCATCTTGACAAAGTCTTGCTTGTAATTGCGATAATCCCGATAGCTTTTTGCAACTTCGGGTTTGACTTGTTCCAAGGCACTTTCTACAATGTTGTGCATTTCTGCAATGGGAATCCCATCTTTTTTCAAAGAAAATGCTTTATTTTCTACAAATTGGCAAATGAAATCCAATTCTTCTTGTGTAAATTTGATTAACGCACGATAAGCAGATTTATTGACAGCCGTAATGACTTTTTGTACATTCCAAGGTTCATGGGTATTATCTTTTTTGATGACATACATAACTTTCTTCCTCCTTCATCATTCCATTTTCCCAATAATCATATAGCGAGTTGCTGTACAATAATGTACCACATATAGTTTTGTATTTCAATAAAAAAACTATATATAGTACATTCTTGTGAAAACCTTGAAAAGTTATATGAATTTTTTTTTGAAATTTTGGTATGTTATTTTGTCAATGTTTGCCGAAGGGCTTTTTGCCAGCCTGTCAATCGTATATTTGCACTTTCTTTGGAGATATTTGGAGAAAAAGCATGGGAAACACCCCAGTTGCGGCGGATTTCTGACAAATCTTTCCAGTAGCCCACGGCAAGTCCAGCTAGATAACAAGCCCCCAATGCGGTTGTTTCCAATATGGTGGGACGCAACACGGGTACACCTGTAATATCTGCCTGAAATTGTAACAAAAAGCTATTTGCTGCAGCACCACCATCTGCACGCAATTCTGCCAAAGGAATTTTGGCATCTTCTTCCATGGCATGTAATACATCATATGTTTGATATGCCATAGACTCCAATGCCGCACGAACAATATGGCGACGGTTTGCACCACGGGTCAAACCAGTGAGCATACCTCTTGCATAGGCGTCCCAATGTGGAGCACCCAGTCCCACAAAAGCAGGTACCAAATAAACACCACAAGTGTCAGGTACAGACAAAGCAAGTGCTTCTGTTTCTTGTGCTGTTTGTATCAGTTCCAACTCGTCACGTAACCATTGTATTGCCGCCCCTGCCACAAATACAGAACCTTCCAAAGCATATGTTACTTTGTCACCCAATCCCCATGCGATGGTGGTCAAAAGCCCATTTTTGGATAAAACAGGTTGTTCGCCTGTGTTCATCAATAAAAAACAGCCTGTACCATATGTATTTTTGGCAGAGCCAGGTGTGAAGCAGGCTTGTCCAAACAATGCCGCTTGTTGGTCACCTGCAACACCGGCAATGGGAATGGGACTACCAAAATGAAAAGGCAATGTGTATCCGAAAATATCGCTGGAAGGTAAAACTTTTGGCAATATACTATTAGGAATGTCCAATATTTTTAATATTTCATCGTCCCATTGCAATGTATGGATATTGAATAGCATGGTGCGAGAGGCATTGGAATAATCTGTAGCGTGTACTTGTCCACCAGTCAAATGCCAAATCAGCCATGTGTCAACTGTACCAAACAGAAGATTGCCTTGTTCTGCCAATTTTTTGGCATTTGGCACATGGTGCAATATCCAACGGATTTTTGTAGCAGAAAAATAAGCATCTAATAATAAGCCTGTTTTTTGTTGAAACATATCACGATATTGTGCCAATGTATCACAATCTTTTGCAGTGCGGCGGCATTGCCACACAATGGCGTTATATATGGGTTTGCCTGTGCGTTTGTCCCAAAGTATTGTGGTTTCTCTTTGATTTGTGATACCGATTGCCGCAATGTCTGCGGCAGTTAACCCTTTTTGTGCGATTGCCTGTTGTGCCACTTCTAATTGCGTTTGCCAAATTTCCATGGGGTCATGTTCCACCCAGCCTGCTTTTGGATAAATTTGTTGATATTCTTTTTGTGCCATGCTGATGATATTGCCTTGTTTGTCAAACAAAATACAACGAGAACTGGTCGTACCTTGGTCTAATGACATGATATACTGCATATAAAAAATACCTCCTTTCGCACAAAAAGCCCCATAAGGGGCAGATATGCATCAGAAAATGATAGTTATGTTGTTTTATATGATTACATATAAGGGTTTGCATGTCTTTCGATACCCAATGTGGTAGAGGGACCATGTCCGGGGTATACGGTGTAATCTCCATCTAAATCTCTCAAACGTTTCAAAGATTGTAATATGGTTGCCCAATCACCTGTGGGAAAGTCTGTACGTCCACAAGAACCTTGGAATAATGTATCTCCTGTAAATAGGTTGTCCTCAATCATGAAACAAATACTGCCAGATGTGTGTCCAGGTGTAAATAATACTTGAAATTGCATGTCGCCAACTTGTACAGTATCCCCTTCGTCCAATAAAATATCAGGATTTACGGTGATGGGTTTTCCTGTTTGTGCAGAAAAATTGATACCAGGGTCTGAGAATACAATTTGTTCCTGTCTGCCACCACAAATTTGACAACCATACATTTCTTGCACTTCTGCAACAGCACCAATATGGTCAAAATGTCCGTGTGTCAATAAAATGTGTGTGGGTTTCAAATTGTTTTCGTTGATGTATTGAAATAAAGGGCGTGTATTGCCGTCACAATCTATAATTGCACAAAAGTTGTTGTCATCAGAAACAACATAACAGTTTGTGCCAATAGAACCAATTTCTAATGTTTTGATTTTCATGATAAATAACCTCCGCAATATGGATTTTTTCAAAATTATAGCAGTGAACCAATGATTTTGCAAGGAGAGTTTTGAAACATATCATACAAAAAAGAGTGCAATGCACTCTTTTTTTGTATGATATGTTATTTCAAATATGCGTGAATGCCTTCAGCGGCTTTTTTACCTGCCCCCATTGCTAATATAACAGTTGCAGCCCCTGTAACTGCGTCACCACCTGCATAGACACCTTCTCTTGTGGTTTGATTTGTTTCTTCATTGACTACCAAACAGCCTTTGCGGTTTGTTTCCAATCCTTTTGTGGTACTGCGAATGAGAGGATTGGGGGAGGTACCAATGGACATTACAACAGTATCTACATCAATCACATAATTAGAGCCTTCCACAGGAACAGGGCTTCTTCTGCCACTTGCGTCAGGTTCTCCCAATTCCATTTTCAAACATTCGATACCACATACTTGTCCATTGTCATCACCAAGGATTTTGACGGGATTTGTCAACAGATGGAATGTAATACCTTCTTCTTTTGCATGGTGGATTTCTTCCAAACGTGCAGGCATTTCTTTTTCAGAACGGCGATAAACAATATAAACATGTTCTGCCCCCATTCTTTTTGCACATCTTGCGGCATCCATGGCAACGTTTCCGCCGCCAACAATGGCAACAGATTTGCTTTTGCGAATAGGCGTGTCGTATTCTGGTAAATAAGATTTCATCAAATTGATACGGGTTAAATATTCATTTGCAGAATATACCCCAACCAATGCTTCCCCCGGAATACCCATGAAAGAGGGTAAACCCGCACCAGTACCGATAAATACTGCATCAAAGCCCATATCTTCTATGATTTCGTCAATAGAAAGTACTTTTCCGATGACCATATTTGTCATAATTTCTACACCTAATGCAGAAAGTTTGTCAATTTCTTTTTGTACAATTTCTTTTGGCAGACGGAATTGTGGAATACCATATACCAATACACCACCGGCTGTGTGGAATGCTTCAAATATGGTAACAGCATACCCCAATTTTGCCAAATCTCCTGCACAAGCAAGTGAGGAAGGTCCAGAACCAATTACAGCAACTTTTTTACCGTTTGGTATGGGTTTTTCAGGTTTTTCATCACAATTTTCCATATACCAGTCTGCAACAAAGCGTTCCAATCTACCAATACCAACAGCTTCCCCTTTGATGCCTCTCACACATTGTTCTTCGCACTGACTTTCCTGTGGACAGACACGTCCACAAACAGCAGGCAATGCATTGGTAGAGGTAATGATTTTGTATGCTGCCAAAAAATCACCTTTTGCAACTTGTTCGATAAATTCTGGAATTCGTACATTCACAGGGCAACCATTGACACAAGGTTTGTGTTTGCAGTTCAAACAGCGTGTGGCTTCTTCCATTGCCATTTCTGGTGTGTAGCCCATTGCAACTTCTTCAAAGTTTTTATTTCGTACATTAGGTGCCTGTTCCGGCATTTTGATTTTTTCCAAGCTCATGTTTGCCATGGTTTGCCTCCTTATTTTATGAGTTCTTTTGCCATTGTTTCCATACGGCAGATGTGGGTTTCTGTCAATTCTGCTTCACGTTCTTTGTAAATGCCATTGCGG
>CAJMNV010000134.1 GCA_905214825.1 uncultured bacterium | reverse complement strand
GGACAGGCCTGGTATCTTGTCGCTTATTGCAGGGAAAGAAAAGCCCAGCGTACTTTTAAAATCAAACGTATGCAGCATCTGAAAATATTGCCACAGCATTTCACTCGTGAATTGATAGAAGTAAATCATCCATACCAACAATACCAGCAATATTTTCTGTACCAGCACGCATTTTCTTTTCTTGTGCACCGCCGAAAATCAAAGGGGTTACTTTTACACCTTTGCGAATATAAATCGCACCAATGCCTTTGGGGGCTCCCAATTTATGCCCACTCATAGACAGCAAGTCAATTTGCATCTCTTCCACATCAATCGCTACATGACCAAGAGCTTGTACCGCATCTGTATGGAAATAAATGCCTTTTTCTCTTGCCAATTTGCCGATAGCTGCAATTGGTTCAATCGTGCCAATTTCATTATTTGCGAACATAATAGAAATCAATATGGTTTCTGGACGAATTGCTGCTGCCACATCCTCCACAGAAACTTTCCCATCTGCGTCTACGTCCAAATATGTCACATCATATCCATGTTTTTCCAAATATTCACAAGTATGCAATATTGCATGATGTTCAATTTTGGTTGTAATAATATGATTGCCTTTTTCTTTCATTGCTTCTGCAACGCCACGCAATGCCATATTGTCACTTTCAGAACCGCCTGCTGTAAAATAAATTTCCGCAGGTTGTGCATGAATGGCTGCTGCCACTTGTTCTCTTGCTTTTTCCAAAGCTTTTTTACTTTCTTTTGCAATTCCATAAATACCAGATGCATTACCATAATATTGTGTAAAATATGGAATCATTTCTTCCATAACTTCTTTTCTTACAGGTGTTGTTGCTGCATGGTCCATATATATTGTTGTCATGTTACTTCCTCCTCATTTATAAAATGCTCTATCTCTATATCATAGTATTCTTATATGCTTTATGTGATTTAATACTATCATTTTTTTTTATTTTTGTCAAGTATATTTTTTTATAAAAAACATATACTACCATTATGTCACGATTCGTGATTTTTTTGTTTTTTTTTCTCGTTGTATGTGTCATTGTCTTTTCGGATAAAACAATTACTTTTATAATATAGCTATTGTTACAATGATTGCAAAATTACTGCTAAAAAAGCGAGGTGTATACCATGGCAGAATTTAAAGATAGATTAAAAATACTACGCAAAGAAAAAAAATTAACACAAGTAAAACTTGGTGAAATGTTAAATTATGGATATACAGCAATTGCCAATTATGAATCTGGTAGAAATCAGCCCGCTATCGCTGACTTAATCAAAATTGCTTCTATTTTCGATGTTTCTTTGGATTATTTACTTGGTGTCACTAATGTCCGCCATATCTGTCTTTCCAGTGAAATATCCGAAGAACTGCAACAACTACAATCCGCCTATACCCAATTAGACCAAGAAGCACGTGTTGACCTTCTCATGTATACCAAATGGTTATTAGACCGCAACAGCATGAAAAAAGACTCATCTTTCGCTTTACAAGTTGCTCAAAACACAAAACAATATACAAAATAAATACAGCTTGCATAATTCAAGCTGTATTTATTTTTACCATTTTTTTCTATGACGTCTGGAATTTCTTTTATAAGAATAGCTTTTTCTTCTATATTTACCACCATGTCTTAAGTGACGTAGTATAAACAATATCAACCCCACAACAACAATCACAACTGCAATACCAATCAACCCTTTTACAGAAAATAGATTGGAGAAAAATTGTTTCAAATAATATTGTATGTTATGGAATATCGTACCTTTTTCCACATCAGCCCCTGCATAAGCAGCTTTTTGTGCAACTTCTTTGCCATCAATGCTGTAAGTTACAGTTGCAATTTCATTGCCTTTTTGCAATGGAGCTTTTACTTTTTCTGTACCATCTTTATCTTTTACCAAATATTCTTCTTTAATTGTAATTGATTTTTGTACACGTTCTGCCGCTTCTGTTGGCAGATATGCCACCATGGCATCTTTGAACACGACTGGTACAGTATCACCTTGCAGTTTATTTTGTTTTGTCAAAGGTAATTGTGCAATCGCATCTCCTGCCTCTGTCAATTTGATAGGGGCATAATTGTTAAATCCATATTCAAACAATGCAGCACTTTCTTGCCAACGTGCAGGGTCGGGTGCATTGAACACAACAGAAATCAATTTTCTGCCATCTTTTTCTGCGGCAGCTGCCAAACAATCACCTGCTTCATTTGTAAAACCAGTTTTGATACCGATTGCATAAGGATATTGATATTCGTTATCTGTAATCAATAAATTATGGCTTCCCCAGCTATATTCTTGTGTGATAACACCTTGATTTTGTACATTATTTTCACCTGCCCCATTGCCAACAAAACTTCTTTCTCCTGCAATTTTCATCAATATTTCATTTTGCATAAATTCTGTGGAAAACAATGCCATATCATATGCAGAAGAATAATGGTTTTCATCATGGTATCCATGTGCATTGTTAAAATGGGTATTGACTGCCCCCAATTCTTGTGCTTTTTTATTCATCAAATCCACAAATATTGCTTCGCATTTTGCAAAATTCATATTTGGGTCATTTTTTGCTTTTTTCGCCACAGCTGCTGCCAAAACATTTGCAGAGTCATTGCCAGATGGTATCAGCAATCCACGCAATACATTTTCCACAATCAGTGTTTCTTCTGCTCTATGTCCTGCTTTACTGGAATCCAATGAAATTTCATTGACTTCTGTCCCCACAACAATCTGTTCTTCTGGTTTTAAATAATCCATAGCAACCAAAGCGGTCATAATTTTTGTCATACTTGCTGGGTACATTTTTTCTTTTGCATTTTTTTCATATAATATGGTACCTGTTTCTGGTTCTATCAATATTGCCGCTCCTGCTGTCACAGCTGGTGGATTTTCTGCCATCACCCAAACAGGCGTCAATGTTTTATTTGTTGTTTGTGTTTGTTCTGATGTTTGTGTATCTGTTTGTTGTTGTGTGTCTTGATTTTGCGTTTGTTCTGTGATGGGTTGTGCTTGTGTATTTTCTATATTTTCTGTATTTTCTGTCTTTGGTTCTGTCTCAGTTGCAAATGCAGTCACATTGATGGAAAGCATAGCCGCCAATGCCAAAGCAACCCATTTATGCTTTTTCATATTTATTTTCCTCACTTTCAATTTTTATTTTTCGTTATCATGCCCTTTTTTTCCATATCCTGCAATATCATTTGCAATGCAGTTTGTTTGTCTGTTTCAGACAAATCTATCCAAAGCCCTTCCAGTTGTCTACGAAACCATGTTAATTGTCTTTTTGCAAAATGTCTTGTACCGATTTTCAAATCTTCCACAGCTTTTTCCAGTGAAATTTCCCCTGCAAAATAGGGCAAAAATTCTTTGTACCCCAATCCTTGCATAGAAACCAAATTGCCATCATACCCCATGTCCAACAACTTTTTCACTTCGTCCAAAAGACCTGCTTCCATCATCAAATCAATTCTTTGTTCAATACGAGCATATAATTTTTGACGTTCCATGGTCAATATCACCACAACTGCTTCATAAGGAGATTGCTTTTGCCTTTCTGTTGCATTATGCACCGAAAATTTTTCTCCTGTCATATGATGATATTCCAAAGCCCTTGTCACACGTTTGATATTGTTTGCGTGTGTGATTTTTGCATATTCCGGGTCAATATCCCATAATTTCTGATACAAAACTTCTGCTCCTTGTGTTTCTGCCAAATCATAACATGCTTGCCGAAATGTGGTATCAGCCTCTGTTTTTGTAAATGTGTTGTCATATAATAATGCATTGATATAAAACCCTGTACCACCTACAATAATGGGAATTTTGCCTTTTTCCCATATTTTTTGCATATAATCTTTTGCTTTTTGTTGAAACAGCATCACGTTATATGGCTCATCAGGCAACAATGCATCTACCAAATAATGTGGTATGCCTTCTGCTTCTTCTTTTGTCACTTTTGCCGTACCAATATCCATATAACGATATACTTGCATAGAGTCAGCAGAAATAATTTCGCCATCAATCGCTTTTGCCAATCGAATGGAAAGCGCTGTTTTGCCACAGGCAGTAGGCCCTCCAATAATCACCAATGGTTTTTTCATGCCAATCCCTCAATTCTGTATTCTTTTGAATTTCTTTTCCAATTCATATTTCGTCAATTCAATAACCGTTGGCCTGCCATGTGGACAATGAAATGGGTTTTCCAGTTTCAAAAGCTGCGAAATCAATGCCTCTGCTTCTTGTATATCCAATTTATCATGCCCTTTGACAGCCGCTTTACATGCCATAGTTGCAACAGCATGTATTTTGGTTTCATAAACATTTTGTAACTGCTTATCTTGTAATGTATCCAAAATATCCAGAAAAAAACCAGCACCATCCGGCTTTTGCAATAACACAGGCACAGCATTGAGTCCATATGTTTGTTCTCCAAACTGTTCCACACCAAAGCCAAATTTTTGCAAAAGTGTACTATTTTGTTGTAATGTATCAACTTCCAGTTGCGTCAAATGTAACATCAAAGGTTCTAAAAGTCTTTGTGATAGTATATCCTCTGTTTGAAAACGTTCCATCAATGT
>CAJMNV010000133.1 GCA_905214825.1 uncultured bacterium | reverse complement strand
TGCTTTACTACTTAATTTTAAAATCTTAATGATTTCTCGATTTTTGACTCTTTTTGTCTTGTATTCAGTTTTCAAGGTGCATGTTTTCTTATGTTTCACAGCCGTTCTTGCGACTGCCTGAGTATATTATCATAGCCAGCAAAATCTGTCAACACCTTTTTTCATTTTTTTTGTTTTTTTTTTGCCAAAAGACAAAAAATATTGATTTCTCAATGCTTTTCACTGTATTTCTTATCAAAAAACTTAAAAAACATATACCCATAAAAAAATAACGGTTAAAAAATCGTTATTTTTTTATGTAAATATCGTCAATATAAAATACATCAAAATGTTGTTTTCATATAAATACAAAGCCACTTTTGTCATTTGCAAAGCCTCAAAAAACTTTTGCAACATTACATTACATTGAAAAAATGTCAACACAAAACAGCCCAACCAAACCAAAAACAACCCTTTTGCCATACCAACCAAAAAACCACAAACACGATTAAATGTATTTAAAACCGGCAGTTTGGTTATCAAATTTAATGCTTTTAACAAAAACTTTGCTGTCAAAAATGCTGTCACGAATACCAAAAACACACTCACAATATTGATACAAATATTTGACAAAAATCCTGCTATATAATCCTGCATACTTTCTACATCTAATAACTGATAAATCACCGGATTATTATGTTCCAATAAACTTTCTTTCAAAAAATCGGGCAAATGCATATTCTGTATCAAGTCTGTTTGTGTTTGCATAGTCGCATTTCCTATCATCTGTTCCAGTTGCATTTTTTCTGCAATGGTATCTGTCAAAGAGCCAAAAAATGGTGTTTGTCTTAATAATTGACTTGCAAATGGTGTCAAAAATCTGGTTGCAACAAACCCTGCAACCATCGGCAAAAATCCAAGTACTGCCAAAACAAATCCTTTTCGATATGCTTGTATCGCAAGCCCTAATATGACCACAATCACCAATCCATCTATCAGATATTGCATTTTACTTGTCCTCCTTATTGTTCTGTATTTGTTTCTTTTGGTATGTCTGGTGGTTGTACTGCATTTTCTGTATTTTCGTTATTTTCTGTCTGTTCTTTTTGTTCCATAGTATTGTTCGCATTTGTATTTTGTTCTTTTGGCGTTGTATCATTTTCTTGTTTTGGTTGTTCTGTACTTTGGTTTTGTGTATGTTGTTCTATGGATTGTATTTCCACATTACCAGTACCATCTTTTGTCATATTTGCTATCACAGCATTATCCTGTCCCACAACCAGTACCGTTGTAAATTTTTCCATTGGTATCATCTCAGAAACATCTTTTGTCGCTTGATATTTCCATGCAACATTTCCTGTATGTCGTACACCCACATAAGTTTTGTCCATTCCTACAATCACACCATCTTCCCAAGCACTTAAATAACAAATTTTCTTTTCACCTTCAAAAACAGCATCTTTTGTGCCATCGTTTTTCAACCAACACACACTACCTTCTTTTTCTTGACTTTCTCCATCCAAACTTTCTCCCACCGCAAACACAATGCGATCTTTGTTTTGGAATGATATATAATCTATGGTATTATTCACAGGATACTCCCAAATCATATTTTTTCCATCAAAACCATATATCCCTTTGTCTGATACTGCTGCCAATGTTCCGTTTTTACGAAAACTAATTGCACCAATCACTTCATCATCTCGCATCACAGAAGAAAACAAACTGTCTGTATATTTTTCACTATCTTCCGGATTGATATAAAAAAAAGAAATCAAACCAATCGGATACACATCTGTCGTATCCACATAACTAATCGCAAATATTCTATTGCTATCACAAACATCTGTTGCAATGGGATAAATCCCTTTGCTTTCTTCTATTCTGCCTTTGAGCAATGTTCCTTTGTTGTTATATACTTTGATTTCATATTTTCCATCTTTTTTTTCTATCAAAGAAAGGTATCCATTGGTATTCAATGCAAATTGCATCAAATTCCCCTCCAGCTGCACTTGATATTGCAACCCTGCATCATGATACACCCGCACCATTTTCCCATTCATATCCCCCACAGCTGCAAAACGCCCTTCTTGTATCACAGAAGGTGCATTCATGTTAAATGTATCATTCCATTTTTGGTCACCATAACTATTGTAATACTTTGCACCATCTTTGGTACACAATAAAAATGCTTTCTCAAACACAGCAAATCCTGCACTGCTTCCTACATCTAATGGCACTTCTGCCACAACTGTATTTTTTATAGGTTCTTGTTTGTTCTCTTTATCAGATACTGTTATATTTGTAAACATTTTTTTAATTTTTCCACTGCCATACATGGTATCGGCATATAATAAACCACCGCATATACACAAAAATAACAACACCCCAAACAAAATTTTTGTTTTTCGTTTTATGTGTTGTTTTTTGTTTTTCGGCTCGTCCATTACACATCACCCCTTGCCATTTTCTTGGTTCATCATACTACATTTTATATCCTTTTGCAAATTGCCTTTTTTAAACAAAATTGTAGAAAAAAAGGGAAATACTTTGAAAAATCAAAATATTCCCCTCATACTTCTTCTTTGATATTTTATAAGTCTGGAAAAAGATAACAATACAATGGCTTTGTTTGTTCTAATAAAGCCATAAAATTCTCTGCAATCTGAAAGCAGTCCTCACTTTCCCAGCACATATGATTTGCCGCAACCATATATATAAAAGATGTTTGTGTACGCATATCAAACAGAAAAAAATTTCCATATCCGTCCATCGCAAAAGGCAAAGCATAAGGCATATATGTTTCAAACAAATACATTTCATAAAAATCACATATTTCATTCACAGAAAACATTTGATACTCTCGTTCTCCACGTAAAAATTCACCACCATTGCTTTCCAACAAAAACGTTTTATAAGACGTATCCAATATGGTAAAGGGAAAATTCCTTTCTTCCAACCATTGATACAACCCGCAAAAATCCTGTTCTGTTGCTGGTGTATTTTGGAATATAATTTGGTCAAACTGTTCAATCATTGGATACCCTCCCATAAACACGAAACAATACCCCTTAATGCCTCAAAACTGTTCCATTTCGTCCAACAATGTTTCAAAAACTTTCATCGCATTTTCAATCGCTTCTGTTTTTGACATATCCACACCTGCACCTTTGAGCAGATCAATAGAATATGCACTATCACCTTTGGATAAGAAGTCTAAATATGCTTGTATTGCCGGTTCCCCTTCTTGTAATATTTTTCTGGATAATGCAATCGCCGCACTATATCCGGTTGCATATTGGTACACATAAAATGCATTATAAAAATGTGGAATTCTTGCCCATTCTATATCAATTTGTGTATCAATCACAATATCATCACCAAAATACAAACAATTCAAATCACGATATACCTTGTTTAACACTTCCCACGTCAAAGGCTCGCCTTTTTGTACCATTTCATGTGTAATTTTTTCAAATTCTGCAAACATGGTTTGACGGAACAATGTGCCACGGAATTGTTCCAAGAAATAATTCACCAAATATTTTTTCATATTTTTATCTTTTGTTGTTTGCAAGAGATATTCCATCAGCAGTGCCTCATTGCAAGTAGATGCCACTTCTGCCACAAATATTTTATGCCCACTGTACAAATATGGCTGTTTTTCCCAAGTAAACCAACTATGCAATGCATGTCCCATTTCATGTGCCAATGTAAACATACTGTTTACAGTATCATTGTGATTGAGCAACACAAAAGGATGTACGCCATAACTTCCCCAAGAATATGCCCCGCCTCTTTTGCCTTCATTTTCATAAACGTCAATCCAACCACTTTCCATACCATGTTCTAACGCCTTTTGATAATCTTTGCCCAATACTGCCAATGCTTTTTTAACTGTTTCTTTTGCCTCTGCAAAAGAAATTTTGTCTTGTACATCTGCCACCAATGGTGCATACAAATCATACATATGCACTTCATCTAAATGTAATATTTTTTTCCGCAATGCAACATAACGATGTAGCAATGGCAAATGTTTATGCACGGTTTCAATCAAGTTGTCATATACCGACACAGGAATGTTATCATCAGCCAATGCCATTTCCAGTGCAGAGCCATATTTTTTTGCTTGTGCAAAAAACACGTCGCTTTTCACAGAAGCTGCATATGTTGCCGCAAGCATATTTTTCTGTTTTTCATATGCTGCATACAATGTTTCAAACGCTTCTTTTCGTACACGTCTATCCGCACTTTCCAAAAATGTGATATATCTTCCTTTTGTCAGTGTCACACAATCGCCATCTGCATCTGTAATATTGCCAAAACGCATATCTGCATCATTGCACATGGTAAATATATTTTGTGGTGCAGCTCCCAATTCTGCCGCTTTTGCCAGAAGGTTTTCTTCCACAGGAGAAAGTGTGTGTGCTTTTTGTCGCAATATATTTTCAAAAAAATGGTCATACATCGCAAAATCTTCCATACGCTCCATACGGAAATCCGCCAACACATCATCAGGAATCGCAAGTATAGCAGGCACCAAAAACGAAATTGCTGCCGAATACTGCACCAACAAAGATTCTGCCCTTGCTGCCAAACCTTGATAGTAAGCATTTGCACTGTCTTCATGCATACGCATATTTGCATAGGTATACAGTTGGTCTAATTGTAAAGAAACATCTAGTCGTTCCTATATTCTCACCAAGAACAAGGGCCGCCCCCAACTCAAAACTGA
>CAJMNV010000132.1 GCA_905214825.1 uncultured bacterium | reverse complement strand
GATGCCATGGGGCAAAATATGACAACAGAACAACTAGAAAGTTTGATTGCAAACTTGGAAAAACAAGGTTTGTTGGAAGCGCCACGCACATTGGAAAGCAGAGTGATGGAACAAATTGCACAAAAACAAATATTGCAAAATAATCAGCCATATTGGAAATGGCAGCGGTTTTTTTATCAATTAAAAATTGGTGCTGCAACCGCAGCAGCTTTGGTATTGTTATTTTTGCCTATAGGACATGGTTCTTATGAACGGTCATCATATGGGCAAGCAAAACAAATACTTGCACAAAAAGAAGAAAAAATGGGTTTTTTGGATTATGTGGAACAAGGAGCAGATATTTTGACACAAGGCGTCATAGATGTTTCGGATTATGTAGCAAAAGGAATTATGGAGGTAGTCAGATATGACAAATAAAAAGAATGGATTTTTGACATTTATATTTTCTCTTATCCCAGGGGCTGGAGAAATGTATATGGGATTTTTCAAACAAGGTTTGAGTTTGATGTTATTGGTATTTTTGGATTGTGCAGTGGGGTCTTTTTTCAATATAGAGTTTATGATTATGCTTTTGCCGATTATATGGCTGTATAGTTTTTTTCATGTGCATCATTTGCGTAGCTTGCCATTAGAAGAATTTTATATGGTAGAAGATAAATGTATGTTTTTGGTGAATATTGGAGAATACAAACAAAATTGGAATGTCAGCACAAAAAAAGTGGTTGCTGTCATATTGGTGATTATGGGTGTGATGATGCTTTGGAACACATTTATTAGTACATTGAGCTGGTTTTTGCCAGATTTTTTCAGAGAGATTTTGTGGAAAATGGAATATTTTTTGCCACGTGTTGTTATGGGTGCTGCAATTTTGTATGTGGGATTCAAAATGCTGAAAGGAAATCCCATCAAAAAAGATATCATAGAGCATAAAGAGGAGGAATGAAAATGCGTGTCAGAAAAATCGGAACAGTTACATTAGGGGCAGTACTTGTGTTATTCGGTTTTCTGTTTTTGGTGCATACATTTTGGCAAGGATTGGATTATACCATGATTATGAAATGCTGGCCGTTGATACTCATTTCATTGGGCTTGGAAACACTTTTGAGTGTCAAACAGCATACGGAAGAAATTAAGTGGGTATATGACAAAACGGCAGTTGTGTTGTTGTTGTTACTTTCTTTATTTGCGATGATAATGGCAGTGGTACAATTTATGTTAGAAGTGGGTGCGATACATTTCCAAATTTAATCTATTATAAAAATGATAAAAAGAAGAATACTTTATCAATGCAAGTATTCTTCTTTTGCTTTTTTTGCTAAATCTGTTTTGTATGCTGTTATTTTATGAAAAAACGTTGACGTGTCACAGAAAACATTTATAATGAGAATAACATCATAAAGACATGACCAATTTCAGGAGGTTTCATAGAATGGTAAGAATTATAACAGATAGTACTTGTGATTTGACCAATGAAAGAAGAGAGACACTGGGCGTTTTGTGCGTGCCATTGATGGTGCATATTGGCAATACAACCTATTATGATGGTGTGGATTTGACAAATAAAGAATTTTATCAAAGATTGCGAGAAGAACAAACATTTCCAACCACAGCACAACCAACTCCACATACATTTACAGAAGTATTTGAAAAGTGCCTGCAAAACAAGGAAGAAGTTGTGTGTATTTTGATTTCTTCCAAAATGAGTGGTACAGTACAATCTGCAAATATTGCAAAAAACACATTGGAAAGCGATGATATTTATATTGTGGACTCTCAAACCGTTTGCTTGTCATTGGGGCTTTTGGTAGAAATTGCGGCAAAAATGGCACAAGATGGAAAATCTGCAAAAGAAATTTACGAAACAATGGAAACATTAAAACAAAAAGTGCGTTTGTGTGCAGCAGTGGAAACATTGGAATATTTGAAAAAAGGTGGCAGACTTTCTGCAACTGCGGCAACCATTGGTACATTGTTGAATGTACACCCCATTATCGGGATTGCAGATGGATTGGTGACAACATTGGGCAAAGTCAGAGGCAAAAAGAAATTGTATGACACATTGAAAAATATGGCTGTGGAAGATGGCATTGATGACACATACCCAATATTGTTTGGGCATGCAGAGTCAAAAGAAAATTATGAGAAACTGTATGAAACATGTGCAGATTTGCGTGCAGGACAAACTGTGCATTATGGGGAATTTGGTTGTGTTGTTGGTGCACACACAGGTCCTGGTGTGGTTGGATTGGCGTATATTAAAGTATAAACAGAGAAAAAGAGGATTTCTGGATTTTTCGGGTGTTCTCTTTTTTGCTTATATGGAAAAACCAAATAGAAAGGAGAATATTTTGTGAAAGTAGATGTATCTTTGGATTTGTATCGTATTTTTTGTGTGGTAGTCAAATTGGGCAATATGTCAGCTGCTGCAAAAGAATTATATATTTCACAGCCAGCAGTCAGTATGGCAATCAAACAACTGGAAGATAGAATGGGTAGTACATTGCTTGTGCGTAGTGTAAAAGGCGTGTATCCAACAACAGAGGGAAAAGTGTTGTATACTTATTTGGAACAGGCTTTGGGCTGGATACAGGCAGCAGAAGAAAAGTATTTTCAATTAGTGAATATGGAAATGGGTGAATTGAAAATTGGTGCAAGTGATACGGTAATTGCAAATTTTTTGTTGCCTTATTTGGAGGAATACCATAGATTATATCCAGATATCAATATCAAAGTCACAAACAAAACCACATATGAGTCTTTGCGATTGTTAAAAAATGGGAGTGTAGATGTTTGTTTTGTCAATTTGCCCATTGCATCAGAAGATGATTTGGAGATTGTGCCTTGTATGGAAATACAAGATATACTTGTGGGGGGCGAAAGGTATCGCCAGTTGGGACAAATTGGATTGAATATTCGAGAATTACCAAAATACCCTTTGTTGTTACTGGAAGATTTGAGCAATTCCCGTCGATATTTAGACAGATATGCAGAAGAAAACGGTGTGGTGTTGAATCCAATATTGGAATTGGGAAGCAGTGACTTGTTGGTGAGTTTTGCAAAAATCAATTTGGGTTTAACATATGTGATAAAAGAATTTGTACAATCCGAATTGCAGACACAAAAACTGTATGAAATTCCCATACAGCCGCCCATACCAAAGAGAAGTATTGGTATGGTACACTTAAAAAATGTGTCTTTTTCCTATGCGATGAGAGGTTTTTTGGATTTGATTTCATTTGAAAAAAAATGTTGACACAATGAAAAACATATGTTAGTATATGAATAGATGTTCAAGTATTGAAAGAAGGGATATCCATGCAAGAAAAAAAATGGGACATGGAACTAGGATTATCACAAAATTTTGTAACAGATTTGGCAGAATTTTTCCGTGTATTTGGTGATGCAACCAGAATTCGTATTTTATGTCTTTTGGTGCAACGAGAAATGAATGTGGGACAACTTGCAGAGGATTTGGATATGACACAATCCGCAGTCTCCCATCAACTGCGTGTGTTAAGGCAAAATGATTTGGTGAAATATCGCAAAGATGGAAAAACGGTGTATTATTCTTTGGATGATGACCATGTAAAAACTGTTTTGCAAAATGGTACAACGCACATTTGTCATAAAAGAGGTTATATGTAATGGATAGAATACTGGCACAGATTGTGCCATATTTTGTCGCAAATTAAATGAACATATACTCATATAATCAAATAAAAAGATGAAAGAGGTGTATTTTATGAAAGAAATGACCATATACTTACAAGGTTTGACTTGTGCAAATTGTGCAGGCAAAATTGAAATTGCTGTCAACAAAATGAAAGAAACAAAAGAAGCACAAATCAATCTTGTCAAACAGGAAATGTATATTTCTTTGCAAGAAAATGCGGCAGAAGATGTTGTGTTTGATAAAGTGAAAAAAACAGTACACAAATATGAACCAGAAGTAGAAGTGACCACACAAAAGAAAGTACATGCACATAGCCATGATTGCTGTTGTTGCAGTGCTGATGATTGTCATGGACACACACAGGAAGAAGAAGGTAGTATCAAAAAAACAATTTCTCGTTTTGTAATTGGGATATTCTTTTTTGTTGCGGCAAATTTGATAGAGGGGATATGGCAAGTCCCGCTGTTTTTGGTAGCATATTTTATATTTGGGTATGATGTGCTTTGGCGGGCAATGAAAAATATTGCAAAAGGGCAAGTGTTTGATGAAAATTTCTTGATGTCATTGTCTACCATAGGAGCAATGGCAATAGGAGAAATGCCGGAAGCGGTATTTGTTATGTTGTTTTATCAAGTAGGGGAGGCATTTCAAGATTATGCTGTCACACGTTCCAGAAAATCTATCACCTCTTTGATGGATATACGCCCCGATTATGCCAATTTGGTAGATGACAACGGCAATATCGCACAAGTTGCACCAGAATATGTCAAAAAAGGTGATTTGATACAAGTAAAAGCAGGAGAAAAAATACCGCTAGATGGTGTTGTCAAATCAGGTTGGGCAATGTTGGATACACTTGCATTGACAGGTGAGGCAGTGCCACGCCGTGTAGATGTAGGTAGTATGGTTTTGAGTGGTTGTATCAATCAAGATGGTTTGTTGGAAATAGAAGTCACAAAACCTTTTGGTGAGTCCACTGTCATGAAAATATTGGAATTGGTGGAAAATGCCGCAGGTAAAAAATCCAAAACAGAAAAATTTATCACAAAATTTGCAAGAGTGTATACACCT
>CAJMNV010000131.1 GCA_905214825.1 uncultured bacterium | reverse complement strand
ATCAGAACGACCTGTGCCAACCACTGCCGCACCACCTGCTTTGGCATCTTCGGGGAGTATTTCAGGCAAAGGATTTGGCATAGCAAACACAATGCCGTTGTTCATGGTGGCTACCATTTCTTTTGTGACCATGTTGGGACGGGATACGCCAACAAATGCATCTGCACATTGCAAAGCATCTGCCAATGTGCCTTTTTGTTTTTCCAGATTACTGATATGTGAAATTGCTTTTTGCTCAGCATTCAAATTTTCATCGCCTTCACAGATGATACCATGAATATCGCATAATATGACATTGCCAAACCCCATACCGATGAGCAGTTTTCCAATGGCAATACCAGCTGCACCAGCACCGTTGATGACAATTTTCATTTTTCCCATTTCTTTTTTTGTGACTTTCATAGCGTTGAGCATTGCGGCTGCTACCACAATGGCAGTACCATGTTGGTCGTCATGGAATACAGGAATGTCGCAGATTTTTTTTAATTTTTTTTCTATTTCAAAACAACGAGGGGCGGAAATATCTTCTAAATTGATGCCGCCAAAACTTTTAGAAAGCAAAGCAATGGTTTGTACAATGGTATCTACATCTTTGGAGTCAATACAAAGCGGAAATGCATCTACAT
The DNA here is from genome assembly GCA_905214825.1 of uncultured bacterium. Lineage (GTDB taxonomy): Bacteria > Bacillota > Clostridia > Lachnospirales > Anaerotignaceae > Anaerotignum. Next base: position 4,206 of record CAJMNV010000131.1, on the reverse strand, counting down.
CACCAAATTCTTTGAATAACACACATTTTCCTTCCATAACAGGCATACCAGCCGCAGGACCAATATCGCCCAATCCCAATACCGCAGTACCATCTGTGACAACGGCAACCAAATTGGAACGACGTGTCAAACGAAATGAGGCTTCTTCATCTTTTGCAATGACACGACAAGGCTCTGCAACGCCAGGTGTATACAACAAAGATAAATCTTCTCTGGTTGTCACTTTTTTTCTGGAAATTACTTCAATTTTTCCTTGCATTTGTTCGTGCAGTTGTAATGCTTTTTGTTCTAATGACATATTGTTTCTCCTTTTCAAACCATTTGTTCTGGACGGAATACTTCATCAAACCGTTCTGCTGTTAAAAATCCGAGTGCAACACAAGCTTCTTTGAGTGAAATATTTTCTTGATATGCTTTTTTTGCTGTTTTTGCTGCATTTTCGTATCCGATATATGGATTTAATGCGGTAACCAACATCAAAGAACGATGTAAATTTTCGTCCATTTTTTGTTTGTTTGCGGTGATACCAGATACACAATGGATACGGAAAGATTCCAAACTGTCTGCCAATAAACGCACAGATTGCAAATAATTGTAAATGCAAACAGGCATATATACATTTAATTCAAAATTGCCTTGTGAGGCACAAATACCGATGGCAGTATCATTTGCCATGACTTGCACTGCAACCATTGTTATGGCTTCGCATTGTGTGGGATTGACTTTTCCGGGCATGATAGAGCTACCTGGTTCATTTTCCGGAATAGAAATTTCACCAAGACCACAACGAGGACCACTGGCAAGCCAACGAATATCATTTGCAATTTTCATCATATTTGCTGCCAATGCTTTCAATGCCCCATGTAAAAATACCAATTCATCTTTTGCTGTCAAAGAATGAAATTTGTTTTCTGCGGTAATAAATGGTTCGTTTGTCAATTCGGAAACGGCTTTTGCAGCTTCTTCCCCAAATGTTTTTGGGGCATTTAATCCAGTGCCAACTGCTGTGCCACCCAGTGCCAATTCTGCAATTTCTTGCAATGCCAATGTTATCATACGTTTGTTTTTTTGTAACATATTTTTCCAACCACTGATTTCTTGCCCAAATGTGATGGGGGTTGCATCTTGTAGATGTGTGCGTCCTGTTTTGAGTATGTCTTTATTTTCTGTTTCCAAACGTTGCAATTCGTTTTCCATGCGTATGATGGCTGGTAAAAGCTGTTTTTTTGTTTCCAATACTGCCGCAATATGCATGGCTGTGGGGAATGTATCATTGGAACTTTGAGACATATTGACATGGTCGTTTGGGTGAAGCAGTTTTTCACCAGCAAGCTCATTGCCTCTGTTGGCAATGACTTCATTTATGTTCATGTTGGATTGTGTACCACTTCCTGTTTGCCAAACAACCAAAGGAAAATGGCTGTCCCATTTGCCTGCGAAAATTTCATCGCATACTTGTCCAATCAAAGTACAACGTTTTTCATCTAATTTTCCCAAACGAAAATTTGCAATGGCCGCTGCTTTTTTTAATATGGCAAATGCACGAATGATTTCGATGGGCATTTTTTCTATACCGATTTTGAAATTTTCAAAACTGCGTTGTGTCTGTGCCCCCCAATATACATCAATGGGTACATTGATTTCGCCCATGGAGTCATGTTCTACACGATATTTCATAATATCCCTCTTTCTAGTATAAAATATATATGGTATTATAACAAATTATTTTTCAAAAGAATAGCATATTGTCATATTGCGTACCTTTTTAAAACATGTTATAACATAACTATAACATATTTTATGAATATAAAGGAGGAAAAATTTATGTATACAACCAGTATTGCGGTGCAGGTATTGCCCGATGTGTCGGAAACAGAAAAAGTGATTGGCATTGTGGATAAAGTAATTGATTATATTGCCAGCACAGGGTATCATTATGTGGTGGGCCCTTTTGAAACAACCATAGAAGGCGATTTGGAAGGTTTGATGGCGATTGCAAAACGTTGTCAAGAAATTCCCATCGAACAAGGGGCACCCTCTACCAAAACATATATCAAAGTATTCCATAATCCCACAGGGGTTTTGACAATAAATGAAAAAATAGATAAATTTAACCAATAAGGAAAGATACCATATGCAAAAATACATTATATTTGATTTAGACGGTACATTGATTGACTCTATGCCCGTTTGGCGAAATACAGGCAGACGATATTTGGAAACACATTGTATTCCTGTACCAGAAAATTTGATGTCTGTGTTAAAAAAACAGACATTGCCCCAAACAGCGGAATTTTTTAGAACAGAATTGGGTGCAACACAAAGTGTGGAAGAAATTTGTGATGAAGTGATTTCTTATGTGGCAGAACAATATGCAAATCATATCCCTTTGAAAGAAAATGTCAAAGCATATTTGGAATCTGAACAGAAAAAAGGCACAAAAATGTGTATTCTCACAGCATCAGAAGCAAGTTATATCCATTTGGCATTGGAACGATTGGAGATTTTATCGTATTTTGATTTTGTGACAACTTGTACTGATATGGGTATGGGAAAAGAAAATCCAGAAGTGTTCCGTTTGACGATGGAAAAACTGGGTGGTAATTTGGAAAATACCATTGTGTTTGAAGATGCTTATTATGCCATGAAAAGTGCAAAAGCATTGGGATTGCAAGTGTATGCCATTGCAGATGAAAGTGCACAAAGAGAAACGGAAAAAATTCAAGCAATCGCTGACCGTTATATTTATAACTATAAAGAATTGTTGTAAAAAAGATAACCAAGAAAGGTATTTGAAAGTATAGATACTTTTCTTGGTTCTATTTTTATTTTATATGCAATATTTATTTTTTGTCTGTTGTTTTTGGGGGAATATCACCAACGCCGTTTAATATCAGACGAGGGCGATATGGGAATGTGTTGACAGTGTTCATTGTGGAAACGCCAGATAGTACCAAAACGGTATCTAAACCGCTTTCGATACCAGAAACAATGTCTGTATCCATACGGTCGCCAATCATCACAGCTTCTTTGGAATGAACCCCCAACATGTTCAAACCAGTACGCATCATCAAAGGATTGGGTTTGCCGATAAAATATGCAGATTTGCCAGTTACCATTTCGATGGGTTTGACAAATGCACGGCAAGCAGGAATGATACCAGTTTCGGTTGGCCCTGTCAAATCGTAATTTGTGCCAATCAGTCTTGCACCATTTTGTACATGATGTACAGCACGACAAATGTTGTCATAGTTATAGCTTGCAGACTCCCCAATGATGACATAATCCGGCGAAGTATCATCCAGTATCAAGCCTTTTTCATATAATGCATTGTATAATCCCGGCTCTCCAATCACAAACACACGGGCATTTGGTGTTTGATTTGCAACAAAATTTGCAGTTGCCAATGCACTGGTATAAAAATGACTGCTGTCTACTTTTAATCCCATACGTGCCAATTTTTCTTGTAATTCTTGTGGTGTTTTTCCACTGTTGTTTGTCAGAAACAAGAATTTTTTATTTTCTTTGTACAACCATTGTATAAATTCTTTGACACCTGGCAAAATTTGATTTCCGTGGTAGATAACGCCGTCCATATCACAAATAAATCCTTTTTTACTTCGCAATAAATCCAATAAAATCACTCCTCTGTTTTCAATGTGCATGTTGATGCATAATCGTATTATAAATGATTTTTTTATTTTTTGAAATATTGTTTTTGTAAAATGTATATAAATTTCTGATAAAATATATTTTGTATCCATACAGTGTAAAAAGCAACAAAAAAGTAACTTATGGTGTGTAATACACTTGCAATTTTGTAGAAAAATGGTATACTGAATATAATAGCAAATGTATGTTCTCTCAATGGTTTGTTTGATATAAAAGTAACGGATTACAACACAAAAATAATGGTATTTTTTTGCTATAAAAAATCCGTGTACACTGTGTGGAAAAACAAAAGTTCTTCGCAGAAGCGGAGGGCTTTTTTTTGATAGCAGAAAGGAAATGGGAATATTGCATGAATAAAGTATATCGTAGACAAAGAATAGAAGGTACTGTGGTTGGTGGTATTATAAAAAACTTCAATTATCATTTTAGCTTGTTTGGTGTGTATGAAGATGGGGTTGTCAACTGCTGGCATAAAAATGATTTGTGGCAATTTGAATATGAATTGAAAAGACAATGGGTTGTGCCATCTGTGCC
>CAJMNV010000130.1 GCA_905214825.1 uncultured bacterium | reverse complement strand
AGCAAGTTTGACAGAAGAAGAAGCAAAAAAAGGGGTAATTGCTTGCTCTGCAGGTAACCACGCACAAGGCGTTGCATTGGCAGCACAGAAAAAAGGTATTCCTGCTGTGATTTGTATGCCAGAAGCTGCACCTTTGGCAAAAGTGGAAGCAACCAGAAGCTATGGGGCAGAAGTGGTATTGGTAAAAGGCGTATATGATGATGCAGCAGCAAAAGCCGCAGAATTGCAAAAAGAAAAAGGCTATACATTCTTACACCCATTCAACGATGATTATGTTATGGCTGGACAGGGTACTGTTGGTCTGGAAATCATGGAAGAAGTGGCTGATGCGGAAGTGGTATTGGTTCCCATTGGTGGTGGTGGTTTGATTAGTGGTGTTGCATTTGCAATCAAACAAATCAATCCAAATTGTAAAGTGTACGGCGTACAAGCAGAGGGTGCTCCTTCTATGTTGAATTCCATCAAAGATGGCAAAATCGAAACATTGGCAAGCGTGAGCACAATGGCAGATGGTATTGCTGTAAAACAGCCTGGTGATTTGACATTTGCAATGTGCCAAAAATATGTTGATGGTATTGTGACAGTAACAGAAGATGAAATTGCAAAAGCAATTTTGTTGTTGATTGAAAAACATAAAATGGTTGCAGAAGGTGCTGGGGCGGTATCTGTTGCAGCAGCAATGCATAACAAAGTAGACATCAAAGGCAAAAAAGCAGTTTGCGTAATATCTGGTGGTAATGTTGATGTAAACATTTTAGACCGTATCATTGACAAAGCACTGCAAGCAAATGGCAGAATTGCAAAATTGTCTGTTATGATGATGGATAAACCCGGTCAGTTGACACAGTTGTTGACAGCAATCGCAGAAGTAGGGGCAAACATTGTCAGCGTAAACCATGACCGTATGGTGCAAGATATTGCAGTAAGTACTTGTATTGTAGATATTGTTGCAGAAACAAGAAATAAAGAACATGCGAATAAAATGATGGAAGCAATCAAATCCAAAGGTTTTGAAGTACTGTAATTTTTATAAAAATAGATAATACGATTTGGATTTATATCAGAAAAGAATAAAGAGAAGAATTCTTTGAAAAATCAGAGCGTTCTTCTCTTTTTTTTGATTGTAAAGTGGTATTTTATGGTGTGGGGCAGAATAACAGAAAATATAAATCATTGACATTGGTTCCTGTGGCTCCTGTAAATATCAGACTATCAATTTGTTTTAATGCATGATAGGCATTGTTTTGTGCCAATGTATCTGTAACGGAAATGTTTGCATTTTTCAGTTTTTCCATAGAAAGTCCATCTACCATGCCCCCTGCGGCATCAGTTGGGCCGTCTGTGCCATCAGAGCCAATGGCGGCAATGAGTGCTTGTGGGATACCATCTAAATAAGGGGCAGCAGATAATGCAATTTCTTGATTTCTGCCACCTTTTCCTTTGCCTGTTAGGTGTACAATGGTTTCGCCACCACAAATGACAGCACATGGGGTTTTGTAAAAGCCTTCTCCTTTTTGGAATGTTTTGGCAATAGAACCCAAAAATCTTCCTGCTTCTTTTGCTTCGCAGTCAAGCATAGTAGACAGTATCAAAGGGGTGTAGCCCAATGCTTCGGCTTCTTTTGCGGCAAATTGACAAAGCTGTGTGACACTACCTGTGATGATAGTGGTGCAGTTTGTGATTTGTTTTGGTGTTTCAATTTGCAGTTGTTTCAGTATTTCAGCAGAAAAAGAAAGATTGTATTTTTGCATGATTTTCATGACATCATCACAAGTGGAACTATCAGGATAGGCAGGCCCTGAGGCGATGGCGTCCAAATGGTCTCCCAGTATGTCACTGAGTGCAATGGTAAATATAGAGGCAGGTTCACAAATTTTTGCAAATCGCCCACCTTTGACATCGGAGATATGTTTTCTGATGGCATTGATTTCTACAATGTCTGCACCACATGCCAATAACTGTTGTGAAACGTTTTGCATATCTTGCAATGATAAATTGCCAGCAGGTTTTTCAAATAATGCAGAACCACCACCAGAAATGAGGAATATGATGGTATCATCAGCTGTTAAATTCGATACCATATCTAATATTTTTTGTGTGCCTGCAATAGAATTTTCATCTACAATGGGATGCCCTGCTTCTAGTATCGTGAAATTGGGGATTTCGCCTTTGCTGTGTTCGTATTTTGTTAGTACGATACCACTTGTGATAGCACAACCAAGATAATCCGATGCGGCTTTTGCCATTGTCCATGCGGCTTTGCCAACAGAAATGACAATCTGTTTGCCTTTTGGATTTTTGAAATTTTGTTCGGATAATGCACGTTTGACAGCGGTATCAGGCAATACTTGTTGCAATGTGTTTTGGATGATAATATTTGCATGTTGTTGTAATATAGACATCAAAATCCTCCTTTTAGGATATAAAGTTTGCACATAACCCACAGATTATCATAAGCAATGAAAAACTTGCAAGTGCAAGATTGGCTGTTTTTTCATTTTGCATCAGTTCTTTGATACCATAGGCAAAACTATATACAAATAAAAATGGCCAAATAAACCATGTAAAAAGAAAAATACGCCCTAATATATTTATGATACCAAGAAACATGGAAACGCCTCCTTTTTATATTTGGATACATATAGTATAACAATTCATACAAAAAAAGAAAATAAAATTCTCATTTTCAATCATTTTGTAACAAAATGTTAAAATAAATGTTAATATAATTCATGTGGGAAGACTTGCTTTTTCTGTGAAAAAAAGAGAAAATAAAAAAACACAGAAAGGGGCGGTTTACGATGAAACAAAAATATATCGTTTTGTTGCTTTTTTGTGGATTGTTGTGCTGTCCACAATTTGTGTGGGCAAAAGTGAAAAAGCAACCGTTAGATATCCCTTGTTTTGATATAGAATATTGTTGTGAGCAATATACACAAAATGATGATGTGTATCATTTTACATACGAAGATGGTACTTTTAATATCCAACAAAATGAAAAATATCATTTTTTGATATTGGACGGACAATATGTACAAGTGCCCATCAAAATTATAAAAGATAAAGCATTTGTACCACTTTCGGCTTTGACAAATAGTATGGATTGTACCATAGAACAAAAAGGAAATACGTTGTTTTTGATGCGAAAAGGGCAAAAATTACCCATAAGCAGTAAAGATGGGCAGATAGATGAAAATAAAATGTTGGGTCTGCGTGATGTTATGGAGGCACTGGGGGCAACGGTAACATACACAAGAAAAGGCGTTATGCCTTTGCAAAATCCATTGATTGCTGTGGATTTTCGGGAAAGCAGTTACACAAAAGAACAAGCGGAACAAAAAATACAAACAGTTTTGCTTTCTTGTATGAAGACGGCAAGAGAGGCTGGAAAGATTGTACCGTCTGATATGGAATATCGCATTGCAAAAACAGAAGTTGTGGCAGATATTGCAGGATATTATGTATTGGAGGGCGTTTGTACGATATTATTGGAAAAAAGTACAGGTGCTGTGTATATGCAAATGCAATCACAAGAAAGTATATGTATGACAAAAATACAAACAAATGATGTGTGATGTATGCATAAAAAATAATCATACAAAATCATTACAAAGCTTGTAAAAAAGGCATTTGATAAAATATCAGATGTCTTTTTTCTGTATATTATGTGTGTAAGAAAAGTAACAAACATCATAATTTTAGGAACAATCGTTCTATTTTGTGTGAAAATGTGGTATAATTATCCAATATAAATTTTGATAAAATAGGAAAAGGAGGGGAGCAGATGGACGAAATTAAGATATGTGGTGAAGTGGAAAATATTGTATATCAAAACAAAGAAAATGGATATACTGTGTTTGCTTTGGAGACGGAAGATGATAGTGTGACTTGTGTGGGCATTGTACCGCAAATTCACAAAGGGGAAAGTTTAGAAATTCGAGGGCATTGGTCTATACACCCTCTTTATGGCAAACAATTACAAATCACACAATATGAAAAATCTATGCCAACGACAGAAGCAGGTATGGAAAAATATCTTGCTTCCGGATTGATTAAAGGCATTGGTGCAAAAACGGCAAAAAAAATAGTGGATAAATTTGGTGAAGCATCATTTTATGTGATAGAAGAAAAACCAGAACGTTTGGTGGAAATCAAAGGTTTGACATATGAAAAGGCAATGCGGATTTCAGAAGTGTTTCAAGAACAACATGAACTAAGAAAAGCTATGTTGTTTTTGCAAGAATTTGATGTTTCACCTGCATATGCAATGAAAATATATAAAAAATACAAAGGACGTACATTTGATGTTGTCAAAACAAATCCATATCGTTTGGCAGATGATATTTGGGGGATTGGCTTTCGTATGGCAGACAAAATGGCAGCAAATGCAGGCATTGCAAAAGAAAATCCAAATCGTGTCAAAGCGGCAGTCAAATATGTACTCAATCAAGCCGCAAACGATGGAGACTGTTATCTGCCAAAAGAAAAACTCATACAACAGGCAACAGAGCTTTTGGGTTTGCATAGTGATTATGTGGAAAATGCCATTCGAGAATTGCAGGTGGCAGGTGATGTGTGGCAAGAAACATTGCGAGGTGTGCAAGGTGTTTATCTGAATTTTTATTACTATGCGGAAATGGCTGTTGCAAAACGGTTGTTGGAGTTGTCACAAATGTATGAAGAAGCCAATATAGAAAAAGTGGCAAAAGAAATTGTGGCAGTGGAAAAGCAAACAGGTGTCATATTGGCAGAAGAACAACGTTTTGCTGTGCTGGAAGCAATGACAAGAGGGGTTTTGGTGATTACAGGTGGCCCAGGCACAGGGAAAACAACAACTATAAATACCATACTGCAAATATTGCGAACAGAAGATCGTGAGGTGGATTTGGCAGCACCCACAGGACGTGCAGCAAGACGTATCTCAGAAGCGACAGGCGTGGAGGCACACAACAGAAATCGTCTCTC
>CAJMNV010000129.1 GCA_905214825.1 uncultured bacterium | reverse complement strand
CTGCCCCACCACCTGACAACCGTCGTACAACAGAGATTTGATGCTCTTTTACATCTTTTGTATTGATTTCTGGTATGGTATTCTGGTGTTTTCCAATGATAATGGCTTTATCATTTTGCCAAAGCATGACATAAGATTGATTTTTATCCATTTCATCAAATACATATTGTTCCAATGCCAAATTAAAATGTGGGTCTGTGGAAGGACTTTGTATATAAATCATAGGAAATTTGCCTCCTTTTATTCTTTTTACTTATTGGGAATATGGATAGCTCTTTTGGTTGCTGCCAAAGCTGCTTCTCTAACTGCTTCTGTTACCGTTGGGTGTGCATGAATAGTTGCATAAATATCTTCCACGGTTGCTTCCAATCCAATCGCCAATGCACATTCTCCAATCAAATCTGTTGCTCTTGGACCCAAAATATGTACCCCCAATATTTCTTGGTATGTATTACCAATGATACATTTTATCATACCTTCGCCGCCATTCATAATCAACGATTTTCCATTTGCTATCAATGGGAATTTACCAACATGATAAGCAATGCCTGCTTGTTTTACTTGTTCTTCTGTCATGCCTACGCCTGCAAATTCCGGATTGGTATATACACAAGATGGGTTTGTTTTGCCATCATAAGCAACACATTCTCCCATCGCATTTTCTGCTGCAATTTCCCCTTGTGCAGATGCGATATGTGCCAACATCACTTTTCCCAGACAATCTCCAATGGCATAAATATGGGGAATATTGGTTTGCATATAATCATTGACAACCACTTTCCCTCTATCATGTACAACACCAACACGGTCTAGCTGCAATGCTTCTGTATCACTTCTTCTGCCAACTGCCACCAATATTTTTTCTGCAACAAATGATTGTACATCACCATTGATTTCCACATACACTTTTGTACCTTCTGCTGTTTTTTCCACGGATTGTACTTTTGCTTCTGTCAATATGGTAATGCCTTTGCTTTCCATTTTTTTACGCAATATTTCTGTCAGTTCACCGTCCATCATAGGCAATAGTTTTGGCATAGCTTCCACAATGGTCACTTTCGTACCAAACGCCTGATATGCTGTTGCCAATTCTATACCAATCACACCACCACCAATGACAAAAAGTGTTTTTGGAATATCCGCAAAAGATAATGCACCTGTGGAATCCACACAATCTGCATTTTCTTTTACACCTGGAATGGGTGGTATTGCAGGTACAGAACCAGACGCAATGATAGCTTTATCAAATGTGATTTGTTCTGTTGTACCATCTTTTTTTGTTACAGTCACGGTATGTTCATCTACAAAAGAGGCTGTACCTTCTACCACTTTGATGCGATTTGCTTTCATCAAACCTGTTACACCACTAACAAGCTGATTGGTGACTGCGGCCTTTTTTTCCTGTACTTTTTCCCAATTCAAACCATTGACAGCCACTTGTATACCCAATTTTTCCATTTCTTTTGTTTCTGTCAATGCTTCTGCTGTATGTAGGAGTACTTTTGTTGGAATACACCCCACATTTAAACAAGTACCACCCAATTTATTTTTTTCAACCAATGTCACATTTGCCCCAAGCTGTGCTGCACGAATTGCTGCCACATATCCACCGGGACCACCACCAATCACAAGCAAATTGGTTTCTTCTTTGGAAATATCTGGTTGTTGTTGTACTGGTTTTTGTTGTCCATTGGATTGTTCTGCAACACTTTCACCAGCTGTACCCACATAGCACAAAACACCTTTCACCGGCACATCATCGCCTTCTTGTGCCAAAATTTTCAATAATACACCATCTATTTCGCTTTCGATTTCACTGGTCAGTTTATCCGTTGTAATTTCCAAAAGGACTTCACCTTTTTGTATGCTATCCCCTTCTTTTTTCAACCATTTGGCAACTGTTCCTTCCTCCATTGTCAAACCAAGTTGGGGCATTTTCACCTCAAACGCCATTGTATAAACCTCCTTTATATTTTATTTTGTATTTTCAGAGAGGGTTTTCTTTTGTATTTGTACTTTATTTTTCTTTTGTATTACAAAATATCACAATAATATCTGCATAGGTTCTTCCAACAATGCTTTAACAGCCAATTCAAATTTTGCTGCAGTTGCACCATCAATCAAACGATGGTCAAATGTAAAGGATATTCGCATAACTTGTTTTTTGTATATATTTCCGTCATCGTCCATTGCAAGTTCATCTTGTATCGCACAAATGCCCAAAATACCAGAGTTTGGTTGGTTGATAATCGGATTGAACGTTTCCACACCAAACATACCCAAATTGGATATAGTAAATGTAGAACCATTGTATTCTTCCATAGAAAGTTGATTTTGTCTTGCTCTAATTGCCAAACTTTTTGCACTTTCTGCCAGTTGGCTCAAACTCAATTTGTCTGCATCTTGAATAACAGGCACAATCAAACCATCGTCTAAAGCCACTGCCATACCCAAATTGACATGGGCACGTTTGATAATTTTATCACCATCAATGCTGACCAATATGTGTTTATTTTCACGCAATGCTTTTGCAACTGCTTTCAACACAAAATCATTGATAGAGAATTTTTGTTCTGCGATTTCATTGATTTGTTTACGGAATTTCACCAAATTTGTCACATCTACTTTTACATTTTGTGTCACAGTCGGATTTTCTCTGACTGATTTTTCCATTCTTTCCGCAACCACTTTCCGCATACCTGTCAGTTTTACCACTTCATCGCCGTCCATCAACGCAACTTCACCACTGGTTTGTTTGGGTTGTGGTGTTATGACATTTGTTTCTTTTATTTCTTTTGTTTGTATTTTTACTTGTTCTGCTGCCTGCAATATATCTTTTTGAACAATACGTCCTGCTGGGCCGCTGCCTTTTATATTTTGTATTTCTACTCCCAGTTTTTTTGCTGTTTTTCTTGCCAAAGGGGAAATACGAATTCTTTCACTTGTCTGTTCATTTGTTTGTATGGTATTGGACACAGTTTCCACAGCAGGTTGTACCGCTTGTTCTGTTGTTTTTGTTATTTCTGTCGTTTCACAACTGATGTTTTCTCCTGCTTCACCAATATAGCCCAATATTGCTTTCACTGGTACATCTTGTCCTTCTTGTGCCACAATTTTGAGCAAAATACCATCTGCTTCGCTTTCAATTTCACTGGTCAATTTATCTGTTGTAATCTCTAAAAGAACTTCACCTGTTTTGACACTATCACCTTCTTGTTTCAGCCACTTTGCAACGGTACCTTCTTCCATTGTCAACCCCAACTGGGGCATTTTTACTGCAAATGCCATTATTTTTTCCCTCCTTATCTATTCAAAATTCTTTTTACTGCTAATACAATATCTTTTGGGTGTGGGAAATTTTGGTCTTCCAATGTGGGACTAAAAGGTGAAACAATATTCAAACCGCAAACTCTTTCCACTGGTGCATCTAATTCATCAAACAAATCTTCTGCAATCTGTGCAGAAATTTCACCTGCATAGCTACCACGTTTTACTTCTTCCGAAACCACAAGCACATGATGTGTTTTGGATACGGATTTGACAATCGCCTCCCAATCCAAAGGAACCAATGTCCGCAAATCCAACACTTCTGCAAAAATGCCTTCTTTTTGCAATTCTTCTGCCGCTTCCAATGCAAAATAAACTTCTCTGCTCCATGTGATAATGGTGATGTCACTACCTTCTTTTTTTACATCAGCCACACCAATGGGAATGGTATATTCTTCTTCTGGAATTTCTTCTTTTTTTGCATACAACAATTTGTGTTCCATACAAATGACAGGGTCATCATCACGAATGGCAGATTTCAAAAGCCCTTTTGCATCTTTTGCAGAAGAAGGTGCAATGACTTTCAAACCAGGTGTATGACAAAATATATTTTCTAAACATTGGGAATGTTGCCCTGCATTTCTTCTACCTGCCCCCATTGGCAAACGCAATACCATTGGTACTGTCGCCTGACCGCCTGTCATATAACGCATTTTTGCTGCTTGGTTTAATATGGGGTCTGCTGCAACTGTAATAAAGTCATCATACATCAACTCTACCACTGGACGGATACCACGCATAGCTGCCCCAACCGCCATACCACAAAATCCAGATTCAGAAATTGGGGTATCATACACACGATGTTCCCCAAATTCTTCTTGGAAACCAACGGTAATACCAAATACATTCCCCATTTTGCCCATATCTTCACCTAGTATAATCACTTTTTCATCTCTTGCCATTTCTTCATGCAAAGCTTCACCGATTGCTTTGCTGATACTGATTTTTTTACTCATCTTGCAACACTCCTTTCGTTATTGGATACATAAACATCTGTGGTTGCTTCCACAGGGTCAGGATACGAAGCATTTTGTGCAAATGTATATGCTTGTTCCAATTCTTGTTGTACTGCATGTTCTACTGCTTCCAATGCTTCTTGTGTTGCAATACCTTCATCCAACAAACGTTTTTTGAGATTAAAAATGGCATCTTTTTCATTTGCTTGTTCCATATATGTATCTGGACGATAATTTGCAGGGTCACCACAATAATGTCCTTGATGACGGAATGTCATACATTCCACAATAGAAGGGCCGTTTCCTGCTCTTGCATAATCCACAGCTTCTTTCACAGCTTCATATACCACAAAAGGGTCATTTCCATCTACGGTTTTTCCTGGAATATCATATGCTTTTGCACGTACAGCAATGGTGTCTGTATTTGTCACACTATGGATATTGACAGAAACACCATATTGATTGTTTTCACACAGAAATACCACAGGCAATTTCCAAGCTGCTGCCATATTCACCGCTTCGTGAAATGTTCCTTGGTTCGATGCACTGTCCCCAAAGAAACACAGTGTCACATGACTATCGCCATAAATTTTGGAAGCCAATGCAGAACCTGCTGCAATGGGAATTCCTGCCCCTACAATGCCGTTTGCCCCCAAACTACGCAAACCTGCCACATCTGCAATATGCATAGAACCACCTTTGCCTTTGCAATATCCTGCTTCTTTGCCAAACAATTCTGCCAACATTTTATCCATGTCCGCACCT
>CAJMNV010000128.1 GCA_905214825.1 uncultured bacterium | reverse complement strand
TCTTTTCAATGCTGATAAAAAAGCTGCTTCATTTGTATTTAACACCAAAGATTCTGGAAAAGCAATTTCTTCAAATAATTTCAATGCATAATCAAATTTCCCAATGTAGGTATAAAAATGTGCATCACTGCCTACAACAACAGGAACTTGTTGTTCTTTACACAATTTCAATAAATAAGCAATATTTTCTTTGCTTCCATCACGAAATCCACCTGGTATCAAAGATGTATTATTGATTTCCAACAACGTACCAGTTTCTTTTGCTTTTTTGACAACTGCATCATAATCCAAAGGATACCTTGGGTCGCCGGGGTGTCCAAAAATATCAATCAAAGGATTTTCCATGATTTTTAATACAGCATTTGTATTTTGCTCCTTTGTACCAGGTTTCAAGCATGGAATGTGCAAGCTAGCAATGGAAATATCTAATTTTTTCAAAACTTTGTTGTCCATATCTACATTTCCGTCAAAATCCAATATATTTAATTCAATACCTTTTAATATATTTACACCATATAATTTTTTGGGTATCACATGAAGATTTGCAAAATAAGCGTGACAAGTAGTATGTTCCATGGCGGGTGCATGGTCTGTAATTGCAATGGTCGTCAAGCCATTTTCCATTGCCGCTTTTGCATTTTCATTCCATGTACTATACGCATGTCCGCTTGCAACGGTATGTATATGTGTATCTATCAAAAATTTCATTTCACATTCCTTTCTAATAGTGTCATCTTTTTTGTTTTTTTTATTATACCATTTATTTTATAAAAAATAAAGTCGGTATATAGCAGTAAAAAGCGAACATTCTTTCCTATTTCTCTTGACACTGACTAGGAATTTTTGTAAAGTAAAGTAGACTTAAAACAGTAAATTTATTTTATTATGATAAAGCAGGTGTTACAATGCAGGAAAATCAACAGTCCAATTACAATAATGAAAGCATCACATCATTAAAAGGGGCAGACCGTGTGCGTTTACGTCCCGGTGTGATATTTGGTTCTGATGGCTTGGAAGGTTGCGAACATGCGATGTTTGAAATACTTTCCAATTCCATAGATGAGGCAAGAGAAGGCTTTGGTAACAAAATACAAATCATACGTTATCAAGACAATTCCATTCGCATACAAGATTATGGTAGGGGTATTCCCGTAGATTTTAACCAAAAAGAAAATCGCTTTAACTGGGAATTGGTATTCTGTGAATTATATGCTGGTGGGAAATATAAAAACAATAGTGGAGAAAATTATGAATTCAGTCTTGGGTTAAATGGTCTGGGTACTTGTGCCACACAATATGCTTCTGCATATATGGATGCCATAATATATCGTGATGGCATGCGTTATACATTGCATTTTGAAAAAGGTGAAAACGTTGGTGGATTGCAGAAAGAACCAACTGCACAAAAAACAACGGGTACTTGTATCCATTGGTTGCCAGACCATGATGTATTCACAGAAATTGCAATACCGCTTTCTTATTTTCAAGATGTGTTACGCAAACAAGCAGTTGTCAATGCAGGTTTGCTATTTGAGTTGTTTGATGAAGAAAGCGGTGAAACATTTACATATTATTATGAAAACGGCATACAAGATTATTTGGCAGAAACAGCTAGTGCAAATGCGTTAACCAGTATCCATTATCTGCAAACAGAAACATCTGGTAGAGATAGAGCAGATAAACCAGAATATAAACTAAAATTTGAAGCGGCATTTTGTTTTAATAATCATGTCAATCTTTTGGAATATTATCATAATTCCAGTTTTTTGGAATATGGAGGTTCTCCTGATAAAGCGGTCAAGAGTGCTTTTGTTTCTGCCATAGATAAATATCTCAAAACAAATAATCTCTATAAAAAAGATGAGAAAAAAATTGTTTTTTCCGATATTGAAGATAGTTTGGTTTTGGTAATCAATTCTTTTTCTACAACCACCAGTTATGAAAACCAAACCAAAAAAGCAATCACAAACAAATTCATACAAGATGCCATGACAGAATTTTTCAAAGAACAGTTAGAAATTTATTTTATTGAAAACAAAATGGACGCAGATAAAATTGCAGCACAAATTTTGGCAAACAAACGTAGTAGAGAAACTGCCGAAAAAACAAGAATTTCTATTCGTAAAAAATTGACTGGTTCTTTGGATATGAACAATCGTGTTGAAAAATTTGTAAATTGTCGCACCAAAGATGTCACACGCAGAGAAATTTACATCGTGGAAGGGGACTCCGCACTTGGTTCTTGCAAACAAGGACGAGATGCAGAATTTCAAGCAATTATCCCCATACGTGGTAAAATATTGAACTGTCTGAAAGCAGATTACAATAAAATTTTTCATAATGATATTATCACTGATTTATTAAAAGTGCTTGGTTGTGGTGTTGAAATCAAATCCAAACATAATACAGAATTAAATTCTTTTGATTTAAACCAATTACGATGGAGTAAAATCATACTTTGTACAGATGCCGATGTAGATGGATTTCAAATTCGTACATTACTTTTGACAATGTTATATCGTTTGGCTCCAACACTGATAAACGAAAAAAAAGTATATATTGCAGAATCCCCATTATATGAAATCACAAATGGAAAAAACACATATTTTGCTTATTCTGATGCAGAAAAAAATAGCATTACTGCAAAATTAAAAGGAAAAATCAGAATCAATCGTTCTAAAGGACTTGGTGAAAACCAGCCGGAAATGATGTGGGAAACAACCATGAACCCAGAAACCAGACGATTGATATTGGTCACACCAGATGAAATACAAAAAACACAATATGTATTTGAGCTACTGCTTGGTGAAAATTTGACAGGCAGAAAAGAATTCATTGCACAAGAAGGTCATAAGTACCTTGATTTTACAGATATCAGCTAAGAAAGGTTGTGTGATATCATGGCAAAAAAGAACAACACACCAATATATCAAGATAATTTTATACAGGAACAATCCATCATACAAACATTGGAGCAAAACTATATGCCCTATGCAATGAGTGTCATTGTTTCTCGTGCCATACCGGAAATTGATGGTTTCAAACCATCACACAGAAAATTATTATACACCATGTACGATATGGGATTATTGCATGGGGAACGCACAAAATCCACAAATGTTGTTGGACAAACCATGAAATTAAACCCGCATGGTGATGCGGCAATTTATGAAACATTGGTTCGTTTGACAGCGGGCAATGGTGCATTATTGACACCTTTTATAGATTCCAAAGGAAATTTTGGTAAACAATATTCAAGAGATATGGCTTATGCCGCTTCTCGTTATACAGAAGTAAAGCTGTCTGGTATTTGCCAAGAAGTTTTTGCAGATATTGATAAAAATACAGTGGATTTTATAGATAACTATGACGGTTCTATGCAAGAACCTGCATTATTGCCGACAACATTTCCCAATATACTTGCCAATCCAAATATTGGGATTGCAGTTGGTATGGCAAGCTCCATTTGTAGTTTCAATCTTGCAGAGCTCTGTGAGGCAACTGTTGCTTATATTAAAAATAACAATATAAATCTTTGTGATGTATTGCCAGCCCCTGATTTTTCCACAGGTGGACAAATCATATATAATCGAAAAGAAATGGAACAAATTTATCGCACTGGAAAAGGTAGTTTGAAACTGCGTGCAAAATATCGTTTTGATGCACAACAAAATTGCATTGAAATTTATGAAATCCCATATACTACAAACTTAGAAGTCATTATTGATAAAATCATTGCATTGGTAAAAAGCGGAAAAGCAAGAGAAATTACAGATGTACGAGATGAAACAGATTTAAAAGGATTAAAAATCACCATTGATGTCAAAAAAGGTACAAAACCAGATTTATTGATGCATAAATTATATGCTTTTACCCCTTTGGCAGATACTTTCAGTTGTAACTTCAATGTCTTAATAGATGGACAACCCATGACATTGGGTATTCCTGAAATTTTAGAGTATTGGACAGCATTCCGTACAAAAAGCATTTGCAGACAAATTACATTTGATGTTGCGAAAAAATCAGAAAAACACCACTTATTACAAGGACTTGCAAAAATATTATTGGATATTGATAAAGCCATTTCCATCATTCGCAACACAGAAAAAGAACAAATGGTAATACCAAATTTGATGTCTGGGTTTGATTTAGATAAAGTGCAAGCAGAATATATTGCTGAAATGAAATTGCGAAACATCAACAAAGAGTATATCATAAAACGTACAGAGGAAATGGCAATATTGGCAAAAGAAATACAAGATTTGCAAGATACATTGCAAAATGACGCAAAAATTAAAAATATCATTTGTCGACAATTAAAACAGGTTGCAAAAAAATATGGAAAACCTCGTTGCACAGAAATTGTACAAGAAGAAGAAATTGCAACCATCAAAAAAGAAGACTTTATCGAAGATTATGGTATCAAGCTTTTTTTGACAGAGCAAAATTATTTTAAAAAAATCTCTTTGGTATCTTTACGTTCCGCAGGTGAGCAAAAAGTCAAAGAAGATGATAAAATTTTATGGGAAATTGAAACCACAAACCGTGCAGATATATTGCTTTTTTCTAATCAACAAAATGTATACAAATTAAAAGCAAGTGATATCACGGATACCAAAGCAAGTGCTATGGGAGATTATTTGCAAAATCTGTTGGGTATGGAACCAGAAGAAAAAATCATATATATGACAACCACATATGATTATCAAGGATATATGGTATTTTTCTTTGAAAACGGAAAAGCAGCAAAAGTACAATTTTCTGCTTATGCAACAAAAAATAACCGTAAAAAATTATTAAATGCATATGCAAATCGTTCCCCACTGCTGTATATGGAACATATTCAAACAGACAAAGAATATCTTCTGATGAGAAATCAAGATAAGGCAACTGTCATTTCCACAGAACTGCTTTCTGTTAGTGCATCAAAATCCGCTGTCGGTGTACAAGTATATCAACTAAACCAAAACAGTGTTGTTACAGCAGTGATACCAATAGAACATATATCTTTTGATATTTCTTATTATCGCAGCACAAAAATACCAACAACCGGACATT
>CAJMNV010000127.1 GCA_905214825.1 uncultured bacterium | reverse complement strand
TTTATTTTTCTTGTTTCAATAATGTTTTTAATTCCATTTCTGTAAAATCATATTCCTTGTTACAAAAATGACAATGTAAGTTTGCTTTTTTATCCTCTGTGATAATTTTTTCCAGTTCTTCTTTGCCAATGCTAATCAGTGCTTTTTCCACACGTTCTTTTGTACAATTACAATAAAATTCTGTTGTCACTTTATCCATAATTTTTAAATCCATATCCCCCAATATCATTTCCAAAATATCTTCAGGTGTTTTGCCCATATCCAACAAATCTGTCACATAAGGGATTGTATTCAATTTTTGCTCCAATTTTGCAATCATTTCTTCTGTGGCATCTGGTAAAAGCTGTATGATAAAGCCGCCTGCTCTACGAATGGAGGTGTCTGTTTCCACCAATACCCCCAACCCCACAGCAGAAGGTGTTTGTTCGGACTGTGCAAAATAATATGTCAAATCTTCTGCAATTTCACCGCTTACCAACTGAATACGTCCTGCATAAGGTTCTCTCATACCAATATCACGAATGACACTCAAATACCCTTGTCCAATGGCACCACTAACGTCCAATTTCCCAGGATATTTTGAAGGAATATCCACATTGGGATTGAACACATATCCTTTGACTCTTGCATTTGCATCAGCGGAAACCACAATTCCTTTCAATGGGCCCAAACCTCTGATTTGCAATGTCACCAAGTCTTTATCGCCTTTTAACATACTGCCCATCATTGCCGCTGCAGTCAACATTCTGCCCAATGCCGCAGAAGCCACAGGGGAAGTATGATGTACCTGTCTTGCATACTGCACCAATTCTCTTGTTGTTGCTGCAAAAGCACGGATACTGCCATTTCCTGCTGTTGCACGAACGATATAATCTTGCATATTCTAAAACGCCTCCTCAATCAAATATGTTTTGCCAAAAATACAATTCTTTCGCTTCTTTCATGTGCTTCCACATATTTGTAATCATCATACATCGCACACAATCGTAAGCCATTTTGTTCCAATGCTTGTTTCACTTCTTCTATGGCATACGCCCGTTCATAATGAAATTCTTCTGTTCTGTTGTAACTGCCATCTTTGTTCTTTATAAAGAAATTGACTGCATACTCATTGATTTTTTCTATTTCATCATAAAAATTTTCCCAAATATATGCTGCATTTTCTTCTGTTGCGGCAAATATATTTTGTGCCAGCACTTCCCGAAATTTATATTCTGTATTCATATCAAATAAAAACAAACCATTTGGCTGTAACTGTGCTTTCACACAGGCAAATGCTTCTGCAAGCATACCATCTTCTGTCAAATAATTCAAACTATCACAAACACTGATGATACAATCTGCTTTTTGTGGTAGCACAAATTCTGTCAAATCCTGCTCCAAAAGTACAGCCGTACAATTTGCCTGTCGTAATTTCTGGTCTGCTTGACACAACATATCAAAAGACAAATCCACACCTATCATGCAATACCCCTTTTTTGCAAGTGGCAAAAGCATATTGCCTGTCCCACAGCCCAAATCCGCAATCACATTTGGCTGTATTTGTTCTTTTTTGAAAACCATTTCCAAAAATGTCAACCAATCTGTATAAGGAATTTCTTCCATAAAACGGTCATACACCGTTGCAAAATCTGTATATGCTTCCATTGAAACCATATTCCGCCTTTCTCATGCCATAATCTAAGATTATACTGTTTTTTGGCAGGAAAATCAATGTTTTTTTATGATTTTGTCTGTTGTGTTTGTTTTTGTAATTTTTTCTTTTTGCCCATGATACCACCAATTTTCCCGCTTTCTCTGGCTGTCAAACTCTTCCAGCCGTATTCTGCAATTTTATCTGTCAATCCCAATTCTTCTGCAATTTCATATTTCATTTTCAAATTTGCTTTTTGTTCGGGCGTCAATTCTTTTTTCATATCAAAATCTTCCTTTCCGAAAAACATTGTATTTTCTACGTTTTTTGTACTTGTATACATTATATGTGAAAAATTTTCAAAAATTATGCAGGAAATGTTTGACAATCACACATTCCAGTGTTAGACTTATTCCATAACTATATAATTTTAAGAGTAGAGGTGCATTTTTCAACAGTAACCAAGCCAATATCATAAGGGATACAAGAGGCTTGTCGAAAGGGGAATATGCCGAAGAAAATGACAGCCTTATCTGTTTTTTTCTGGTTGTGCGGTTAATAGCCGTATGATTGTCATTGCAATGCAATGGAGCGCTACCAAAACAAATGGATAGTATCATATTCTTTTTTCCAAAAAAGGAATATGCAATTTGTTGTAGTCGGCGTTCGGTCGGCTTTTTTTATTTTCAAAAATCACCTCTTTATCAGAATATCAAAAGAAAGAAGGGTACTTGTTATGAAAAAAATCAATCTTGCTGTGGTAGGTGCAACTGGTATGGTGGGCAGAACATTTCTGAAAGTTTTGGAAGAAAGACAACTTCCCATAGAAAATTTTTATGTCATGGCTTCCAGCCGTTCCGCAGGTTCTAAACTGGAATTCAACAAAAAAGAATACATTGTAGAAGAATTGACAGAACATTCTTTTGATAAACCGATTGACATCGCTTTGTTCTCTGCTGGTGGTGGCACAAGTGCCAAATTTGCACCAATCGCCGCACAACATGGTTGCATCGTCATCGACAACAGTTCTCAATGGCGTATGGATAAAAATGTACCTTTGGTTGTGCCAGAAGTAAACCCTGAGGATATCTCTTGGCATAAAAACATCATTGCAAATCCCAACTGCTCTACTATACAAGCAATGGTTGCATTGAAACCTTTGGACGATAAATACAAAATCAAACGTGTGGTATATTCCACTTATCAAGCCGTATCTGGTGCAGGTGTTGCAGGTTGGAAAGATTTGGAAAACGGTTTAAAAGGCGAAGCCCCTCAAAAATTCCCTCACCCCATTGCAAACAACTGCTTACCACACATTGATGTGTTTTTAGACAATGGTTACACAAAAGAAGAAATGAAAATGGTAGACGAAACCAGAAAAATACTACATAATGATAATATGCGTGTTACCGCAACAACCGTGCGTGTACCCGTATTCGATTGTCATAGCGAATCCATAAACGTAGAATTTGAAAAACCTTTTGTGTTAGAAGAACTTCTTGAAACATTGCGTCAAGCAAAAGGTGTCGTATTGCAAAACGATGTACAATCCAATGAATACCCACTTGCTGTCAATGTTGCAGGACACGACGAAGTTTATATTGGTAGAGTACGCCGTGACGAAAGTGTCGAAAGCGGTGTCAATCTGTGGGTTGTTGCAGACAACATCAGAAAAGGTGCTGCAACAAATGCAGTACAAATTGCAGAAGAAATCATCAAAAACATGCAGTAAAACAAAAAGAAGGAGGTTTTCTTTATGTCCATTTTTACAGGTGCAGGCGTTGCATTGGTTACGCCAACAAATCCAGACGGCAGTGTTCGTTTTGATGAAATGCGAAAACTCATTGAATTTCAAATTGCAAACCATACAGATGCATTGATTATATGTGGTACAACTGGGGAAGCATCCACATTATCCGATGCAGACCAAATCGAATGTGTACGTTTTGCAAAAGAAGTGGCAAATGGTCGTGTACCTGTGATTGCTGGTGCAGGTAGCAACAGCACACAACATGCCGTAGAACTTTCACAAGCTTGTGAAAAAGCAGGGGCAGATGCTTTATTATTGGTTACACCTTATTACAACAAAGCCACACAAAAAGGATTGGTGTTGCATTACACTGCAGTTGCAAACAGTGTTTCCATTCCCATCATTTTATACAATGTACCCGGACGCACAGGCTGTAACATTGCACCAAAAACTGTTTTGGAACTTTCCAAAGTCAAAAATATCGTTGCCATAAAAGAAGCAAGCGGCAACTTCTCACAAATTGCAGAAATTGCCTCTCTTTGTGACACAGATTTTGATATTTATAGTGGTAACGATGACCAAATTGTACCCATGCTTGCATTGGGTGCAAAAGGTGTTATTTCTGTACTTTCCAATGTTGCCCCAAAACAAACCCATGATATGGTTACAAAATTTATGGATGGTGATATTGCAGGTGCAGCAAAATTACAGTTAGAAGCCATTGAACTCATCAATGCGTTATTCTGTGAAGTCAATCCCATTCCTGTAAAAACTGCTTTGGGGCTTATGGGCTACCATGTTGGCGATTGTTTATTGCCACTTTGCACAATGGAAGAAAAAAATCTTGCAACACTCAAAACTGCAATGCAAAACTACGGTTTACTGAAATAAAAACACATAAAAATTACGAAACAAAAGAGAAGAATACTTTGATAATGAAAGTATTCTCCTCTTTTTCATATTATAAATATTATAAAATGGAGGTATTTTCATGACAAATATTATCATACATGGTTGTGGCGGTAAAATGGGGCGTGTGGTTGCAGAACTTGTAAAAAATGATCCTCAATGTCAAGTGGTTGCAGGCATAGACCCTACCACACCTGCAATGGATTTCCCTGTATTTGCAACACCCGCAGATTGCACTGTAAAAGGTGATGTCATCATTGACTTTTCTACCGCCACCGCAGTACCTGCATTGCTTTCATTTTCTGCCGAAAAACAAATTCCTGTTGTTGTTTGCACAACAGCACTTTCACAAGAAACACAAACACAACTGGAACAAACAGCAAACAATGTGGCTGTTTTAAAATCAGCCAACATGTCCATTGGTGTCAATCTACTTTTTGAATTGGTACAACGTGCGGCACAAATTTTGTATGATGCCAATTTCGATATTAAAATCGTAGAAAAACACCACAACCAAAAAATTGATGCCCCTAGTGGTACAGCACTTGCTTTGGCAGATGCCATCAATGATGCTATGAACGACACATTCCATTATGTATACGACCGTTCTCAAACCACAGAAAAAAGAGAACGCAGTGAGATTGGTATCCATGCTGTCAGAGGTGGCAACATCGTTGGCGAACATGATGTCATATTCGCAGGACGTGATGAAGTCATCACACTCAGTCACCATGCTTCCAGTCGTGAAGTATTTGCTGTTGGTGCTGTAAAAGCTGCAAAATTTTTAGCAGG
>CAJMNV010000126.1 GCA_905214825.1 uncultured bacterium | reverse complement strand
AAATACTATTTTTAAGAAAAATAATAAGATTTTGATTACAAAAAATGGAAAAAGCTGATATAAATTTTATGTGAATTTTAAATAAAATATCTGAAAAAAAAAAAAAAAACAGATAAAATAAGAAATGCAAGCATAAATAAAATAGGATAACGGAAAACAAAAGAAATGAGGAGGAAATAAAAAAGTATGATACGTTCACTAATTCATGGGTTTTGTATGGCATTGGCAGATAGCGTGCCTGGGGTTTCTGGTGGAACGATTGCATTTATTATGGGGTTTTATGACCAGTTTATTGGCTCTATTCATGATTTGGCTTTTGGAAACATGGAAAAAAAGAAAAAAGCATTGCTGTATTTGATAAAGTTGGGAATAGGTTGGACGATTGGTATGGTGTCGGCAATATTGGTGCTGACGGCTGTGTTTGAGTCACATATTTATATCATTAGTTCGGTGTTTATTGGTTTTATTATATGTGCCATTCCTGTGATTATCAAAGAAGAAAAACAGTGTATGATTGGAAAATATGGTAATATTCTATTTTTGATACTGGGTATGGGGATTGTGGTTGCAATATCTTATTTTAATGCAGGCGGAAACTTGGGTGGAACAGATTTGCATGAGATGAATATTGCAAAGGGAATGTATCTCTTTGTTGTGGGTATGATTGCCATTTCTGCAATGTTTTTACCGGGAATTTCGGGTTCGACATTGCTTTTGATATTTGGGCTGTATGTACCAGTGATTACTGCGGTAAAAGAATTGTTGCATTTGAATTTTGCTTATCTTCCTGCAGTGATTGTGTTTGGTTTGGGGGTTATGACAGGGGCTTTGACAGTTGTCAAAGGAATTAAAATTTGTTTGGAACGGTATCGGTCACAGTCTGTGTATACCATTATTGGATTGATGATTGGTTCTTTGTATGCCATTGCAGTAGGTCCAACAACATTGGAAGTACCACAAAATGCTATGACATTGGAAACATTTCATATTGGTGCATTTTTGGCAGGAGCGGCTGTGATTGTGCTGTTACAGTTTGGACAAATGAAAAAAGAGAAAAATATACGTTGATAGCATTTGCATAAAAATAAAAGGGGAGAATGTTTTGAAAATCAAAATATTCTCCTTATTTGTTTTATTTTTTTGATTTTGTTGGCTTTTTGGGGGAAGGTGTACATTCAAATGAAAGGTTTTTCCCCAACTTGTAAGCCGATTTTATCAATTTCTTTTCACTTTCGGAAAGCTCACGATTTAACATGGTCATAAAATGTTGGTACAATGCTTTTTTATCTGTTTTGGTTTGTTTTACTTTGGTTGTAAGCAGTGTATGCACATGAAATATATTCGGTGTCATCACAGATGGGTGTACAATTTGTAATATTTTGGCGGTATATATGGCATCATATAATGCATTATGGAAATCATCTGTTATGGGAATACCCAATTCTATTACAGCATTTTTCAGACCTATGGCTTTTCCTGGTTCTTGATTGAGATATTGAGAAGCAAAGGGCTGTATGTTGATATATTGATGTGTCAAAGCATCAGCAGATAGTTGATGGTATAATATATTGCGGAATAATGATTTGACATCATCGGGCCCCCATGTACACAATACAGCAGGTTCTTTGCCAATAAATTGTAAAAAGTCATGATAGGCTTGTGGAAATTTGGGTTGGTTTTGTAAATCGGCTTCTTGAATATGCGTGATTTTTTCTACAAAAGGGTGCAAACGTGTATAGATTTGGGGGCTGATAAGCGTGTTGAATTGCTCTAAAATTTCAAATTGTTCGTTTAATTTGACTGCACCGATTTGTATAATTTCAAAAGGACATTCTGAAACAGGTGTTGTTTTGATGCCTGTTTTGAATGGAAATGATTGATTAAATTCCAAATCTAATACAATATAATGCATGAAAATAACCTCCAAGGTATGTGTATGAAAAAATCAAATCTTATGTTTCATTATAGCATGAATCGTGTTGTTGTACAAAGAGAAATTTTCTTGTATATCTGTTTTTGGAATGGTACAATGGGAAAAAGGAGGTATGTGCGATGAAATGGACATTTTCAGAAGAAGATATTACAAAAGAAATTCATAAATTTTATTTGGAAGACGATGATTTGTTGATGGAAGGTGTGACACTGGAAGGAGAAGGCAAAACGTATGTTGTTTCTGGTGTTGCAACCATTGATGGTGAAAGATATCATGATTTTCGGGTAGCATTTGCATTGTTGGAAGAACCCGAAGAACAAACACCCGAAGCAATTATGGAACAAGAATGGGATTGGTATGATTTTTTATGCGAATAAGAGGAGGAAAGCAAATGCAAACATTCCGATATTTTATGCCAGCAAATGCGTATTTTGGAAAAGATTGTATGATGATGCACAAACAGGCTATGGCACATTTGGGTAAAAAAGCAATGCTTGTGACAGGTAGAACATCAGCAAAGAAAAATGGGGCACAAAAAGATATGACAACTGCTTTGGGCGATTTGGGGATAGGTTGGATATTGTTTGATGAAGTGGGAGAAAATCCTGATTTGGAAACGGTTGTGCGTGCGGCAAAAATAGCTTTGGAAAATGATGTTGATTTTATTGTGGGTATTGGTGGTGGTTCTCCCATGGATGCCGCAAAAGCCATTGCAGTATTGGCTGCAAACAAACATGCAGATAGCGATATTTTGTTTACAGACCAATCAGCAAAATTTTTGCCCGTGGTAGAAGTGCCAACAACCGCAGGAACAGGTTCAGAGGCAACACAATATGCCATATTGACATTGCATGAAAAACGTACAAAAAACGGTATTGCACAACCTGTTTTTGCAACAGTTTCTTATTTAGACCCAAAATATATGGCAACACTTTCTCCTACTGTAACAAACAATACGGCTGTGGATGCTATGAGTCATTTGGTGGAAAGTTATTTGAACACAAATGCAAACACTATCAGTGAAAAAATGGCAGAAATGGGTTTGTCTTATTGGAAAGATTGTATTTCGGCACTCAAAAGTCGCAAGTATACAGAACAAGTGCGTGAAAAATTGATGCTTGCTTCATTCATTGGGGGTGTGGTGATTGCACAAACCAGTACATCATTGCCGCATGCAATGGGGTATTTGCTGACATATGAAAAAGGTGTACCACATGGACGGGCAAATGGTATGGTAATGCAAGGGTATTTGGAATTGTTTGGAACAGAGAATGAAAAAGTAAAACGCATACTGTATTGTTTGGGACTGCAAAGCACAGAAGCATTTGGCAATTTGATGAAAGAAATATTGGATATATCCGAAACATTCACAAAAGACGATATCACATATTATACAGAACGTGTGATGGAAAATCCCAAAAAGATGAAAACATTTCCACTTTTTGACATAGCACAAAAAGATATTTATCATGTGTATGAAAAAAGTTTGCTGTAAAAAATAGAAGGGGGCTTTTTATGACACCTTTGATGAAAATACAGTCATTTATACAAGCCTATGTACAAGCCATTGCGTCTATATTGGAAGCTGATGTTACGATTGTGGATAATGAATTTATTCGTGTGGCAGGTACAGGGGATTATTTGAATGAAATTGGAAATACTGTTTCTCATGCAAATTTTTTTGAAAAAATTATACAAACAGGTACAGGTGGTATCATTCGTAATGTGACACAAGATTTGAACTGTGTGGGTTGTGAAAAAAGAGGGTATTGCAAAGAATTGGCAAATTTGGCATATCCCATATTCAAAGATAAAACGGTTGTGGGGATTATATCTATTATTGCCTTCCAAGAACAACAAAGAGAGAATCTGTTGGCAAATACACAAAAGTTAGAAGAATTTTTAAAATATATGAGTATGCTTTTGGAAAGCAAACTGTATACCGATGAGGCAAAAGATAAATTGGAAGAACAACTCAAAGTGCTACACACAACAGAAAATACATGGTCATTTGTGGGTAACAGCCCGAAAATGCAAGAGGCTTTGCGTATTGGGCAAAAAGTGGCAAAATCCAATTCTACGGTTTTTTTGAGAGGCGACAGCGGCACAGCGAAAGCAATTATGGCAAAAATGATACACAATTTCAGTGACAGACGTGACAAATTGATGATTTCCATTAACTGTGCAGCAATTCCTGAAAACTTGGTGGAAAGTGAATTGTTTGGATATGAAGAAGGGGCTTTCACAGGAGCAAAAAAATCTGGTTCTATTGGAAAATTTGAATTGGCAGATAAAAGTACCATATTTTTAGATGAAATTGGGGATATGCCATTACAAGTGCAAACAAAATTGTTGCGTGTGTTGCAAGAAAAGCAAGTAGAACGTATTGGCAGTACAAAACCCATACCCATTGATATTCGTGTGATTTGTGCAACAAATAAAAATATAGAGCAGATGGTAGCAGAAGGTACATTTCGTGAGGATTTGTATTATCGCTTGAATATCATACCGATTGAGCTGCCACCATTGCGTATGAGAAAAGAAGATTTGCCTGCATTGATATCTTATTATATTGCATACTATAACCAAAAATTGAACAAGCATATTGTGGGAGTGACACCAGAAGCATTACAAACATTGATGGGGTATCATTGGTATGGTAATGTGAGAGAATTAAAAAATATTGTGGAGTATTTGGCAAATATTGTAGAACATGAACAAGTAGAAGTTTCCGATTTGCCAGAACATATTGTGTTACATTCTGCACAGGGTATGTCAAACCGTTCTTTGGATGGTATGTTGGAAAATTATGAAAAACGACTGCTTTCTCATATGGTCAAAAAAAATGCATCTTTGCAAGAAAAAACAAAATTGGCAAACACATTGCAAATCAGCCAAGCAACATTATATCGAAAATTGAAAAAATATAATTTGCTTTAGTTCTCAAAAATGAGAAATAGATTGCAAATTTGATAAATTTGTAAAAATCTTATTTTGGCATATATTTTTTGAATTTTGTATGCCAAAATATTGGTTTTTGTTTCAAAATATAACCCACAATATATAAAAAAAGATAAAAATTTTTTTTTTGCAGAAATTAGAAATCCATATATCAAATATTTTTCTCATAGATGATAATTCTATTTGTAAAAAAC
>CAJMNV010000125.1 GCA_905214825.1 uncultured bacterium | reverse complement strand
ACCTCTACATCCCTAATGTAGCGCTCTACCAAGCTGAGCCACGCCTCGACGACTTCATTATATTACTATATTGCCTGTTTTTTGTCAACTGTATTTTCTGCTTTATCCGTATTTTTTTTCATACAATCATGGTTGATACACACGAATGACAGAAGAAATCTCTTTCACCATCTTCATATTGGAAATGGTAGACAAAGAATCCACAAATTTACATTCTTTTACACCATAAGACACAATCACAACTTCTGCGGTATTATCTTCTTTTGCTTTTTGTATCAGCATGGAAATACTCACGCCATTTTTACCAAACACACCTGCCAATTCTGCCAATGTACCTGCTCTGTCCTCCAATTTCATGCGGATATAATAACCGCTTTCTGTATCTTTCATTTCTTTGATTGGTACATTTTTATAACAACTGCAACCAATACGACCTGTACAATGATACATCATATTGCGTGCAACATCTAAAATATCCCCAACAACTGCGGAACCAGTTGGCAAAGAACCTGCACCACGTCCATAAAACATTGCATCGTCCACAGCATCTCCATGCACAAACACCGCATTAAAACTATCTTTGACAGCTGCCAGAGGATGTTTTTGTGGTATCATGGTTGGATGCACTTTCACCTCAATACCATCTTCGGATTGTTTGGCAATCCCCAATAATTTGATTTCATACCCCAATTCATGTGCATAACGAATGTCTTTTGCTTTTATTTTTGTAATCCCCTCTGTATATACATCAGCAAATGTCACAGGGCTATGAAATGCAATAGATGCCATAATTGCTAATTTTCTGCCTGCATCATGTCCTTCCACATCAGCAGTCGGGTCTGCTTCTGCATAGCCCAAATCTTGTGCCAGTTTTAATGCATCTGCAAAATCCATGCCTTCTTCTGCCATTTTTGTCAATATAAAATTTGTTGTACCATTGATAATCCCCATCACTTCTGAAATATTGTTTCCCAACAAACATTGTTTCAAAGGGCGAATGATGGGAATACCGCCTGCCACAGCGGCTTCAAAGAGCAAATCACAATGATTTTGTTTTGCAATCTGCAATAATTCATGACCATGTACAGCAATCAAATCCTTGTTCGCTGTCACAACATGTTTGCCTTTTTGCAGTGCTTCTGAGATGTATTTTTTTGCAATATCCATACTTCCCATCACTTCTACCACAATATCAATGCTTTCGTCTTCTAAAATATCTTCCCAGCGGTCTGTCAACAATGTTTCTGGATACGTCATATTGTATTTTTGTTTGTTTCTGACCAATATTTTTGCAATTTCTATATCACAACCAACTTTTTCAACCATTGTATCTTTTTGTCGTTGTAATATTTCATAAAATAAAATAACAACTATACCCAAATTAAAAATTACAATTTTTTTTACATTATCACACATATTTTTCAGCCTTAATTATTTTTTTGATATTATTTATTATAACAAGAAAAAAAAGAAAGTCAACAGTTTTTGTCTTTTTCAGAAAAACATTTATCTTTATTACAGATACAAAACAAAATTCTTATAAAAATTTGTCAATTTTTTCTGCACTTTTATAAAGACATTTATTTTTTTATCAAAAACACTTTATTCTACTGCAAAAATCTTCCAATCATTCGGATACATTGCACAATATGCCTTTTCTAAAAAATAAAAAAAGACGAAACCAAAACAAATATATCTGCTGTTTCGTCTTTTTATCATACCACGCTTTTTTCTAAATCAAATATCCATAGAAAATCTTGGGCTTGCCCATACTTTCCAAACTGTACGCCACAAATTGCTCAAATCCAATCCTTGTGACATCTGTATCACACCATCGCCACCAAATTCTTCTGTATTTGCTATCATTTTTGCCATATTTTTGACATCTCTTTCATCAAACACATTTTCTAAATCAAAAACTTCTACCACATTCATATAAGAACTGTTTGAAGCGTATTGCACAATATTCAAATAGGTATCCACAGCCGCTTCATAATCTTGTTGTGACATTACCCATATATTCAATGCAGAAAATGCAGAAGTTCCATATCCAATATAATACATTGGACTTTCAAACAAATGTCCAACCTCTACCCAATCATAACAATATGCACCATATTCATCAAAAAACATTGCATGATATTCTGTTTGTATATCTGCAAACAAACGGTTCATCTCTGTCACTGTCATATCTGCATTTTGATACACAGCATCTTCAAACTCATATATCATTGCAGAACTGATAATGCTAAACAAAATATCACTCAATTCTGCCAATGTATAAGCCTCTGCTTTGTTGCCAAACATCGTTTCTGACTCATGCAAAGCCAGCAATTCCAATGCTTGTGACTGTATTTCTGCTACATCCACAGAAAATCCACGGAACAAATCTGGTGTTTCATCATAACAATATGCTGCAAAATGTCCAAATTCATGCAATATGGTTTGATAATCCACATATGTGTTTTCTTTGTTTGCAAACAAATATGCATCTTTATAATATGGCATACCTACGGTATACGCACCACCCACACGTTGTGCAGAATGCTCTTGAAAATCATATAACCCATATCGACACATATATGTATAAATATTGCTTAATTCTGGAGAAATATTTTGTACTGCAATCGCCACGGTATCCATAATATCTTGTGTTGGATTATTTTCAAAAGTCGCCAATTCTTTTGATAAATCTCCCTTTTGTTCAATTTCTTCCCATATTGCTTCATACAATGGTACAATATATGTTTTTACATTTTCACAAAATTGTTTTGCATCTTTTGCTGTATAATCTCTTCCATACATATCGGTTGCATATTCTGTATAATCATCATATCCAGCTTCTTTTGCCATTTCTTTTCGTACTTGCACCAATGCTTTGTAACAAGCCCCTAATGCTTGATTGCGTTCTTTTGTCAATGCTTCATTGATTTTTGCATATTGTGCATCAGAAATATCCGCTTGTTGCAATTTTTCATCGTCCCAAACCGCACCATCTATCTGTACTGTATAAGATTTTGCGGTTGCTTGTTGATATTGTTGTATCAAATTTTGCTCTTTTTCTTTCAAAGCAAATGCCTTTTCTGACAGTGCTTCATATTCTGTTGGCAACTCAGTGCCGATTTTCTTTTTCAACAAATCTGCATACTCTGTGGAAAACGCATCATATAAACAAGAATAAATCTTATCATACTGTTCTGTATATAAAGTATTCCAATACGCTGCACATTCTGCTGTTTCTTCATCCCAAATATTGTTGTCATATGCAATTTGTGACATTGCCAAAACCGTGGACAATCTATCAAAATCTTCTATCACCAAATCATATAATGCAGCAACTTCTTTTTTCTTGCCTTTTTGGTTGAGTGCTTGCTGTAATTGTTGTATATGTTGTTGTGCCGCAACTTCATCATATACTGTTTCTGTTTGGCGTTGTGTATATGGTTTTCCGCTTTTGAACTGCCCATACACCGGTACAGAAAATACCATCACAAAAAGCAATACCCACACCATAAAATTATATTTTCGATTTCGCAAATATAATCCCTCCTAGTTTACTTTGATTTTTTTCATTGTATCACGTTTTTTACCCATACAACAATATTCTTTTTTATTTTCATGTAAAATATATTGATTTTTTTTATAAATACTGCTATACTGTTACCCATATCTGCTAACTTTTTTTGGAGAGGTGTCCGAGTGGCTTAAGGTGTAGCTCTCGAAAAGCTATGAACCGAAAGGTTCCGAGGGTTCAAATCCCTCTCTCTCCGTAACAGCAAAGAGGAGAATACTGCCCAAGTATTCTCCTCTTATGATTTTGTTATAATTTTTTTACTTTTGATAATGCTGTCATACCTTCTTCTGTCAATCCATCCACAATATATTCTGTACCACAGCACATATCCAATTCATATGTAGATAACCAGTTTTGTTGCTCCATTTCTTTTAACAATCGCAATATTTCACCATGATTTTTTCCAATTTCACAAGACAATACTGCCGCATCGGTTTCTCCATTTTTTTGTGTCAATTCCAATATCTTTTCTGCTAATATTTGATATCGTTCTTCCATAAAACGCAACCACCTTCTTTTTACAATATGGTGTATCTTCCTTTACCATTATTTTTGGAACAATACAAAGCCTTGTCTGCATGATTGTATAATGTTTCAAAATCTTTTCCTGTTTTTGGTGCAAACACAATACCAACCGATGCACTCACATGTACTTTTTTTCCATCTTCTGTTTTATAACTTCTTCGCATTTTATTCAAAATTCTGTTTGCCAATGCTTCTGCATTTTCTCGACTTTTGATATTTTTCAAAAATATCACAAATTCATCACCACCCAAACGTGCGATTTCATCATCACACCGACATTTGCATCGCAATATATCTGCAACTTCTATCAAAAGCATATCCCCTTTCATATGCCCAAAATAGTCATTGACATTTTTGAAAAAATCTAAATCCAACAACATAAATGCACAAATTTCGTCTTCTGCAAGTTGTTTTTGTAAATATAAATTGACATCTTGTTCAAATGTTTTTCTATTTTTCAAACCAGTCAATCCATCTGTTTCTGATTGTGCCTTCAAATAAGCAATGGTATCTTCTACATTTTGTTCTTTTTCTTTTTGTTTTGTAATATCTCGATATGCAACCACAATATTATGTTCCAATTCTATTTCTTCCATATAAATTGTGATATTAAACCAAAACTTTTTTCCATTTATTCTTTGCCCATACTCTTTTGAAAACAGACAATGTTCTTCTTGACAATCTTTTTTGGAAGCAATACTATTTTTGATTTCAGCAATATTTTCTTTGGATATCCATTTTTGCAACATATCAAAATATTGTTGCAACTGCATTTTTGTTCCTTGTTTTTTCCCTGTAATCGATGTACGAATGAGTGTCACTTCATCTGTTTTTGTATGCACCAAATGAATGCCTTGATACATATTGCCTAAGGTGTTGATAATATGGTAATAAATTTTTTCAAAATGTTCTTTTTCTTTTTTTGCCAAAATATATTTTGTCATATTTTGGTAATAACCATAAATTCTGACACCTTCTGTAAAAGAAGTATCCCTCTCTCCACCCAAACGCACATATTGTATCCCTTCCTTTGGGTGAAACCACAAAAAAATAATTTCTGCGGGTTTTCCTGTTTCCATTTGCTCCAAAGCATCTTTTACCATATTGATATGGTCGAAAAAAATACGACCATAC
>CAJMNV010000124.1 GCA_905214825.1 uncultured bacterium | reverse complement strand
GGCGTGTCTTACGACGTGTTCCTTTATTAGTGAAATTTGATTTTCATAATATTGTGGTGTCCATCAAAGCATCTGATGTACCATTTTCCATAGAGGCTTACCGTATATTGGCAGAACATATTCCTTACCCCATTCATGTGGGTATTACAGAAGCGGGTACATTGTATAGTGGTACTATAAAGTCAGCAGTTGGGATTGGGGCAATATTGGCAATGGGTATTGGTGATACATTGCGTGTATCTTTGACAGGTGACCCTGTGGAAGAAATCAAAGCTGCAAAAGAAATATTGAAAAGTTTGGGATTAAGAAAATTTGGTATTGAAATGGTTTCTTGCCCCACATGCGGCAGAACACAGATTGATTTGATTTATATCGCAAATGAAGTGGAAAAACGTTGTGTAACATATCAAAAAGATATTAAGGTGGCTGTAATGGGTTGTGTGGTCAATGGGCCAGGAGAGGCAAAAGAAGCGGATATTGGCATTGCGGGTGGTAATGGTGTTGGTATTTTGTTCAAAAAAGGCGAGTTGATACGCAAAGTAGATGAAAATCAACTGGTGGAAGCGTTGATGGAAGAAATTGAAAAAATGTAATGCAACCAGAAAGGAGGGGCATTATGCCCGCAAAAAAGTTTTCGTCTGTATTTGAACATATTTCTCTTTCCGCCCCTTTGTTAGCGGCGTTTGAAGAAACGGTTGTTCGTTCGTTGTTGATACATAAAAAAGAACGGACGATTGTTATGGAATTGGACGCTGATTATATTTTGCCACCATCTATGTTGCAAGAACTGCAAAAAGAATTGATACAACAATTACCCGGTGTACAAGATGTGCATATTTTCCCGAAATATCATTTTGCAGATAAACAGCCAAAAGAAATATTGGCAGATTTTTGGGAAACAATTTGCAAAAAGATTGCGAATACAGGTAAAATTTGCAGTGGGATTATTTCTGATGCAGATTGGCAATATGAAGATGGCAAATTGCAAATATTGGTCAAACATAATATGGCATACTATTTGTCACAAAAAAAATTAGATGATGCTGTGGCAAAATTTGTGCAAGAAAGCGTAGGTTTGCCCATTACAGTACAATTTAAAAATGTACAATCTGCCATAGAGGAACAAGAAGAATTTCAACAAAAAAAACAGTCCAAAACAGAAGAATTGCTCAAACAAATTGCAAATGCAACACAAACCGCAGAACAAGAAAAAACATTTGCACAAGTGCAAGCAGTGACAGAAACAGTGTCAAAAGGCATATTGTTTGGCAAAGCATTTTCTGGTACACCATTGAAAATTTTGGATACCAAAATTGCAGGGGAATTTGTGATTGTGGAAGGGTTTATATTCAATGTGGAAAAAAGAGAAATCAAAGGAGAAAAATACATTGTTTCTTTTGATATTACAGATAAATCAGACTCTACCACAGTTAAGTTTTTTGTCAAAAAATCAGTGTTTGACCATGAGTTACAAGATAAAATCAAAAAAGATGCGTATTTGAAAGTGCAAGGTGATGTACAGTTTGACAAATATGCAAAAGAAATTAACATTATGGCAAAAAACATTATGACAGCACAAGCACCACCACCACGTATGGATAATGCAGAAGAAAAAAGAGTAGAATTGCATTTGCATACACAAATGAGCAGTATGGACGGTGTAACTTCTGTGAAGTCCTATATCAAACGTGCCATAGATTGGGGACATAAAGCCGTTGCTATTACAGACCATGGTGTGGTACAGGCATTTCCAGATGCCATGAATGCAGTGGGTAAATCCGATTTGAAAGTGATTTATGGTGTGGAAGCATATTTGATTGATGATTTGGGGAATGCAGTGCTTTCTCCAAAAGGACAGAGCTTGCAAGATTGTTATGTGGTGTTTGATATTGAAACCACAGGGCTTTCCAAAGAAAAAGAAACCATTACAGAAATTGGGGCAGTCAAAGTGGAACAGGGACAGATTGTTGAGCGTTTTAGTACATTTGTAAATCCACAACGCCCCATTTCAAAAGCAATCACAGATTTGACAGGCATTACAGATGAAATGGTAGAAAATGCCCCTACCATAACAGAAGTGTTGCCCCAATTTTTGGCATTTTGTAAAGATGCGGTTTTGGTGGCACACAATGCCAATTTTGATATGGGGTTTATACAGGTTGCGGCAGAACGTGCAGGCATGGAAGAATTAGAGCATACGGTTGTGGATACTTTGGAGCTTTCTTGTGCATTATTACCAGATTTGACAAAACATAAATTGAATATTGTTTGCGAGCGATTGGGGGTTGTGTTGGACGGACATCACAGAGCTGTCAATGATGCAGAAGCAACAGCAGAAATATTTTTGAAGTTTTTGGATATGTTAGCACAAAAAGATGTCAAAACATTAGATGAAATCAATATATTGGCAAGTCGTACGGTCAATTATAAAAAATTGCGTGCAAATCATGCGATTATATTGGTGCAAAATGCAGTTGGTTTGCGGAATTTATATGAATTGGTTTCTATGTCACATATTGATTATTTTTTCCGTAGACCTCGTATTCCAAAAAGCAAATTGATGCAGTTTCGAGAAGGTTTGATTGTGGGGAGTGCTTGTGAAGCAGGAGAATTGTATCGAGCAATATTAGACGGTCAGACAAAACAACGTATTGCAGAATTGGTACGTTTTTATGATTATTTGGAAATTCAGCCATTGGATAACAATGCATTTATGATACATTCTCCAAAAGTAGAAACCATACGTTCCATAGAAGATTTGAAAGCCATCAATCGCAAGATTGTTGCTTTGGGAGAAATGTATCAAAAACCTGTTGTGGGAACTTGTGATGTGCATTTTATTGACCCTGATGATGCTGTGTATCGTAAAATTATTATGGCAGCAGAAGGTTTTTCTGATGCAGATAAACAACCACCTTTATATTTTCGTACCACAGAGGAGATGTTGGCAGAATTTGCGTATTTGGGTGAAGAAAAAGCAAAAGAAGTTGTGATTACAAATACAAATTTGATTGCTGGGCGTATCGAAAAAATAAAACCCATTCCAGATGAAACATTTCCCCCAAAAATAGAAGGTGCAGATGAGCAACTGCGACAAATTACAATGGATAAAGCACATTCCATATATGGTGATCCATTGCCGCCTTTGGTGCAAGAAAGATTGGAAACAGAGTTGAATTCTATTATCAGCAATGGATATGCGGTGTTGTATATCATTGCACAAAAATTGGTTTGGAAATCTGTGGAAGATGGGTATTTGGTTGGTTCTCGTGGTTCTGTTGGTTCTTCATTTGCGGCAAATATGGCTGGTATTACAGAAGTGAACTCTTTGCCACCACATTATGTTTGTCCAAAATGTAAATATTCTGATTTTGATTCTGATTTGGTGCGTTCTTATGCGATGGAAGAAGCAAGCGGTTGTGATATGCCAGATAGAAAATGCCCTGTTTGTGGTGCGGATTTGCATAAAGATGGACATGATATTCCGTTTCAAACGTTTTTGGGATTTGAAGGGGATAAAGAACCAGATATTGATTTGAATTTTTCGGGAGAATATCAACAAACAGCACATGCTTACACAGAAGAATTGTTTGGTACAGGACATGTGTTTAAAGCAGGTACGATTGGTACATTGGCAGAAAAAACAGCATATGGTTTTGTTAAAAAATATTTTGATGAAAGAGAGATTACTGTACATAATGCGGAAATTACAAGATTGATGAATGGTTGTACAGGTATCAAAAGAACCACAGGACAACACCCCGGTGGGTTGATGGTGGTACCAAGTGACCACAATATTTATGAATTTTGCCCGATACAACGTCCTGCGAATGATATGAACTCTACCATCACGACAACACATTTTGATTATCATTCCATTAGCGGACGTTTGCTGAAATTGGACTTACTCGGGCACGACGACCCGACAGTCATTCGTATGTTGTATGATTTGACAGGTGTCAATCCGCAGACGGTGCCACTGGGTGATCCAAAAACAATGTCATTGTTTGAGTCACCAAAGGCATTGGGTGTGACTGCAGAAGAAATCGGTTGCGAAACAGGGACATTGGGTATTCCAGAATTTGGTACAAAATTTGTAAGGGGTATGTTGTTGGATACAAAACCAAAAACATTTGCCGATTTACTGCGTATATCTGGTCTTTCGCATGGGACAGATGTGTGGCTGGGCAATGCACAAACGCTGATTGAAAATGGTACAATTACGCTGAAAGAAAGCATTTCAACACGTGACAGCATTATGATTTATTTGATTAACAAAGGTGTGGAAAAAAAGAAATCATTCAAAATTATGGAAAAAGTCAGAAAAGGCAAAGGATTGGCAGAAGAAGACATTGCAGATATGAAAGCAGCAAATGTACCAGATTGGTATATTGACTCTTGTCAAAAAATAAAATATATGTTTCCAAAAGCCCATGCAGCAGCATATGTGATGATGGCGTTTCGTATCGCATATTTCAAAGTCAATTATCCAGAGGCATATTATGCTTCTTATTTTACGGTGCGTGCTTGTGATGATTTTGATTATAGCTGTATGTGCAAAGGGATAGATGTTGCAAAAGTGGCAATGCGGGAAATTTATGCAAAAGGTATGGAGGCTACGGCAAAAGACAAAACAAAATTGACGGTTTTGGAGCTGGTGGTGGAATTTTATGCAAGAGGATTTCAGTTTTTGCCTATAGATTTGTATCGTTCTGATGCAAGAAAATTTATTGTTACACCAGAAGGGTTGATACCACCTTTCAATTCTTTGCAAGGGCTTGGCACAAATGCGGCACAAAGCATTGTAGATGGTAGAGAAAGTGGTGGGGAATTCCGTACCATTGAAGAATTGAAAGAACGAACATCTTTGGGGCGGTCTTTGATTGACTTGCTCAAAGAAAATGGTGTTTTGGAAGGTATACCTGAAACAAATCAGCTGACATTGTTTTAAGAAAATCGGTTTTTCATGAAAATGAAAAGCCGTTTTTTTTATTTGATGTGTAGTTCGCAACTTTTTTTCCATGATATATGAAAAATTTTCCTGTATGATAAAAAATGTAAAACAGCTCTGTATTGTATGTGTAAATACAAAGGTGCAAGAAGCTCTGCTGTAAGGTATGCCTGAGGTGTTTTACCACAAAGATTAAGAGGTTTTTAGCAGGTTCGAATCCTGCAACGAATTTAAGCTTCGTTTTTGGAAAATGCCCAGTAAAGGCTCATTTCTATCAGACAAACGTAGCGTCACAAAAAAGTGACAATGCAGATG
>CAJMNV010000123.1 GCA_905214825.1 uncultured bacterium | reverse complement strand
TTTAATGTGTGCAATTGCAACACCATCTGCAACCGCTTGTTATGCGGCAGCAGAAGATAAAAATATCCCCGTCATTTACACAGCAATTACTGACCCTGTGGAAGCAAAATTGAATAATGCACCCAATATTACAGGCACAAGCGACAAGTTGCCAATCGATGGGCAGATGCAGTTTATTCGTGAATTACAACCAAATGCAAAAACAATCGGTATATTATATACAACAAGTGAATCAAACTCTGTTTCTGCTGTGAAAGAGTATCAAGAAAAAGCAGAACAATATGGTTTTACGATTGAGGCTTTGGGTGTGACACAACAATCAGAAGTTGTACAGGCAGCAGATACATTGATTAGCAAAAAGGTGGATTGTTTTACAAATTTGACAGATAATAATGTAGTAGGGGTGTTGCCATCTATATTGGAAAAAACAAATGCTGCAAATATTCCAGTTTATGGAAGTGAAATTGAACAAGTAAAATTGGGTTGTGTGGCTTCTGCTGGTATTGAATATGTTTCTTTGGGGAAACAAACAGGTGCTATGGCAGCAAAAATACTCAAAGGGGAAGCAACGGCAGATGATATGCCTTATGAAACCATTACAGATTTCAAAAGATATATCAATACAGAGGCATTGGCAAATTTGGATATTACGATTTCTGATACAATGATGGTAGAATCGATTGATGTAACAAAAGAAACAGCAGAATAAAAATAGGAAGGATTTTTGATATGAATACCTTATTGGATTTATGTATCAGCACATTGACACAAGGCTTTGTATATGCCTTGTTGTCATATGGCGTATATATTACATATAAAATATTGGATTTTCCGGATTTGACAGTAGATGGTAGTTTTCCGCTTGGTGCGGCTGTGACAGCGGTTTTGTTGCTGCAAGGCATAAATCCTTTTGTGACATTGTTGGTAGCACTACTTGTGGGGGCTTTGGCAGGGTTTGTGACAGGCGTGATACATGTTAAATTGGGTGTGCGTGACCTTTTGGCAGGTATCATTACCATGACAGGATTGTTTTCCATCAATTTGCAAATTGCAGGTTCCAATTTGGCTGTGGAACGTAGTGTGGATACGATATTTTCCATAGTAAAAATGGGTGATATGCCTTTGATGTACCGCAAATTTATTGTGTCTTTGATATTGGCGGTTTTGGTGAAATTGGCATTGGATTGGTATTTGAAAACAAAAAATGGTTTACTTTTGAGAGCAGTGGGTGACAACGCCGCATTGGTGACAACATTGGCAAAAGATAAAGGGATTGTAAAAATACAAGGGCTTGTGATTGCAAATGCTTTGGTAGCATTGTGTGGTGCTGTGGTGTGTCAAGAACAAAGAGCATTTTCTAGTACGATGGGTACGGGGCAAGTGGTTTTTGGTTTGGCAACAGTTATCATTGGTACGACATTATTCCGTAAACTGAGCTTTTTTAAAGCAACAACAGTGGTGCTGATTGGCAGTGTGTTGTATAAAATATGTATACAAATTGCAATCAGTATGGGGCTGCCTGCAAATTTGCTGAAATTGGTGACAGCAGTACTGTTTCTTGTGGTATTGGTGTTGGGGAACAGACAGAAAGGAGCTGTGGAATATGCTTGAATTGCAACATATTCATAAAGTGTATAATCCGGGGACAGTGACGGAAATGTGTCTGTTTGATGACTTTAATCTTAGCGTGAAACAAGGCGAATTTGTGTCGATTGTGGGGAGTAACGGCAGTGGTAAAACATCTATGTTGAATATCATTTGCGGGAGTATTCCCATAGAAGGTGGAAAAGTTTTGATTGGTGGGAAAGATATTTCTAAAATGAAAGAGTTTCAAAGGTATCGTACCATTGGTAGAGTATATCAAAATCCTTCTACGGGAACTTGTCCAAATTTGACAATGTTGGAAAATATGTCTTTGGCAGACCAAAAAGGTAAGCTATTTGGTTTGGGTAGAGGTGTCAACAAAGCAAGAGAAAATTATTACAAAGAACAGCTTTCTATATTGGGGTTGGGGCTGGAAAATAAAATGCATGTCAAATTGGGAGCGTTGTCAGGCGGACAACGACAAGCTGCTTCATTGGTGATGTCTACATTGACCCCTATTGAGTTTTTGATATTAGATGAACATACAGCTGCATTAGACCCAAAAACAGCAGAAATTATTATGGAATTGACACATAAAGTTGTGGAAGAAAAGAAATTGACAGCGATGATGGTCACACATAATTTACGTTATGCTGTGGAATATGGTACAAGATTGATTATGATGGATAAAGGCGGCATTGTGATGGATAAAGCTGGTGAAGAGAAAGATAAAACAGATATACAAGATATTTTAGATATATTTACAGAAATTAGTATTGAATGTGGAAATTGATGTAAGACAACAAAGAAAAAACATCATTTTTTTAAAATAATGATGTTTTTTCTTTGTAAAATTTTATAAAAATTTTTTAATTTTTAATATAATATCACACAACAAAGTATCTTGACAGAAAATATACAAAGTGGGATAATAAAATTGAGAAATTTGTCATTTTATGTGGTTCTATTTTATGAAAAATAAAAAATTATGAGGGATTCTTCTTCAATAGGTATTGGGAAAAGATATGTATGATTTTAATTTACAATGATGGAAGGTGAAAGGATTTTTTCTAGACTCAGACCTTTTATCATTGTTTTTTTATGAAGAATACAAATAAAATATTTATAAAAAGGAGGAAGAAAAAGAAATAAGGATAGGGGAAGATATTTTTTATATGAAAAAATAGAATGTACAAAATGGGAATTTTCATAAAAATTACATAAAGAAAGTGAATGAAATGACAATAAAGGAATAAGGAGATGAGAAACATGAAAAATTGGAAAGTGGCAAAAAAAGTGTTGTTTTCATTTGGAACATTATTAGTTGTTATTTTGACTTTGGTGTGTTTGTCTTTTGCGGGGGTAGGAAGTATCGTAAAACAATACCAAAATTTCTATGCGGAAAACTATCAGGGCGAATCCAATTTATACAATTTGCGTTTGCAAATGAATTTGGCAGTGAAAAATGTTGCATTGGCTGTGAGTGCAAATACAGATGAAGAAAAAAATAAATTTTTGTCAAAAGCAAAAGAATATGCAGAAAGTGCAAATAAAGTTTTAAGTTGGTTTGAGGCAGAATATAGAGGAGATAAGACAGTTGTTTTAGAATACAAAAATGCAATTGCAGATGCTGCAAAAGACAGGGATAATATTGAAAAATTATTGTCAGATAATTCAGAGGCGTCTTATCAAAAATCGATAGTGGTTTTGGAACAATACAGTGAAAAAACAGATAAAGCTGGTGTATTGTTAGCAAAAATGGCACAGAATTTGGAAGAAAACAGTGTGCAACGATATGAATATGTGATGAATTGGAAAACAACATTGTATATTATTATGGTTGCTTATTTGGTGATTGGTACACTGGTTGTCAGAATAATGAGAAGGAAAATGACAAAGGCAATATTGGTACCTTTGAAAGAAATTGAAGAAACACTTGTTTTAGCATCACAAGGGAGATTAGATGTAAATGTGACATATGAGTCCAAAGATGAATTTGGTAATGTGGCAAACTCTATGCGAACATTTTTAGAAGGCATTTCTTTCTTGATGAAAGACCAAATACATATGATGGAAGAAATGTCAAATGGTAACTTCAAAATAAAAAGTATGAACGAAAAAATGTATATCAACGATTTCACAGTTTTGTTAAAAGCTATGGAACAAATTAAAGTGAGATTGAGTGATACATTTTCTCAAATTTATGAAGTGGCAGAACAAGTTGCTTCAAGCAGTGAGCAAGTTTCTTGTGGGGCACAAAATTTGGCACAAGGTGCAACGGA
This sequence comes from uncultured bacterium, assembly GCA_905214825.1. GTDB lineage: Bacteria > Bacillota > Clostridia > Lachnospirales > Anaerotignaceae > Anaerotignum. The sequence continues at coordinate 1,431 of CAJMNV010000123.1, read as the reverse complement.
ACAGGCTTCCTCTGTGGAAGAGTTGGCTGCTTCTATAAATGAAGTGTCAAGACAGATTGAAAGTACAGCAAAAATATCAGAACGTTCTAACAAAGATACGTTACATATACAAAAAGAAGCAGACGAAAGCAATAAAAATATGCAACAGATGTTAGCAGCAATGTCAGATATTAGTGAAAACTCCATGGAAATTAGTAAAATTGTAAAAACAATTGAAGATATTGCATTCCAGACAAATATTTTGTCTTTGAATGCGGCGGTAGAAGCGGCAAGAGCAGGTGCGGCAGGCAAAGGGTTTGCTGTGGTAGCAGATGAAGTGCGGAATTTGGCAAATAAATCAGCAGAAGCTTCAAAAAGTACATCTGCTTTGATTGAACGCTCTTTACATTCTGTGGAACGAGGAAAAGAAATTACAGACAAAACAGCAACATCATTAAAAGAAGTAATTGATAATATCCATATGGTGGCAGAAAGTATCAATCGTATTGCAGAAGAGGCATCAACACAGGCAAATGCCGTAGCATAAATTCATATTGGTATTGACCAGATTGCAGGCGTTGTACAAACAACATCAGCAACATCAGAAGAAGGGGCGGCATCCAGCGAAGAACTTTCTGGACAAGCACAAGTTTTGAAAGAATTGTTGTCAAAATTCCAGTGGGAAGATAACAATGCAACATATGATGCACCTAGGGCACAATCTATGCCAAAAATGGAATATGCAAATGCAACTGTGTCGGAATATGTACCAACTGTGGATATATCAAAGCAAAATATGAGTAGTGATAAATACTAAAAAGAAGAAAATAGTACATAGATTTCTGAAAAATATTGTTTTTTATTCAAATTGGAAAAGCATATTTTGAAAAGAAGATGATGGATAAAATTTTAGAGAGGAGCATACTTTGCAAAAGCAAAGTATTTTCCTCTCTATTGTTTTGTCAAAAATATGAAGTGGTTTATTTTTGAAAGAATGGGTCTTGTTGTAATATGGATAAGACTTTGTCTTGCAGATATGGATATAATAGAGCATATCCTTTTTGACTCAGATGTACGCCATCATATTGAAAACATGCTTCATATGCCACGGTATCTGTGATAGACTGTAATATTGCGAAAAAATCAACACAAGGCAAATGATAAGTTGCAGATAACTTTTTGATAATATCGCCATATACTTGCAAACGTGTATTTGTGGTATAGGGATAAAAATCTGTGTCTACCATAGAAGGAGGTGTGAGCAAAATAGGAATTGTTTTTCCTGATGCAAATGCATGATGTGTGGAAAGCGATAAAATTTGTTGTATGATTTGTACCATATTTTGTTCGTATTCTATGGGAGTGCGATAGTTTCCTTCTTGTAATGCACTATCATTGGAACCAAATAAAATCAAAACGATTTGTGGTTTGCGTTGCAAAACACTACCTTAT
>CAJMNV010000122.1 GCA_905214825.1 uncultured bacterium | reverse complement strand
ATTTCCTTTTACATCTTCTATCTTTTCGCCTTCTACAAAAAACTGCACTTTATTCACACTATCCAATGCACACAACGAATTCACGATAGAATATACCATCAACACTTCTTTGTTATGGTCACCCGATGACTTTGATAAAAAGTCTTGGCTCAAATTCACATAACAAATGCCATCTTTCGTTGTTGTAACATCCCGTACTTTTGTATCCATCGGCACAGTTGCATAATACCCTTTTTCCAAAGGTCCTGCAATCAACTGTTCTACAACTGTCTTTTCTTTTGCTTGATTGGTATTGACTTCAACCACACGGTCTTCCACAATCAATGCATTATGTTGTGCATTTGCAAAATACAACTTAAATATCGCATATTCTGTGGTTTCTGCGGAAATTTCGCCATCAATATTCACATTTGTACGGTCCATCAAACCAATGGTTTTTCCATAACCTGTCTGCAATGTATACCCCTCTACTTGTATTTCCACATTATCCACATCATCTAATGATGTCAATGTCCAGACAATCGCACACCGCACAAGCACTCTTTGTACATTGGTCAATGATAAATAAGATGACGCTACATCTACAACTGCCGTTCCATCATACAAATTGACAGATAAAAAAGAAACTTCTTCTGGTATCGTCGAAAAAAAACCTTCTTTTTGTGGTTGTTGTTTCAATTCCTGTAACAATTCCATCATGATATTTTCTGTTGTTTTGTTTGTATCTATGGTTTTGGTAATGCCTTTCAAATTGTAGCCGGAGCCAGACAAATAATAAATTTCTGCTTGATTTTCTGTACTGTGTTTCCATCTGCTTCCCACCAAAAACAATAATGGTATTGCCACAATGCAAACAATCACAACCAATACAATATTCAAAAGCAATTTGCTTTTTTTCATCTATACAACAGTCCTTTCTTTTGCAACATATTGATATTTGTCATACATTACATATCAAGTGTTGTGGTGTAAAGGAATTCTGACTTGTATGCTAGTACCTTCTTCCTCTTTGCTATTTACTTTAATACTGCCATTATGCATCATAATTGTTGCATAAGTGATGGAAAGCCCCAAACCTGTTCCACCTGTTTCTCTGTCTCTTGTTTTATCCACACGATAAAAACGTTCAAAAATACGACCCACTTCTTCTTCAGGTATCCCAATGCCTGTGTCAGTCACTGTGATAAATGCATTTTGATGATCTGCGTCCAATGTCACAGTCACAGAGCCTTTTTTTGGTGTATATTTGATTGCATTATCTACCAAATTGGATATTGCCAAAATCATTTTCATTTCATCTATCTCTGCCAATACATCTTTTTCTTTTGTATACTGTATAGCAATCTGTTTCACATTTGCCAAAGGAGATAGCCGCTTGATGATGTCCTCCATCATTTGATTGATATCTGTTTTCGCAAAATTCAGTGGTATTTCTTTTTGGTCTAATTTTACCAATGTCAACAAATCATTTATGATTGCAGACATTCTGTCCACTTCCGAATTGATATCGTGCAAAAATTCCACATACATTTCTTTTGGTACATCTTCTTGTAATAGTATGGACTCACTCAACACTTTGATAGAGCTTAAAGGTGTTTTCAATTCATGCGAAACATTCGACACAAACTGCTGTCTGCTGGACTCCACTTTTTCTAACTGGTCTGCCATATGGTTGCAAGACAACGCCAAATCCACAATTTCATTATGTGTAGGATTGTTAATTTCCAAGCGTTGTTCCAAATGTCCCTCTGCCATTTTTTGAATAACTTTTATCATACGTTTCAAAGGTTCTGTAAATAATTGTGACATCACAAGCATAATCAAAATGACAATCACCAAAACCACTGCCAACCAAATATACGCTTCTTCCGCAATATCGCCCACAGTGTTTGAAACATCTTGCAAAGAATCGGCAATCAGCACCACACCATCATATAAATTGCCTTTGCCCACAATAGAGGCTGCTGCATAAATATCACCATTTTTTTGTTCTCTGGCAACATCTTTGTTTTCCAAAGCCTCCAATACTTCTGGTATCAAATATGTTTTTCCAATTTCTTCATATCCTGTATCGTATACCACAATCGCTGATGTATCCAACACCAATATCCGAAAATCTTCTTCCTGCCCCAAATGCAGCATCATTTCTTGCAAATCTTCTTGATATATTTTATTTTCAAAAAAATCATAAGATGCCAGCTGACCTGCAATCACATTTGCTTCACTCAGCAATTCTTTTTTTCTTTCTTCCACAAAATAAGATTGTATGGAATGTAACAACGTATTGGAAATCAGCAACAATGGCAATATCCCAATGATGACATATGTCACCAACAGCACCCAACGTAAGCTAATAAATGGAGCTTTTTCTTTTTTAATTAAAATAGTAACCAACTCCCCATTTTGTAAAGATATATTTTGGCTCACTTGGATTTTCTTCTATTTTTTCACGCAAACGTCTGACATGTACATCAACCGTTCTCACATCACCCGGATAATCATATCCCCAAACGGTATCCAACAGCTTTTCTCTGCTATATACCTTTCCTGGATTTTCCATCAACAATTCCAACAAATCAAATTCTTTTGCTGTTAAATTCACTTCTTTATTGCTGATAAATACTCGTCTGCTGTCAAATGCCAATTCCAATTCTCTTGCTTTCAATACATTTTTTGCTTCGGGTTGTTCTGCAGTTCTTCTCACACTACGACGCAATATCGCTTTTATACGTGCTTTTAATTCCAAAATATTAAATGGCTTTGTAATATAGTCATCTGCACCATATTCCAAACCCATAATTTTGTCCATATCTTCGCCTTTTGCTGTAACCATGATAATTGGGATTTGAGAAAATTCTCGTACTTGCTGACACACTTCCAAACCGTCCATTTTTGGCAGCATCACGTCCAACACAACCAAGTCAAAATTCTCCTGTTGGATATTTTGCAATGCTTCTTCCCCATCATAAGCTGCGGTAACTTCCATACCATCTTGCTCCAACGAAAATTTAATCCCTTTCACAATCAATTTTTCATCATCTACAACTAAAATACGATACGCCATATTGTTTTCCTCCTAATTTACTGTAATATATGGGGCAATTTCTGCAAAAGTCTTTTCTCCAACGCCCTTCACATTTTGAATATCTGCAATATTTTCAAACATACCCTGTTGTTGTCTGTATGCAATGATACGTTCTGCTGTTTTTTCACCCACACCATCTAACAGCATCAATTCTTCTTTTTGTGCATGGTTGATGTTAATCAGATTTGTGGTATATTCTGTTTCTGGTTGGTTGATATTTTGTGATACTTCTTCTTTCATCTCCAATACACCACTACCATACCATTTGCTGTAAATGGCACCGCAAAACAACATACACAGCACCAATAATGTCACTTTGATTTTTTCTTGTTTCATTTGCCTCATACCTTTGTGCTATCAAATTTTGTCACAAAAAATATTTTTCATTTTTTTTATTTTCTGGTATACTGATACAAGCAATGTCAAATTGCTTTTTTTATGTCGCATTGTTATATTGTAACATAAAACAAAAAATTATCATAGTAGGTGTATATCATGAAATATAAATTTTTTGATTTTCTTTTGGTATTGTGTTTGTTTTTTTCCCATACTGTTTTTGCAATGCAAGACACAATTATACCAGAACAAAGCATAGAAACCAATGAATTGTCTTTAACTGCAGAAGCTGCTATACTTATGGACGCAACATCTGGACAAATATTATATAAAAAAAATAGCGATACCAAGCAATATCCTGCCAGTATTACAAAATTGATGACAATATTGCTTGCACTGGAAAAAATGGAAGCTGAAAATATTCATCTTACAGATACCATTACATTTTCACACGATGCCATATATACCATAGAACCGGGAAGCTCACACATCGCCATACAAGAAGGCGAAACGCTCACACTCGAACAAGTATTGTATGGCATTATACTGCAATCTGCAAATGAATGTTCCAATGGTATCGCAGAATTTGTAGACGGCAGTACAGAAGCATTTGCCAAACACATGACAGCTCGTGCAAAAGAACTAGGGTGTCAAAACACCAATTTTGTCAATGCCAATGGACTTTTTGACAAAGACCATTATACCACTGCACATGATATGGCTTTGATTACAAAACAATTATTGACACATGACACATATCGCAAATTGGTAGAAAAAACATATTATGAAATCCCCCCTACCAACAAACAAGATGAAATCCGTTATTTGCATGGGCAACACCAAATGTTAAACAAACATTCATTATATTATTATCCAGAAGCAAAAGGTGGCAAAACTGGTTTTACAAACGAAGCATTAAACACATTGGTGACATTTGCAAAAAAAGGGAATACAGAATTGATTGTTGTTGTGCTAAAATGTGCAGGTGCACAACATTATGTTGACACCAAAACATTATTTGACTATGGATTTGACAATTACAAAACGGTGAAAGCCATTTCTGCCACAGATATAGCACAAGATGTAACTGTCACTGAAACGTTGCAAAACAAAACAAACACAAAACAAACCATATCTGCCATATTGAAACAAGATGTTTATGTTACCATTCCCAAACAAGGCAGCGTTGCAGATATACAACAAACCATCACTTGCAATGATACGGTATCTGTCCCGATTGCAAAAGACGATATCCTTGGTACACTCACGCTTTCTTATGAGGGCAAACCCATTGCCCGTGCAAATTTGGTAGCTTCTGATGCAGTTGCAGAAACCACCAAAGAAGAATTGGCACAAATTTCTGCCAAAAAGCGTAGTGATATATTCAAAACCATTGCACTTGTGGTAATTGGTATTTTACTTTTGCTTTTTATGGCGTTTTTGGCATACCGTTATCTGTTATACCAAAAACAAGAACGTCAACGTGCAAAAAGAAAAGCCGCCAGAAAACGTCGATTGCAACAAGGTTATCAAAACAATCAAAAATAAAAAGAAATCCCATTTATATCATAAATGGGATTTCTTCTTGATTTTTATCTGGTATATATTTTTTGTTTTGCACACAACAACCAATACAATGTTTGATTGACCGGCGTTGCCACACCGCAACCTTTGCCCAATGCAATCAGTTTGCCCGCAAAAATATCCACTTCTGTGATACGTTTTGCTTCCACATCTTGCAACATAGAGGATTTCCCATTGTCATTCCAACGTTTGAAGCCGTTTATCACTTCTTCCACATCTTCTTGGCTCAAATTGATGCCCATTGCCATAGCAACAGCCAGCACTTCCTCCATTGCTGCTTTTGCCGCTTTTTCCACTTCTGGTATTACCACAAAATCACCGTATGTTGCACCAGTGATTGCAGAAACTTGGTTAGCCC
>CAJMNV010000121.1 GCA_905214825.1 uncultured bacterium | reverse complement strand
ACTGCCTCCTCGCATTGCCCCCACACAAGTTGTCATCATTCCCATTGCACAACACAAAGAAGGCGTTTTGGAAAAAGCAGAAGCATTGAAAAATCAGATTTCTTCCGTATGTCGTGTCAAACTGGACGACTCTGATAAATCCGCTGGATGGAAATTCAGCGAATACGAAATGAAAGGCGTTCCTCTGCGTTTGGAAATCGGACCAAAAGACATCGAAAAAAATCAAGCTGTTTTGGCAAGACGTGATACAGGCGAAAAAGTAATCGTATCTTTGGACGAACTGGAAACAAAAATTACTGCTTTATTAGACGAAATCCAAAACACTTTATTGCAAAAAGCAACCGAACGTCGTGACACAAAAACATACATTGCAACGACCATGGACGAATTTGAAAAAACAATCAATGAAACCCCTGGTTTTATCAAAGCAATGTGGTGTGGTGACCAATCTTGTGAAGATGCAATCAAAGAAAAAACCGCTGCAACAAGCAGATGTATTCCTTTTGAACAAGAAACATTATCCAATACTTGCGTTTGCTGTGGCAAACCTGCAAAACACATGGTATATTGGGGTAGAGCTTACTAAAAATCTAACTAATCAAACACCTTCTATATCTTTACATTTTACTAGACAAACATATGTTTGCGTGCTATGATAAATAGAAATATAGGAGGTGTATTTTTATGGCAAAAAAATATAATTTGACAACATGGGAAATGCTAGACTATTTACATCAATTTGAGGAATGTGATTTTACGGAACCATTCACTGGATTTTCGGAACAAGAAATCACTGCTGTGGAACAAAAATATCACATTACATTTCCGCCATTTTACAAAGAATATATGACGTATTGCGGAAATCACCCAATCAATGATATTTTTAACCACATCAATAAACCAAGTGAAATCATGACCAACTATGAATTTTTGGAAGAAGATATTGAAGATTATGCAAAAGATTTACAAGACATGACAAAAGAAGAAATCGACGAAGCCTGTGCAGAACATGAAATTTATCGACTTTGTCAACTACCTCGTGACCAATGGCACACTGTCACACAAGAGTATGTATTGACTTGGTATGAAAATCAAGGTTGTTGGAATGCTGGTTATTTGCGTCGTGATTTAGAACAAGGTATCCCAAATCCTCCTATGTATATCACCACCAATGATGATTTCATCACATTTGAAAAAACTGCTGATGATACTGCGTCTTTCTTAAACTCTATTTTCTTTATGGCATCTTATGAAATTGGAAATGGGTATGATGTCTCTAAACATGATGACATCATAGAAACATTAAAAAATGCAGATATTGACCTTTCCATCACCGAAAAAGATGGTGTCAATACCTGTTTGGATACAGATACCAATATATTGTATTTTTGTTGGGTAAACCAAGAAAAAAACTTTTTGCAACTGATGATTATCAATGAACCATATGATGACGAAGATGAAGAATAAATAAAAAAACGGATATTTCTATTTTGAAATATCCATTTTTTTTCATCTACTGTATTACTTATCTTTTCATATAAGAAAGACAGTCTGTACATTGGTCCATTTTCGGATTTGCCTCATGTGTGCCCACCTGGATGGTTTCCAATGTGCAATAATTTTTGTTACTGTGGTGATGTTTGCAGTTATCTACAGTACATCTAATACATTCATTACATTGTTCCATATATACCGCCTCCTTTTTTGTTACAACTATAGTTTCTCCACACACACCAAAATCATACCTAACAAAACATAGAAAATTAACTGGTATATTCTGCCAAAACTTTTGTCAAATTCGCCTCACCCAATATCGTAATGCCTTCTTTTAATTGTCGTTGTTCTGTTTCTGGCAATATCTGCACAGGCGTATTGGTACATTCATACAGCGACACTTTTTTATTTTCATCTTCCAAAAACACTGCCAAATACCCATCTTTTTCACCCAACAAATAACTTTCTTTGCTGCTACCAATTACACTACAACGCAATATCACTTTATCCGATGCAAAATACACCACCTGCCAACCTTCATAAATACTTTGTACTTGTTGCAAAGAAAGCCCTTTCATATAATCTTGCACAGGTTCTGTTTGTTCTTTTGTTACTTGGTCTTTTGTATAATAATATTGATATACAATTTCTGCATTTGATGCAATTCTCTCCTCTTTGTTTGAAACTTCTTTCAACATTGCTTTTTGTATTTCTTGTTGTTGTGTCTGTGTTTTCATATATTTATACACAACAACAAAACTAATGACAAATGTCAAAACAGCACTAATGCTCACAATCACAATCGTTTTTTTCATATGCTACCACCTCTTGCAACCAAGTATGGGCATTTTTTCCGTTATTTATGCCATTTTACAAAAAAATTTGCACAAAACAATACAAAATACAAAAAAACATTGACGAACATGTAAAACTATGCTAAACTATCCCAGTAACAAAGAAGAAGTTCCGCTTCTCACCTTGCAGCAAAAGGCTCGTAAGGTTCATACAGTATCATAAGGCAGAGTATACTCTGTTTTTCTTGTATGCAGCGGATTTCTTTCGGTGCATTTTTTATTGCAGCCAAAAATAAAACTGTTTTGAAAAAATTTAGGAGGTGCTTGGCTATTACTGACTTAATGATTAACGAACAAATTCGGGACAAGGAAATCAGACTAATTGATGAAAACGGCGAACAGCTAGGAATTATGTCTTCCAGAGATGCCCAAAAAATTGCAGACGAACGAAGACTGGACTTGGTGAAAATTGCTCCAACGGCAAAACCGCCTGTTTGTCGTATCATGGATTACGGCAAGTACAAATTCGACCAAGCAAAAAAAGAAAAAGAAGCAAAAAAGAAACAAAAAACCGTTGACGTAAAAGAATTGCGTTTGTCCCCCAGTATCGATACACATGATGTTCAGGTTAAGGTCAAGAAGGCAAACGAATTTTTGAAAAACGGCGACAAAGTAAAAGTAAGCATTCGTTTTAGAGGTCGTGAAATTGGTCATTCCAAAGTTGGTATGACAATTTTGGAGGATTTCGCAAAAGCAACTGCCGAATTTGGTATGATTGACAAAGAACCCAAAATGGAAGGCAAAAGCTTGGTGATGTTTTTGGCTCCAAAAAGCTAATCATGTCCCGAATAGAAAATAAGTAAACCATAAGATTTTAGGAGGAATACGAAATGCCTAAGTTGAAAACAAAAAAAGCAGCAGCGAAAAGATTTAGAGTCACTGCAACAGGACAATTAAAAAGAAACAAATGTAACACACAACATATTCTTGGTAAAAAGTCCAGAAAAAGAAAAAGAAATTTAAGACATGCTACAACAGTTGACAAAACTGTATTGAACAGCATCAAAAAAACACTGTTACCTTACGCATAATTTCGAGTATATTTTTTAGGAGGACTTTACAATGGCAAGAGTAAAAGGCGCATTAAATGCGAGAAAAAAACATAAAAAGGTTCTGAAACTGGCTAGAGGCTATCGTGGTGCAAGAAGCAAACAGTACAGAGTCGCAAAACAATCTGTTATGAAAGCAATGGCTTTTGCTTTCGCTGGCAGAAAACAGACAAAAAGAGATTACAGAAGTCTGTGGATTACCAGAATTAACGCAGCAGCTAGAATGAACGACATCTCTTACAGCAAATTGATGCATGGTTTGAAACTGGCTGATGTTACAATCAACAGAAAAATGTTGGCTGAATTAGCTGTATCCGACCCCACTGCATTTACTGCTTTGGTAAACACAGCAAAAGCAAAATTGAGCTAATTCTATCCATAAAAACAATAGGAGAACACTTTGTAAAAAGTATTCTCCTATTTCTTTTTGATAAAAAACAAATTCTACTTTTCTATTTTTTCCAACACACACACTGCATTGATTTCTTTCAAAAATGTTTGATGATTTTCAAATTCCTGCAATATATTTGTATCTTCCAAAACATCATATGCCATATCATCAACCAGCCCTCTTGGCAAATACCAAAACAACAATGTACCATCATCAAATTTTACAAACACTGTATCTCCAAAAGGATTTTCTGTATCTCTCACAGCAAAATAGCTGTTTTTTTCGTGTATGGCAATGGCAAACGCTGTTTCTCCTTCTTGACACAACCAACTCATCAAGTCAAAAAAATTCCCTCTACTTATCAAATTTGTACCACATGGAATAATCGTCCAACTACCAACCACTTCATATTCTGTAATTTGCGGGCTATCTACGCACAATTCCCCATATTCTTTCAACATTTTCGGCACAAAATCCGCATTGTGAAATTTTCCTATAATATATCTTTGATAGTTTTGTTCTGGCTGAAAAATATCATTTTTTTTCATATACTCCCAGCTTTCCATTCATTTTTTCTTACGTTTTATCTCATTGGCAAAATCTGATAAATCCATTTTTTTCAATGCTCTTTCCAAAAGTTCTGGCAATTTTTCAGGTGTACAAGCAAAACAAGGAATACCCATTTTCGCAATCTTTTTTGAAATATCCTCATCATAATAAGGATAACCACCATCTTCCACAGCCAAAAGCACAACCACCGTCACACCAGACTGTTTCATATCTTCCAACCGTCGCAACAAGCCATTACGATTGCCGCCTTCCATCAAATCCGAAATTAAGAAAAACAATGTTTTGTTTGGTGTTTCTATAAACTGCTGGCAATACGCCACCGATTTTTCAATATCCGTACCCCCACCCATTTGGAAACCAAACAGCAAATCCACCGGGTCTTGACACAATTGTGTCAAATCCATCACCTTTGTATCAAACGCCACAACATTTGTTTTGACAGATGCCATAGATGCCAATATACACGCCATCACAGAAGAATAAAATATAGACTCTCCCATAGAACCACTCTGGTCAATATCCAATATCACATTCCAACGATTGATTTTTGCAGAACGGTCAAAAAAATACACTCTTTCGGGTATAATGGTTTGCAATTCTTTATGATAATGTCGCAAATTTCTTGCAATCGTATAGCGAAAATCAATCGCTGCTGCCGAAGGTAACGGCGAATGTTCTTTTTTGTTTAATGCTGCTGTCACAGCACGTCGCACTTGATTTTCCATTCTTCTGTTTATTTCTTCTACAATTTTTTTGATAAAATTTCTTGCTGACTCTTTTGATTTTTTAGGTATTTGATCTTTGAGCATCAACAATGTAGATGCCATATTAATATCCGGCTCTATGGTATCCAGCAATTCTGGTTCCAGCAAAAGTTGTTTTAAACCTTTGCGTTCTATGGCATCATTTTGTATCACTGTCACCATTTCTTTATCAAACAATGTCCGCACATCGCCTAACCACTTTGCCAGCACAGGAGCGGAAGGACCTTTGCCTGCCCCTCTGTTACCTTTATTTTCAAAGCTT